>SHLT01000008.1 GCA_004282875.1 Chromatiales bacterium | reverse complement strand
CACAAGGATGAGGAGGCTTGCAGGTCATGAACATCTGGCGGATAGCAGCACTGGCTGGTCAGCACGAAATTGCATTCTGTTGAATTGCTAGCCAGTAACGACTGACTATTCCTACCGCGCGATTGGTATTCATCCGGTGTCACTCGACCCGGACAATGGGGAATTACGTGCACCATCCGCGAGGGTAGTCGATCATGTTTGAATTCGATTTTGGTCACGGCGAGGACCTTGATCTGTTACGCGAGACAGTGCGCAACTTTGCAACGGACCGCATCGCACCTCGCGCCGCCGAAATAGATGCGCAAAACCAGTTTCCCCGGGACCTGTGGCCCGAGTTCGGTGAGCTGGGCTTACTCGGTATCACGGTTGAAGGCGAATACGGTGGCTCTGAACTGGGCTACCTGGCGCATGTCATTGCCATGGAAGAGATCAGTCGCGCGTCGGGCGCGGTGGGATTGTCTTACGGTGCGCATTCGAATCTATGCGTGAACCAGCTGCGTCGCTGGGGCAATGAACAACAAAAACAAAAATACCTGCCGAAGCTCGTGGCGGGGGAATTCCTGGGCGCTCTTGCGATGAGTGAGCCCGGCGCCGGTTCTGATGTAATGGGTATGCGGACCACCGCTGTGCGCGACGGCGACGAGTACATTCTCAACGGCTCGAAGATGTGGATCACGAACGGGCCGGGCGCGGACGTCATGATTGTCTACGCGAAGACCGGCCCGGATGCGGAAAAGAACAACGTCAGCGCGTTCATCGTAGAGCGCGGCACGCCCGGGTATTCGACACCCCAGAAATTGGACAAACTCGGCATGCGTGGCTCCGACACGAGCGAGGTGCTCCTGGACGACTGCCGCATTCCGGCGGCAAACCGGCTCGCCGAGGAAGGCAAGGGCGCGGCGATCCTGATGAGCGGACTCGACTACGAACGCGTGGTGCTCGCCGGGGGTTCGCTCGGAATCATGGTCGCGTGCATGGATCTCGTGATGCCGTATGTTCATGACCGAAAGCAGTTTGGGCAGCCCATTGGCGAATTTCAGCTCATGCAGGGAAAGATCGCCGATATGTACACGACGATGAATGCCTGCCGGGCCTACGTCTACTCGGTAGCGCGGGCCTGCGATCGAGGGCTGACTACTCGCTTTGACGCGGCCGGATGTATCCTCGTAGCTGCCGAGAAAGCGACATGGATGGCCGGTGAGGCGATCCAGGCGCTGGGCGGCAATGGGTACATCAACGAATTCCCGGCGGGACGCCTGTGGCGCGACGCCAAGCTCTACGAGATTGGCGCAGGTACGAGCGAGATTCGGCGTATGCTGATTGGCCGCGAACTGTTTAACGCAACCAAGTGACCCGATGCCAGTAATCCAGACAAAAGTTGACCGCAAGTCGGATGATTTCGAGAAGAACCAGGCCGTCCATGAGGAGTTGGTCAAGGGCATGCGCGAGGTGGATGACTACGTCATGCAGGGCGGCCCCGAGCGCTCCCGCGAAAAACACCTGAAGCGCGGCAAGCTGCTGGCGCGCGATCGCATCAACGGTCTGCTCGATGAGGGCGCACATTTCCTCGAGGTCGGCCGCCAGGCCGCCTGGCAGGTCTATAGCGACGATGTGCCGAGTGCCGGCATCGTGACGGGCATAGGTCGGATTAATGATACCGAGTGCATGATCGTCGCCAATGACGCCACGGTGAAGGGCGGTACCTATTACCCCTTGACGGTGAAGAAACACCTGCGCGCCCAAGAGATCGCCCTGGAGAATCGCCTGCCTTGTATCTACCTGGTCGATTCCGGCGGCGCGTTCCTGCCGAGGCAAGACGAGGTGTTCCCGGATCGCGACCACTTCGGCCGGATCTTCTACAACCAGGCGCGCCTTTCAGCGGAGGGCATAGCGCAGATCGCCGTCGTCATGGGGTCCTGTACCGCAGGCGGGGCTTACGTCCCGGCAATGTGCGACGAGTCGGTCATTGTGCGCAACCAGGGCACCATTTTTCTTGGCGGCCCGCCCCTCGTAAAAGCGGCTACCGGCGAAGTTGTCGACGCCGAAACGCTCGGCGGCGGTAGCGTTCACTGCCGTATCTCAGGCGTGACCGACCACCTCGCCGACGACGATGCGCACGCACTGGCCATTGCTCGTGACATTGTCGCCAATCTCAATGTCGGTGGTGAGTCAGCCGCGGTTCGACGCGAGACCGAGGATCCGATTTATCCAGCGGAAGACATTTACGGCATCGTGTCCCGGGAATTTCGTTTTCCCTATGACATTCGCGAGGTCATTGCGCGCATCGTCGACGGTTCCCGGTTTCACGAATTCAAGAAGCTCTACGGAGCCACGCTCGTCTGCGGCTTTGCGCATATCGATGGTTACCCGGTCGGTATCGTCGCGAACAACGGCATCCTGTTTCCGGAGTCGGCCCAGAAAGGAGCGCACTTCGTGCAGCTGTGTAACCGCCGGCGCATCCCACTCGTGTTCCTGCAGAACATCACGGGATTCATGGTGGGCAAACGGGTCGAGCAGGCGGGGATTGCGAAGGACGGCGCCAAAATGGTCAACGCGGTGGCGACGGCCAACGTTCCGAAATTCACCGTGGTCGTTGGCGGCTCGTTCGGCGCCGGCAACTACGCGATGTGCGGGCGCGCCTACGGTCCGCGCCAGATGTGGATGTGGCCGAATGCGCGGATTTCCGTGATGGGGGGTGACCAGGCGGCGTTGGTGTTATCGACGGTCCGACAGGAAGGAATCGAGGCGCGCGGCGAAGCATGGCCTGAAAACGAGAAAAGCGACTTCGAAGACATGATTCGCGCGCAATACGAAAACCAGGGCAATCCCTACTATGCAAGTGGCCGTCTCTGGGACGATGGCGTCATTGACCCATTGGAGACCCGTGCGGTACTCGCGCACGGCCTCGCCGTCGCGATGCAGCATGTTCCACCCGGAGAAAAGCCGTTCGGCATTTTCCGCATGTGACGGTACACTCTGCGGCCATGAGCGGTCGCCAGGATCAAAATACAGGGACGCGGAAGGTTCGGGACGGGCATCGCTTCGATGTGGGCCGCCTCGAGACCTGGCTGCATGCCCATGTGGACGGGTTTCAGGGGCCGCTGGACGTGTCACAGTTCAAAGGCGGCCAGTCCAACCCGACCTACCTGCTGCAAGCGGCGTCCGGGCTTTACGTTCTGCGGCGCAAACCCCCCGGCCAGCTGCTCAAATCCGCGCATGCCGTCGATCGTGAGTTTCGCGTGATCAGCGCGCTGCACGCGTCCGGGTTCCCTGTACCGCGCCCGTACATCCTTTGCGACGACGCAGAGGTCATCGGAACGATGTTTTACGTCATGGAATTCGTGGATGGACGGATCTTCTGGGAACTGGATCTGCCGGGCATGGAGCCGGCTGAGCGCAGCGCCATCTACGATAACGTCAACGAGACCATCGCCCGACTGCATACGATCGACTACGAAGCTATCGGCCTCGGCGATTTTGGCGTCCCGGGAAACTACTTCGAACGCCAGATTTCACGCTGGACCCGGCAATACCGCGCCTCGGAGACGGGGACGATTGCCGCCATGGACAAGCTCATTGAATGGCTCCCGGGCAATATCCCAACCGACGATTCGGTGAGCGTCGTGCACGGTGATTTTCGTCTCGACAACATGGTTCTCCACCCGACCGAACCCAAAGTCATCGCGGTACTTGATTGGGAGCTGTCGACGATCGGGCATCCGCTCGCCGACTTCACGTATCACCTCATGGCCTGGCAGATGCCGGAAATCGGCATCGGGTCTGTCGGCCTGGCGGGCAAACCGCTTGCCGACCTGGGCATTCCCGACGAGGATGCCTATATCGCACGCTATTGCGAACGCACGGGCCGCGGCGACGGAATTCCGGGACGCGATTTCTATTTTGCATTCAACTTCTTCAGGCTTGCGGCCATATTGCAGGGTATTGCGGGCAGGGTCAGAGATGGAACGGCGGCGAGCGCCCACGCGTCGCAGGCTGTCAAAGCCGTGCAACCGCTGGCAGACTTGGGCTGGACACACGCCGCCAAACACGGATGACTCATGGCACTTGATTACGACACGCTGCTGTCCAAGGTAGAAAACGACCTTCCGTTCAGTTACACCGACGCCGATTCCATGCTGTATGCGCTCGGCGTCGGCATGGGCACGGACCCGCTCGACGAAAACGAACTCGACTACGTATACGAACAGGGTGCGCCGCTAAAGACGGTGCCCACGCTGGCGACGGCCCTGGTCCCCGAGATGTTCCCGGTGGGCCTGGGTTGGGACTATGGTCAGATCCTGCACTCGGAACAGCGGCTTCACCTGTTTCGTCCCTTGCCGCCTGCGGCGGATCTCCTGATCAACAAGCGGGTTGTCGATGCGTTCGACCGCGGCCCGCAGCGCGGTGCATTGATCCTGCTCGAAGCGGAAGGCCGGCTGGCCAGCGACGATACCGTGATCTTCAATATGGGTTGTACGATCATGGCGCGCGGTGACGGCGGTTTCGGCGGACCGAAAGGCAAAGGCATCCCGCCACACCGGGTGCCGCGCCGCGAACCCGATCTGAGTTGTGACATCACGACGCGCCTGGACCAGGCCTTGCTGTATCGATTAACCGGCGACAGGAATCCGCTGCATGCGGATCCGGCCAAGGCGCGAGAGGTTGGCTTCGAGCGACCGATTCTGCACGGCCTGTGCACGTTCGGGGTCGCCTGCAGGGCTATCCTGAAGACGATTTGTGACTACGATTACACGCTAATTCGGGAATTCGATGCGCGCTTTTCAGCGCCGGTGCTTCCGGGCGATACGATAACGACCGATATGTGGCAGGACGGCGACGTCGTGTCATTCAGTTGCAGCGTTAAGGAGCGCGACACCCTCGTGCTGCGCAATGGCAAGTGCAAGCTGGCTGTCTAGTAGGGGAGATTTCCATTGAACGATCGCATTGTCATCACCATTGAGGATCACGTAGCCGAGGTCAGGCTGGATCGACCCGACAAGCTCAATGCGCTGGATCTCGACACGTTTCATGCCCTCGACGAGGCCGCCAGGTCGCTGGCGGGCGAAGCCTCTGCGCGCGCGGTCGTATTGCACGGCGCGGGCGAGAATTTCTGCGCCGGGCTCGACCTTGGGGTGATGCAAGGTGAAGCTGACATTGGCGCCGCCATGCTGCAGCCCGTAGCCGGGTCGCCGGCGAACCTTTTCCAGCGTGCCGCGTACGCGTGGCGAGAGCTTCCGATGCCGGTCATCTGTGCGCTGCAGGGCGTGACGTTTGGCGGCGGATTGCAGATCGCAATGGGCGCGGACCTTCGCTATGCTGCCCCGGGGACGAAATTTTCTGTCATGGAGTCGAAGTGGGGGTTGATTCCAGATATGGCCATCAGCACGACCTTG
Source organism: Chromatiales bacterium (assembly GCA_004282875.1). Lineage (GTDB taxonomy): Bacteria > Pseudomonadota > Gammaproteobacteria > Steroidobacterales > Woeseiaceae > UBA1847. The sequence continues at coordinate 39,311 of SHLT01000008.1, read as the reverse complement.
CGCGATATCTTACCGCCCGATCGGGTCAAGGAGCTGGCCTGGACAGCGCGCGTATTTGACGCGACCGAGGCCCTGCGCCTGGGTCTCGTGACCGCTGTCGCCGACGATCCGCTGGCGGCAGCGCGAGAGATGGCCGCTGCTCTCCGGGATCGCTCGCCCGAGGCGATACGGGGAATCAAACGTCTTGTGAACAGCGCCTGGCAATGTACCGAACAGGAGGCACTGGCCCTGGAGGCGCAGCTCCAGCTGGGCGTGCTGGGCACGAAGAACCAGGTTGAGGCGGTGCGCGCCAATCTCGAAAAGCGTGAGCCCTGTTTTGCGGATCGGCGGGCTGACTAGCGTGCCGATTTGGCTGGAACTTTAAGTGCGTAACGCTGCCAAAATCAGGTGTCAGTTGCGAATGAAACAACGTTGATGAGTCGAATTTACAGCCTATTGATTGCCTTCGCGCTACTGGCGCCGGGTCTCGCCGTGGCTGAATGGGCCGAGTATCCGACCGACAACCTGAATTCCCGAACCGCGCAGATCCAGGCGAAGGTCGAGTCGCTGTATCGGCGCGGCGATTACAAACGTGCACATTTCATTTATTCGAAAGAGCTGGCACCGCTGGGCGACAAGTACGCTCAGTACATGACGGGTTACATGTACCTGATGGGGCAGGGCGTCAAGGAAGACAAGATCCGGGCCTCCGCGTGGTATCGCATTGCGGCCGAACGCAAGACGCCGGAGTTCCTGGCCGTGCGCGACCAGCTGTTGCGCGCGATGACCAAGGAGCAGTTGACCGCGTCCGACGCGCTGTACCTGGACCTGCGCAGAAATTTCAGCGACCTGGTCATCGTCATGGGACTCATCGTCGACGACTTGCCGCACCTCGAGGCCAAGAGGACGGGCTCGCGTCTGTCAGGCGGCACGGGTTCCGTGACCGTGATCGATCCCAATACGGGCACCTCTACTTCGGCGGATCACCTGCGAAATCGCGCAACGCGAGCAGTGCAGGCGAGGCTCGACTTTGTTACGGACAAGCTCGATATTGAAGGGATCAAGGCGGAAAACGTCGCGCCGCAGGTCGATGTGCTCTGGGAACGCATCCACGACTACCTGGGTGTCGTCGACGACGACATGGGTGGGTTTGTCGCCAATCCACCCAACTAGCGCGGCCATTCAGCTCAGGGCTCCAGTCCCGCACTGAGAATCTGCGGAAACTCTTCGACGACGCTGGCCGCGACCGCCGCGTCGCCGCGAAACCACTTCGGTACCCAGTTGAGCGCGCCCATGATCGCATTACCGGTCATACGCACATTGCAGGGTGCAATGCTGCCGTCCTCGATGCCGCGCTGCAGAATGGACTCGAAGCGGGCACCGTGCGCTCTCGAGATATCGAGGACGCGGTCACGATGCTCCGGCTTGAGCGAAGGGATCTCACTCATGATCGCGATGGGGCCGCGCTCGCCGGTCATGACATCCAGGTGGTAGCGCAGGTAGCGCCGCACGATGTCGAGGCCATCGCGACCTTCCCGGATCGCGCGGTCCATCGATTCCCTGCCCACATCGCCGGCGCGCAGATAGCAAAGGTAAACGAGCTCTTCCTTGTTCTTGACGTAGTAGTACAGCGCTGCGTCGGTCAGCCCCAGGATATCGGCCACATCCTTGAGTGAGGTGCCGCTGTAGCCCTTTTCATTGAAGCACCTCGCCGCCGCGCGCAACATGCGGCCCTTTTGCAGTTCGAAGCGCGTGTCTGAGGCCTGTCTGGCCATGGATTCGGGTGCCTTTGCTTGAGTCCTGATCGATTCTGCATTATTTTAATCCAGATTAAAATTATTCTCGCAGGTAACAGCATGAGTACTGCAGCGACCGACCTCCCGCGCGCCTCCGGCGAGCGGGAGACAAGCCCATTGCGATTCGTGACCGCCGCATCGCTGTTCGACGGTCATGATGCCGCGATTAACATAATGCGGCGCCTCATACAGGCACAGGGCGCGGAGGTGATTCACCTCGGGCATAACCGTAGTGTCGACGATATCGTGCGGGCAGCGATCCAGGAGGATGCCGACGGCATCGCCGTAAGCTCTTACCAGGGTGGCCACAACGAATTCTTCCGCTACATGGTGGATCGCCTGCGTGAGCTCGGTGCCGGTCACATCAAGGTGTTCGGCGGTGGCGGCGGCACGATCACGCCAGCGGAGATTACAGCCCTCATGGAGTATGGCGTCGAGCGCATTTACCATCCTCACGACGGCATGGAACTCGGCCTGCAGTCAATGATCGAGGACCTGGTCGCACGCACGCTAGACGGTCGGAAACCGACGTCGATTCCCAAGAACACGTCCTCGACTGTCGATACCGCGGCGATGATTTCCGCGATTGAAGAGGGGCAGTTCGAAGACACCGAACTGGCGGCGATGCGCAAAGAGTGGCACGTCAAATCCGCGCGGGTTCCCGTCATCGGTATTACCGGCACGGGCGGCGCCGGCAAGAGCAGCGTGACCGACGAACTCCTGAACCGCTTCCTGGCGGCGTTCCCGGACATGCGTATCGCGGTCCTGGCCGTGGATCCGACACGCAGGCGTACAGGTGGCGCGCTGCTCGGCGATCGCATTCGCATGAACTCGCTGCGGTCGGAACGTATCTACATGCGCTCGATCGCCACGCGGCGGCAACACCTCGCCACGAGCGAAATGCTGGGCGATCACATCGCGTTTCTGAAGTCCGAAGGTTTCGACCTCCTGATCGTCGAAACGGCCGGCATCGGCCAGAGCGACAGCGAGATCGTGGATATGGTCGACTACTCGGTCTATGTCATGACCAGCGAATACGGCGCAGCCAGCCAGCTGGAAAAGATCGACATGCTCGACTTTGCCGACCTCATCATCCTGAACAAATATGACAAGCGCGGCGCAGAAGACGCGTTGCGTGACGTACGCAAACAGTGGAAGCGTAATCACGTTGCGTTTGATACGCCGGACGAGGAAGTCCCTGTGTATCCGACGATTGCGAGTCAGTTCAACGACCCCGGCGTGAGCTGGACGTTTGCCCAACTGTGCCGCCGGGTTGCCGATAAGGCGGGCCTCGACAAGGCGCAGTGGACGCCCGACATCGACACGTCGGTTCGCGAGCCACGGTCCACCGCGATGATTCCGGGGTCACGTGTTCGCTATCTTGCCGAGATTGCGGAGCAGGGACGCATGATCAATGCGCGCGTCGATACGCAGGCAGACATCGCCAGCCGCGCCCAGCACGTCTATGAAGCACTGAAGCTCCTCGAGGATCCGGAGCTGCCGGCCGAACTCGAGGCATACCCTTCCGCTGCGCTGACGGAGGGTGGCGATCGCAGCCTGTTGACGCTGCGCCAGCGATACCAGGAAGCGTTCTCCGACCTGACTGCCGATTCGCTGAACCTGTTACGTGAGTGGCCGGCGCGCAAGGAGGGCGTACGCTCGGAGAAGTACGCCTACACGGTTCGTGGCCGCGAAATAACGGGCAACAACTACCGCGAGTCGCTGAGTCACCAGAAAATTCCGAAGATTGCCGCACCTGACTATTCGGATTGGGGCGAAATCCTGAGCTTCCTGAAAAAGGAAAACCTGCCGGGCGCCTACCCGTATACAGGCGGCGTGTATCCCTACCGCCGACTGGGCGAGGATCCCACGCGCATGTTCGCTGGCGAAGGCACGCCCGAACGCACGAACCGCCGGTTCCACTACCTGTCGTTGGGGCAACCGGCCGCGCGGCTGTCGACCGCATTTGATTCCGTGACGCTGTACGGCGAAGACCCGCATGAACGACCCGACATTTTCGGCAAGGTGGGCAACTCCGGTGTGTCGATTGCCTCGGTCGATGACATGAAGAAACTGTATTCAGGCTTCGACCTGTGTGCGCCGACGACCTCGGTGTCGATGACAATCAACGGTCCGGCACCAATGATTCTCGCTTTCTTCATGAACACGGCGATCGACCAGCAGGTGGAGAAACACCTGCGCGAGACGGGCGGTTGGGACGCGGCACAAAAGAAACTCGATGCCTTATTTGAAGGCAAGGACCGTCCTGTCTACGTTGGAGACCTGCCTGCAGGAAACGATGGCCTCGGCCTTGGCCTGCTCGGCGTGTCCGGAGAACTCGTCGTCGACAGGGACACGTACGCACGCATCAGGAAAGAGACGCTGGCCACGGTCCGTGGCACCGTGCAGGCTGACATTCTCAAGGAAGACCAGGCACAGAACACCTGTATCTTCTCGACCGAATTCGCGATGAAGATGATGGGCGATGTACAGCAGTTCTTCATCGAGAATAACGTTCGCAACTATTACAGCATTTCGATCAGCGGTTATCACATCGCCGAAGCAGGCGCGAACCCGATCAGCCAGCTGGCGTTTACGCTGTCGAACGGTTTCACCATCGTCGAGTACTATCTCGCGCGCGGCATGAACATTAATGACTTCGCGCCAAACCTGAGCTTCTTCTTCTCGAACGGCATGGATCCGGAGTACACGGTGATCGGCCGCGTGGCGCGGCGCATCTGGGCGCGCGCGATGCGAGAACGCTACGGCGCAAGTTCACGCTCGCAGATGCTGAAGTACCACATCCAGACATCGGGGCGCAGCCTGCACGCGCAGGAGATCAGCTTCAACGACATTCGCACGACCTTGCAGGCGCTGTATGCCTTGTTCGATAACTGTAACAGCCTGCATACGAACGCCTTCGACGAAGCCATCACGACCCCAACAGAGCAGTCGGTGCGGCGCGCGGTCGCGATCCAGATGATTATCTCGCAGGAACTCGGCCTCAACTTTTGCGAGAACCCATGGCAGGGTTCTTTTATCGTGAACGAGCTGACCGATCTCGTCGAGGAGGCGGTGTACCAGGAGTTCGAGCGCATCTCGGAACGAGGCGGCGTCCTGGGCGCCATGGACACGATGTACCAGCGCGGCAAGATCCAGGACGAGAGCCTCTACTACGAGCACAAGAAGCACGACGGCTCCTTGCCGCTGATTGGCGTGAATACGTTCCTGCCGAAAGAAGGGCAGGAAGACGAGGTTCACGAACTCGAACTCATCCGCTCGTCAGATGGCGAAAAGGAAGACCAGATTCGGCACGTCCGGGCATTCCAGTCGCTTCATTCTGACGTCAGTGCCGAGGCGCTCGTGCGCCTGCAGCAGGTTGCACGCGAACGTGGCAACGTCTTCGCCGAGCTGATGGAGACCGTGAAGACGAGTTCGCTCGGACAGATTTCGGGAGCGCTTTACGCGGTGGGCGGTGAGTACCGCCGCAACATGTAAGTCCAGGAGCATTCATTGAGCGACATAATAAAGTACAAACAAGCCGATGGAGTGGCTGTCATTACGCTGCATCGGCCTGACAGCATGAACTCTTTCAATACCGAATTGCGCGCCGCTGTCGTGGATGCGTTTTCGAAAGCAGCCGCCGACGAAGCCGTTCGCGCTGTGATCTTCACGGGTGAAGGTCGCTGCTTCTCGGCAGGAGCGGACTTGAAAGCCGGGATCGACCGGGACGTAGAAGAGATTTTGCAGAAGGAATACCGGCCCGTACAGGAGGCCATTGCGACTATTCCAAAACCCGTGATCGCGGCCGTACCGGGATCCGCCGCGGGCATCGGTTTGTCGATGGCCTTGCAGTGCGACCTGCTGATCATGGCCGACAACGCTTTCCTGTTGTCGCCGTTCACAACGATTTCACTGGTTCCCGACGGTGGCCTCAACTGGTTGCTGGTACGTCAACTCGGCTACCGCCGGGCGTTTCAGCTCAGCGTCGAGTCGGAACGCATTCCGGCCGAGCGATGTGTCGAGCTGGGACTCGCCAACAAGGCGGTGCCCGCCGACGAACTGCAAACAGCGGCTCGCGAGTGGGCTCTGGCGCTGGCGCAAAGAGCGCCATTGTCCGTCGCGGCCACCAAGAAAATCATGCGCCTGGCAGCCGACAGCGATTGGTCGACAGCTTACGATCTCGAAGCCGCACTCCAGGGGCAGCTGCTCGGCAGTGAGGACAACAAGGAAGGCATCCAGGCGTTTTTCGACAAGCGTGCGCCGGAATTCAAAGGCAAGTAGGCATGGACAGGACTCTATTCGACGACGAGCACGAGATGTTTCGCGATTCCGTGCAGGCCTTCATGAAGAACGAGATAGGACCGCATCAGGAAAGATGGGGCGAGCAAGGGATCGTCGATCGGGAGGCCTATCTCAAGGCCGGCGAGATGGGTCTCCTCTGCATGTGGGTACCGGAAGAATACGGCGGCATCGGGGTCGACGATTTTCGCTACGAGCAGATCCTCATGGAAGAAAATGCCCGGCATGGCGATGCCGGTTTCTTTTGCTGGCTGCACAGTCGCCTGGTCGCGCCATACATCGGCACGTTTGGAACAGAGGAACAGAAACAACGCTGGTTGCCCGACTGCGTGAGCGGGGAGAAGATCCTGGCGATCGCAATGACGGAACCCGGCGCGGGCAGCGACATTTCCGGCATTCGCTGCAAAGCCGAGGACAAGGGCGACCACTTTATTCTGAACGGGTCCAAGACCTTCATCTCCAACGGCATCCTGGCGGACCTCGTCATTGTCGCAGCGCGTACCAGCCCTGATAACCAACACGCGATGAGCCTGTTTGTCGTCGAGCGCGGCATGGACGGCTTTGAACGCGGCGACAATCTGGCCAAGATGGGGCTCAAGAGCCAGGACACAGCGGAGTTGTTTTTCAATGACGTCAGGGTGCCCCGGGAAAACCTGCTGGGCGAGAAGGATCGCGGCTTTTATCACCTGATGCACGGGCTTGCTGAAGAGCGCCTGCTTGCGGCAGTCGGCTTCCAGGCCAACGCCGAGGCGGCTTATGCCGTCACGGCCGACTACATTGGCGACCGCAAGCTTTTCGGCAAATCACTTGCCGAGTTTCAGAACACGCGCTTCAAGATGGCTGAAATGCGCACGGAGCTCGATGTTGGGCAGGTATTTGTCGATCAGTGCGTGACAGTGCACAACGCGGGTAAGCTGTCATCGGACGATGCGGCGAAGGCGAAGCTGTTTGCGAGCGAAGTCGAGGCCAGGGTGACGGATGAGTGTGTGCAGCTGCACGGTGGAAACGGCTATATGGATGAGTACGCGGTCAGCCGCTACTACACCGCTGCCCGCGTATCGCGTATCTACGCTGGCACCTCCGAAATCATGAAAGAAATCATAGCGCGGTCACTGGGATTGGATCCGCGCAGGAAATAAGGACAGGTCGTATGCAAGTTGCGTTTGTCGGGCTCGGCGTCATGGGCTACCCCATGGCGGGTTACCTGGCCAAAGCAGGCCACGAAACGGTTGTTTACAACAGGACGTCGAGCAAGGCGGATCAGTGGGTCGCCGAGTTCGGCGGATCGAGCGCAGCGTCGCCTGGCGAGGCGGCCGCCGGAGCACATATCGTATTTGTCTGCGTCGGCAACGACGACGACGTGCGCGAAGTTATTCTCGGTCCCGAGGGCGTCCTCGGGAGCATGCAGGCGAGCAGTGTGATCGTCGATCACACGACGGCCTCGGCAACGATTGCACGCGAAATCCACGCAGCGGCAGCCGCACGATCGGTCGGCTTCCTCGATGCCCCGGTGTCCGGAGGTCAGGCCGGAGCCGAGAATGGGCAACTGACCGTCATGGCCGGGGGTGACGCTGTTGTCTTTGCGGAAGTCGAGCCCGTCATCGATTGCTATGCCAAGGCGACGACCCTGATCGGTCCCGCGGGCTCCGGACAGCTGGCAAAAATGGTCAACCAGATCTGCATTGCCGGCGTCGTACAAGGTCTGTCAGAGGGTCTGCATTTCGCCGCCTGTGCCGGGCTCGATCCGGCCGTCGTTATCGAGTCCATATCCAAGGGCGCCGCGCAGTCGTGGCAAATGGAGAATCGCTGGGAAACGATGGTGGCCGGGGAGTTCGAGTTCGGTTTTGCCGTCGACTGGATGCGCAAGGATCTCGGAATTGCGCTGGACGAGGCGCGCAAAAACGGCGCGCAGCTGGAAATGACCCAGCTCGTCGACCGCTACTACGCACAAGTGCAGGCAATGGGCGGCCATCGCTGGGACACGTCAAGTCTCATCGCACGCCTCAAAAAAGTGTAGAATCCCTGACCTCACAGGGGTGGCCAGCTGGCCTGAGATCCAATTAGGGAACCCTTAGAACCTGATCCGGTTAATGCCGGCGTAGGAAGGGATTCATGAAACATTTTTCCAACGCGCGACTTCCAGGCGCACTGCTACTTGCCCTTATTTCACCTGCGGTTATTGCCCAGGAACCGATTGACGAGATTATTGTAAAAGCGGACTTTCGCGGTCGCACGGTCAGCGAACTACCGGCCAGTCTCAGCATCATCGACGCGACCGTTATCGAGGAAGCGGCCGTGCAGCACTTCGAAGAGCTCGTCAATATCGTGCCCAATCTCAGCTGGTCAGGCGACGGTCACCGTGCCCGGTACTTCCAGATTCGCGGCGTCGGTGAGCTGGAGCAGTACCAGGGCGCGCCGAATCCGTCCGTCGGTTTCCTGATCGACGACATCGATTTTAGTGGCATTGGTACTATCGCGACGTTGTTCGATATCGAATCGATCGAAGTCCTGCGAGGTTCGCAGGGCAGCCGCTATGGAGCCAAAGCGCTGGGCGGTCTCATTTACATGCGCAGCACGGCGCCAACGACGGAGCGGAGCGGCCGCCTGCAAGTGACCCTTGGCGACGACGATGCGCTGACCATTGGCGCCGCGTTCGGGGGAGCGCTCAACGACGAGGAAACCACTCTGTTCCGTCTGAGTGCGCAGAAACACGAGAGCAATGGCTTTCGTGACAATCCGTGGCTCGGGCGAGAGGACACCAACGGCCGCGACGAAACCAGCGTTCGTTTCGGCCTGGCGTTCGAACCATCGGATTCGATCGATGGACGCCTGTCGCTGGTGTACGGCAGGATTGATAATGGTTATGACGCGTTTGCGCTCGATAATTCCTACACGATGCTCTCCGACAATCCCGGCAAGGACGCGCAGGAGAGCGTTGCGGGTTCCCTGCGTTTCGACTGGGATAGCGTCGGCGCGGGAGCACTGACGTCAATTACGTCGTTCGCCACGTCGGATATCGAGTTCAGCTTCGATGCCGACTGGGGCAACGAGGAAAGTTGGGCACCTGTCCTGTACGACTACGTTTCACTCAGCGACAGGAAGCGCGACACGATCAGCCAGGAATTTCGTTATACGGTGGACCAGTGGCTGTTCGGTATCTACGCGCTCAACCTTTCCGAAGACCTGGCGACCCTGAACCAGGGTGAGTACTACGATCCCGGCTACGATTTTGCCGACGCCCTGGACTACCCGTTCGACAGCGAGTACGAGTCGACGAACCTCGCCGCATTTGCGCAATACGATCTTGAACTGGGTGACGCGACCCGTATTTCCGCCGGGATGCGAGCGGAGCGCCGAACGACCGATTACTCGGATACCGACGGGTTCGATGCCAGTCCGTCCGACACGTTCTGGGGCGGCGAACTCAGTGTCAGTCACGATTTCAACGGCGACGTTACGGGTTTCGCGGCCTTGTCGCGCGGCTACAAGGCGGGTGGTTTCAACTTAGGGATCGTGCCCGATAACTGGCGCTTTTTCGAAGCCGAAGCGATGTGGGCTATCGAAACGGGGATCAAGTCGTCATTGTTCGGAGACACCTTGCGCGTCAACGCCAGCCTGTTCCATTTCTGGCGGGAGGACCAGCAGGTCCGTGCCTCCTTCCAGCTGATCCCCAACGATCCCGCATCCTTTGGTTTCGCGACGATCAATATCGACGGCGGGCGAACCTACGGGGCCGAAGCCGATCTGCGCTGGCTCCCGACCGGCGAGCTGGAGTTATACGCCAGTGCAGGCCTGCTACGTGGCGGGTTTCCCGATACCGCGGAGGAGCTCCCGTGGCTGGGTGGCCGCGACCAGGCGCATGCGCCGCGCTACACGCTGGCGGCAGGAGCGGTGTACCGTAGTGCGAACGGTTTTTTTGCGCGACTCGACGCGACGGCGCGCGACGCGTTCTACTTCGATGTCAGCCACGACCAGAGGTCACAGGCTTATGAGCTGGTGCATGCCCGCGCAGGTTTTGAAGGGGAGCAGTGGGCCGTGCAGATCTGGGGGCGCAACCTGATGGACGAGGCGTACGCCGTGCGCGGATTCTACTTCGGCAACGAGCCGCCAGACTTTCCAGCCACGTTATACACGCGCCTTGGCGACCCCCGCCAGTTCGGCGTCACGATTGAGAGGAGATTCCAGTAATGAAAATCGCAGTCGATATCAGCCTGTATCCGCTGGATGCGGATTTTATTCCGCCGATCAAGGACGTCATTGACCGGCTCAATTCGCGTGCGGGCCTGGAGGTATGGACCAACGCAATGAGTACGCAGGTGGTCGGCGAGTTCGACGCCGTGATGGACGCGCTGAAGACAGAGATCGGAACGACGTTTGACCGGATACCCAAGGGCGTGTTCGTCATGAAGATGTTCAACAACCCGGGTGAGCATTGACACCACTTGAGATTCTCGCTGTTGTCATGGCCGTGGCTTACCTGCTTTTGGCCATACGCCAGAACATCTGGTGCTGGTTTTGCGCGGGCGTCAGCACCGCGATCTATGTGTGGCTGACGTTTGTTGCGAAGTTGTACATGGACACCGCATTGCAGGTGTTCTATTTCGCGATGGCGGTGTACGGCTGGTATGTATGGACGACCGGACGCCACGATGGGCAGGAAAAAGACGTCATCGTATGGCCTGTTTCGACGCACGCGGTCGCCCTGGCACTGATTGCCGTAATCGGCGCGGTCAACGGCTACCTGCTCGACACGCGCACGGACGCTGCGTTTCCTTACCTCGACGCGGTAACCACCTGGGCGGCTGTCTGGGCGACATTCCTCGTGGCCCGCAAGGTGCTGGAGAACTGGTGGTACTGGCTCGCCATCGATGCGGTGTACGTGTTCCTTTACTGGTCACGGGACCTGAAGTGGACGGCCGGCTTGTTTGCCTTCTATGTCGTGCTGATCCCCATCGGCTTCCTAAGCTGGTCCCGGTCCATGCGGGAGCAGGCGGCGTGAGCGATTCACGCAAGCCACGGGACGTGCTGGCAGGGCTTCAGGACTGGAAAGATGCCCACCTGACGCAGCTCGACGGCGGCCTTACGAATCGCAGCTGGCTCGTCGAGGCTGACGGCCGCAAAGCCGTGCTGAAAATTGACGACCAGCCTCGTGTCGAGCCCTATAACTCACGTGCTGCGGAAGCGCAGATTCAGGCGCGCGCGGCCGGGCGCGGCCTGGCGCCCGGTGTCCTGCACCATGACGAGCGCGTGCTATTGACGGAGTATGTCGAAGGCGTGGTATGGGAGCCGGATTGCCTTAAACGCGATGACAATATCGAACTCGTCGCCAGTGCCCTGCGGCGCCTGCACGCCCTGCCGTTGACAGGGCGGTCGTTCGATTCGCTTGTCGCAGCAAGACGCTATGTAGCGAGCATCAAGAATGCCGATGCGGCGCTGGCCACGCACTGCACGCAGGTTATCGGGTCGATGCGTCAGCCGCACAACCTGTGCTGCTGTCACAATGACCTCGTTGCCGCCAATATCCTGACGGTCCCCGAAATGATGTTCCTCGACTGGGAGTACGCCTGCGACAACGATCCGTTTTTCGACCTGGCCACGATCGTCGAGCATCACGAACTCGACGACGACACTGCGTCTCGCCTGCTCGACGCGTACTTCGATGGGGACGGTGAACGCTGGCGTCCCAAGCTGCTCGAGCAGCAGACGCTTTACCTGGCCCTTTACTGGCTGTGGCTGGCGTCGCGGTCTGAGAGCACTCAGGATGAGCTCGCAGCAGTGGCCGAAAGAATCGGCGCCTGATTACCAGCTGTTGCGCAGCTCGCGCAACTTGAGGAATACCGTTTTCGGGTCAGGCTGGTCACCCAGTTCGGGAAATTGCTCGGCCAGCCTCGCGATAACAGCGGGGCTTTGCAGGCGGAAGAAGGTATTCATCTCGCGTTCCTGTGCCAGCGTCGTGACGAGCGCATCGTCAGGATCCTGGCTGCGGTAGCGATCGAGCATCGACTGCGCGACCTCATTGTCCGGCTCCCGGTCGAGCGTGAACTCGAGATTGTTCACCAGGTAATCGTGCCCGGGATAGAGCATCGTGTCTTCGCCCAGCGTCTCGAGTTGCCGGCTGAAGGTCTCATAGAGCTCCTCGGGATGGCCCCCGTTGTGACAATTGCCGGCGCCGGCATTGAAGAGCGTATCGCCTGAAAACAGGGCGGGTTGGTCCGTATGCGACAGCAGGCAGATGTGGCACATCGTATGTCCCGGCGTGTCGAGACACTCCAGCTCGATCGTGTTGCCGACCTTGATGATGTCACCGGCACCCACGCCCCGGTCCATGTTCGGGATACGTTTTCCGGCGTCCTTATGGGCGATTACATTCGCGCCGGTTGCCTTAACGACAGCCTTGTTGCCGCCGGTGTGATCGCCATGCTCGTGTGTATTGAGTATCTGCGTAATGGACCAGCCGCGGTCTTTGGCAACCTTCAGGCACTTCGTGTAATCAAGCGGATCGATCGCGAGCGCTTCGCCGCTCTCGGGACAGGCGATGAGGTAGTTGAAATTCCGATACGCGTTTCCCGTCCAGACTTGTTCGACAATCACTCCGTTCTTCCCTCCCGTGTATAGGCTTGCTCGCCGCCGACCCAGGTCTCGAGCACCACGATGTCGTCGATCTCTGCAGCCGGAATCGTGAAATAGTCGCGGTCGATAATAATAAAGTCGGCCCACTTGCCGGGCTCGAGGCTGCCAAGGCGATCGTCCTGTCGGGCCGCATGCGCCGACGCCAGGGTAAAGGAGTGCAGTGCCTCGGCGCGGGTCAGGGCCTGGTCAGCGTACCATCCGCCATCCGGCTCGCCATCGCGTCCCTGGCGCGTCACGGACGCGTATAGCCCATGGAACGGGTTGGACAGTTCCACTGGAAAATCTGAGCCGTTCGCGAGGACGACACCCGCATCGAGCATGCGGCGCCAGGCGTAACCACCGAGAATCCGGTCAGGGCCCACCCGGTCCTCGGCCATATTCTTGTCGCTGGTTGCGTGCGTGGCCTGCATCGACGCAACGATTCCGAGTTCTGCGAACCGCGGTATGTCGTCGAGCGTCACAATCTGTGAGTGTTCGATGCGGTTACGCAGCGGCGAGGGCTTGCCATCCTGGGCCCTGGCAAAGGCGTCGAGCGCCATGCGATTGCCGAGATCGCCGATCGCGTGAATGCCAACCTGGAAGCCCATGCCGTTGGCTTTTTCGACCATGGCATTCAGCTCCTCCTGGGTCCAGAAGGGCAGGCCCCGGTTTTCGGGATCATCGGAGTACGGCTCGATCATGGCGGCACCGCGGCTGCCGAGGGCGCCGTCCGTGTACAGCTTGACCGATGCGATCTCGAGGTGGTCGTTGCCGTAGGCATGGATAGGCTTGCCAATCGCGTCGAGGACCTCGCCCGCACCACCCGTCATCGCGTAGATGCGCAAGCCGAGCTCACCATCGTCGGCCATCGACATGTAGATTTCGGCATTGGCGATATTGATGCCGGCGTCGTGCACTCCCGTGATGCCTTCCGCAAGCAGGGTATCGACCGCCGCCTTGATCGCGGCGCGACTCTCCGCCTTGTTGGGCTGTGGCACCTGGGCCGACACGAGGTCCATTGCCCGATCGATCAGGACGCCCGTCGCGTGCCCGTTGTTGTCGCGGAGGATCTTGCCGCCCACGGGATCCGGCGTGTCGTCGTCAATGCCAGCCAGTGCGAGCGCCTTGCTGTTCGCCCAGCCGGCGTGTCCGTCGATTCGTCGCAGCCAGACGGGTCGATCGGCGACGACAGCGTCTATTTGTGCGGCGGTCGGAAATGCCTGTACGGGCCACAAGACCTGGTTCCAGCCGCGGCCGGTGATCCACCGTACCGTTGGCTTGTCGGCTGCGTATTGGCGAATAGCGGCGACGGCATCCTCGACGCTTGGAGTGCCGGTGAGGTCGAGGCTGGTCTTGAGAAAGCCCAGCCCGGCGACGTGCGCGTGCGCATCGATCAGGCCGGGCAGTAGTGACCGTCCCTGGCCATCGATGCGCTCGGCATCGGCATAGTCGTCGAGTAGCCCGTTTTCGCCGGTGGCGACGACGCGCCCGGCATCATCGATCACGAGGACGGAGAATCGAACGATGCCGTCCGTCGATGAGGTGTAGCCGTTGATGTTGTGCCACACAGTCGCGGCGCCGGCTGGCGCACAGGCAATGGTCAGCAGGGCCAGCACGGCCGGGAATCGGGATTTTGTCACAGTCATACCTTGTCCGAATAAACAGGCGGCACACGATACCATCCGCGTGCCGCAAATGGAGAACCGCCCGATTTCGCGGGTTAAGCCTTGATTTTGCACACAAAGCGCACCTGGTCGCTTTGTTGCATATGTGCCACAAAAACAACAACATTGTGGCTGCGTTATAATAAAACCGCCTAAAGGATTGACAATACGCGATATTTCTGCGAATTTTCCACTCAGCAAGCGTAGTCTTTCCACAACAGATGGATTGCGTTGCCGAAGATAGATACCTTCAGGTACGACTTGGCGGGGGATTCAGGGGGCCAGGACCACGTGCTAGCGTAGGTTTGGAAAAAGCGGTTTCGCAAGAAGCCGCTTTTTTTTGTCCACGCGATTCACAGTCCGCTAGTATCGGTCGCCATGACTACACAAACTCTGTTCAACCGCATCGCCTCGGGCAGCCTCGTGCTGCAAATCGCCATCGGTATCGTTCTCGGCGTCGGCCTTGCGCTGGTTTCGCCGGGGATGGCCACATCCTCAATGCTGCTGGGCAGTCTGTTTGTCTCCGCACTGAAGGCGGTCGCACCGGTTCTTGTTCTTGTGCTGGTTGCTTCGGCCATTGCCAACCGTAAAGCAAGTCATACGTCGCAAATGCGACCGATCGTAATCATGTATCTCGCCGGTACGGTCGTCGCCGCGTTGCTCGCCGTCATCGCGAGTTCGCTGTTCCCGACAACTCTCGCGCTGCAGGTGACCGACGTCAGTCAGAATGCGCCCCAGGGCATCACGGAAGTCCTCGAGACCCTCTTGTTCAAACTCGTCGACAACCCGATCAATGCGATGCTGACTGCCAACTACATCGGCATCCTCGTGTGGGGCGTGCTGCTCGGCGTGTTTCTGCATCATGCAGCGGAATCGACGAGGAGGGCACTGCACGATCTCTCCGATGCGGTTACCAAGATCGTGCGCGTCGTCATCCGGTTGGCACCGATCGGCATTTTCGGCCTGGTCGCCGGAAATCTTGCTGAGAACGGGCTGAGCGTGCTGGGCGGTTATGCGCGCATACTGACAATCCTGCTCGGCTGCATGCTCGCGGTCGCGCTGCTCGCCAATCCTCTGATCGTCTGGGTCAAGACGCGGAAGAATCCCTATCCCATCGTCTTCACGGCTTTACGAGAGAGCGGCATGGTCGCGTTTTTCACGCGCAGTTCGGCGGCAAATATTCCGGTCAATCTCGCGCTGTGCGAGCGTCTCGACCTCGAAGAAGACACCTACGCTGTCTCGATTCCCCTGGGCGCAACCATCAATATGGGTGGCGCGGCTATTACGATTACAGTCCTGACGCTGGCCGCTGTGCATACGCTCGGCATTAGCGTCGATATTCCCACAGCTCTGTTGCTCAGCGTGGTCGCGGCGCTGTCAGCGTGCGGCGCTTCCGGTGTTCCCGGCGGTTCGTTGCTGCTTATCCCGCTGGCATGCGGGCTGTTCGGAATATCGAACGATGTAGCGATGCAGGTTGTTGCGGTCGGGTTTGTCATCAGCGTTCTCCAGGACTCGGCGGAGACCGCACTGAACAGTTCAACAGACGTCGTGTTTACCGCGGCGGTGGCGCAGAAGTCCGAATGAGCAATGTCATGAAGAAATACTTTTTACTGATGACCTGTCTGTGTTTCGCGCTTCCGGCCGTTGCAGATTCACTCGATGCCAACGAGCAGCGCATGGTCGAGTGGATTGATGCCCACAGCGAGGATGCAATCGCCTTGCTGGAAGAAACCGTCAATATTTCGAGCGGCACGATGAACCATGCCGGCGTGCGTCGTGTCGGCGACGTGATGCGGCGCGAGCTCGAGGGGCTGGGTTTCGAGGTCGAGTGGGTGGAGCTGCCGCCCGAGATGGATCGTGCCGGCCACGTTTTTGGCCGCAAGGCGACGGGCTCGGGCAAGAAGTTCGTCATGATCGGGCACCTTGATACGGTGTTTGAAGCCGACGACGACTTCCAGGGCTTTGTACGAGAAGGCGATGTGGCAACGGGCCCGGGTGTTGACGATATGAAGGGCGGCAACGCCGTCATCATTTACGCGCTCAAGGCGCTGCAGGAAATCGGTGCGCTCGACGATATTCCAGTGGTTGTGGCGTATACCGGTGAGGAAGAAAAGACCGGCAGGCCGCTGGACGTGTCTCGCAGAGGACTGATCGAAGCCGGCAAATGGGCAGATTACGGCCTGGGCTTCGAGGGTGCTGTCCGGTTTGACGACAGCGACTGGGGCACGATTGCGCGCCGCAGCTCCTCCGGCTGGCTCCTGACGGTAGAAGGCAGGCAGGCGCACTCCTCGGGCATTTTTCGCGAGAATGTCGGTGCCGGTGCGATATTCGAAGCGTCGCGCATTCTCAACGCGTTCTACGAAGAAGTGCGTGGCGAGGAACACCTGACTTTCAATGCCGGCACGATTCAGGGCGGCACCACGGTTGACTACGACCCGTCGCAGAACCGCGGCAAGACTTTTGGCAAGACCAATGTCGTGCCCAATATTGCGATCGTCCACGGCGGGATTCGAACGATTTCGCTGGCTCAGCTGGAGCGGGCGCAGGCGGCGATGCGTGCCGTCGTCGCCAGGAACCTGCCGCACACCACGGCGACCATCGAATTCAGGGAAGGCTATCCACCGATGTTTCCCAGCGAGGGCAATCGTGGCGTCCTGAGGGTGTTGTCAGAGATCAATATGGCGCTTGGCCGCGGTCCCATGCAGGAACTCGATCCTTCCCGTCGCGGCGCAGCGGATGTCTCGTTTGTGTCGCCGTACACCGATGCGATAGCCGGGCTCGGTCCGCTGGGCAGAGGTGGCCATACACCCAATGAACGGATTGATCTCACGTCGATGCCGCTCGCTATCAAACGTGCCGCTATTCTCATGTATCGTCTCAGCGGAACCAGCGAGAACGACTGACGATGGGGCACGACCACCACGACCACGATGACCACAGTCATGCGCATGTTCATGAGGCGGACGAAAGTAATCTGAAGCGCGTGATGATTGCGCTTGTCCTGACGGGCGTGTTCATGTTCGTCGAGGTGATCGGCGGCATCCTGTCCGGATCACTTGCCCTGCTTGCCGACGCCGGTCACATGCTGACTGACACAATGGCCCTGGCGCTTGCTGCCGCGGCATTCCACGTGAGCAAGCGTCCCCCCGGCGGGAACCTGACCTACGGGTATCAGCGCTTCCAGATCCTGGCGGCTTTCGTCAACGGTCTAAGCTTGCTGTTCATCGTCGGCTGGATACTCTTTGAGGCCATCCAGCGATTTATTTCGCCCAGGGATATCCTGGGCGAGACTATGCTGGTCGTAGCCGCGGCCGGGCTCGTCGTGAATATCATTGCCTTTGCCGTTTTGCACTCCGGCGACCAGGAGAATCTGAACATCCGGGGCGCCGCGCTGCATGTTGCGGGCGATCTTCTTGGCTCTGTGGCGGCGATCGTCGCCGCGATCATCATCATCTATACCGGCTGGACGCTGATCGACCCGATCCTGTCCGTAGCGGTAGCGATGTTGATCCTGCGAAGTGCCTGGTCGCTGGTTAAGCGCAGCGCCCATGTACTGCTCGAGGGAGCGCCCGACTGGCTCGATGTTGCAGATATGCAGGAGCGAATCGTGGCCAATGTTCCCGGCGTGAACGGGATCCATCATGTCCACGTGTGGGGCCTGACGCCGCAGCAACTGATGCTGACGATGCACGTGGCCCTTGGCGATAATGTGGCCAGCCAATCGGTCGTGGTGAGAGGCGTGAAAGACTTCCTGCAGCAGGAATACGGCATCGGCCACTCGACGATCGAGGTCGATGTGGACGGCTGCGCCGACCACTGACCAGCCGGGCGCCAACGGTGCCGCGGTTTTTGCGGCAATTGTTTGAACCCCGTCTCATTCTGGTGCTTTGCTTATGACTTCGCGCTATTAACCGGTACATAATTCCGGTGAAACATAGCGAACGCACAACAAAGGATCAGGATACGGGTCACCGATGACCAATCTCATCGCAACCAACTGGCTGGCGGGCTCTGAAACCCAGGGACTGGCGGTCAAGGAAATGGCCCTGGTTCTATCCGGGGACGGCAAGGTTTGCACCGTTCTGCATTCATCGGCTGACGTTGAGCCGAATGAGTCAATTGACGCGCTCTGGTCGGAAACGGTGTGTTCCCGAATCTGTGACAACCTGCGCCGGGTACTCCGCGATCGCCGGTTTTTCAGCGAAGAACTCAACCTCGATGATAACGGCAGGACCGCCGAGTTCACTTACATTGCCCAGGGTCGTGACCGCGTACTCCTCGTAGCCCGGGACACGTCGCGGAAGCGAGAGGCGCTGAGCAAGCTGAAGCATCTTGCTTACGTCGACGATGCGACCGCGCTGCCGAACCGCGAGTATTTCCTCACCGAACTTGAAAAGATCGTGGAGCATCAGCGTCTGTGCGAAGGCCGCAGCGCGGTCATTTGTTGCCATTTCGAAGGCTTTGGTTTGCGCCAGGGCTCGGTTAGTACGGCTCATTACGATGAGATCCTGCAAGAGCTCGGTGTGCGTCTTGCCTATGAACTGCGCGGCGCAAATTCGGACCGGGACGAAGATTATGAGCGTCGCTCCGTGGTGGCGCGGACCGATTTCCAGCGCTTCGCGGTAATCCTTCCCGCGATAGAAAACGGCACGGACGCCGAGGCCGTAGCCGAGCGGCTGACGCTGGCGCTGCAGGCGCCAGTGGAGATTGGCGGTAAGACCTATCGTGCCCGGGTACATGCGGGTATCGGTCTGTTTCCCCAGGATGGTTCCGATGCACCGACATTGTTCCAAAATGCCAATGCGGCGACAGAAGAAGCACGGACCGGCGAGGCTGGCGAGGTCAGGTTTCATAGCGGCACAGTCAAGCTCCGCACTCTGCAACGGCAGGACCTTGAGGTGGAGCTCAGGTCCGCTCTGGATCGCGGTGCATTCGCCCTCAACTACCTGCCGATTGTTGACGCCGCGACGGGCGAGGTGCGTGCCGTCGAGGCGCTCCTGCGCTGGCCCGAGTCGGTGATGGGCGCGCATTCGACCAGCAAGGTTATCGGCCTTGCAGAGCGAACAGGGTTGATCGTGCCCATCGGCGAGTGGGTGCTGCGCGAGAGTTTCGACCAGCTCAAATCATGGCAGGATGGCGGCCAGCCGGAACTGCGGCTGTCGGTAAACCTGTCGATGCAAGAATTTTCAAGGGTGGAAATCGCGCCCCGGATGGCAGCACTGATGCTACAGGTCGGGGTCCAACCGTCCTCTATAGACCTTGAAATCACGGAAAAGATGCTGGGCCGGGACGCGGTCGTAGGGTACCGGGCGATGGACGCGCTACATGCGCTGGGCGTTAGTTTCATTGTTGATAATTTCGGTACCGGCGCCTGTTCACTCGCCCAGTTCGCTCACAGTCCTGTCGACGGCATCAAGATCGATATCTCTCTCGTCAATAGCCTGGAAACCTGTGAGAGAGACCTTGCGGCATGCGCTGCGGCCATATCGAGCGCCCATGCGCTCGGTCTGACCGCCGCAGCAGAGGGCGTGGAAACAACGGGTCAGGCAGAGCTCTTGCAACAGCACGGCTGCGATTTCCTCGAGGGATTCCTTTTCTCCAAGCCCCTTACGGCCCCACAAATGCGCGAGTTTCTTGCTAATCAGAAGAGGGCCATTGGGTCGTGAGTGAATCGGGCAATAAACAGCCTGTTACGCAGGACAGCCTTGACCTGACACGGTCGATCAAGAAGCTGTCGATGCCGGCGTCGGCCGCCAATGAAGAGCTGCGCGAGCTTGGCGGTTCAGCAATGCTGTTCAGCAGGAATTCTGACACAGCAAAATGGGCACCCAGATGGTTGCATCAGCGCGATGTCAAGACGGCAGTCGTGTCGGATCCGGCAGGCGCCGTTGAGCGCGTGCGCAGTGCACAGCCTGATGTCGTTATCGTCGAAGCCGGTATGGTGGCCGAGTCGGGTCAGCCGTTGTATTGCGACTTGCTCGACGCCCAAGACCTCAGTATCCCGATCTTTGTCATGTGTTCCAGCTCACGAGAACTCAGTGCAGCATTGGAAAGTGACCCGTATGACGTAATCCGCAAGCCGTTTGAGTGGGCAATGATCAGTCGTCGCGTCAAGTACGCGGTTGGCGCGCGCTCACTGAGGGCGAAGTTCCTCGAAGGCCAGGAATCACTGCAGAAGGCACTGGCCGTGGCCGACGAAGCGCGCCAGCGCCTCCGACGCGGAGAGTCGTTCGAGCCGGTAACCGGGCTGCCCAACAAGAAGAAATTTGTCGAACTTATACGGCGAAGCATGGGAGCCGTGCATCGAGACGGGAACGCGCTGGCTGTCATCGTGATCGGCTTCAATCGCTTCCGCCTGGTAATCGAGGCAATGGGGCAGGAGCGGGCGGACATGATTCTGACCGAACTTGGCCGGGTCCTGACTGAATGCCTGGGCGAACTCGGACCGCCACCCGCGGAAACGCAACGCCTGCGCACGGCGGCGGTTGCCAGTATCGATCACTTCCGTTTTGCAATCATGGTCACGACCTCGGGCAAGCAGGACGACCTTGGACATCTCCAGCAGCTTCTTCTTGACCGGCTGGCGCAGCCGATTCAGATTGCCGGTCAGACCGTCTCATTGTCCTCCTGTCAGGGTGTCGCGCTGTACCCGCAGGATGCAGACGACGTCGACAGTCTGCTGCAAAGGGCGGACAACGCCATGCGGGACGCGCAGAGCCGTGGCGGCGGCTTCAAATACTATTGTGCCGAGACCGACGCAGCCGCGGCACGCAAACTCAAGCTCGAACACATGCTGCACGAGGCCCTGGACCGTCACGAGCTGAGCCTCGCATTCCAGCCGATCACGGCAGTGGCAGATAGTCGCGTTTTTGCCGCGGAGGCGCTATTGCGCTGGCAGCAGCCTGATGGCAGTTACATTCCGCCCTCCGAATTTGTGCCCGTCGCGGAAGAGTGTGGGCTTATGAATCGCATCGGCGAATTCGTGCTGGATCGCGCTTGCAAACAGCTCACTGAATGGCGTGATGCCGGCATCCACCTGCCGCACATGTGCGTTAACGTAGCAAGAGTACAGCTCATGAGCGGCGATTTCGTGCCGACGGTCAAACGTATTCTGAGCAAGCACGACATCGATTCGGGCTCGCTGGAGCTTGAACTCAGCGAGCGCGGTGTTCTGTCCGGGGACTTTGAGGTCGTCGAGCAGCTGCAAGAACTCAAGATTCTGGGTATACGCCTGTCAATCGACGATTTCGGTACTGGCGATTCTGCCATCGCCTACCTGCGGGAACTGCCCGTCGATGTCCTCAAGATCGACCAATCCTATGTAACCGGCCTTGTCGAAAACGCAAAAGATGCCGCCCTGGTCTCGGCGATGGTGGCGCTGGCGCAGCGCCTGAATCTCCAGGTTGTCGCCGAAGGAGTGGAGACGCAGGAGCAGCTGTCCGCGCTGCGCACCATGAACTGCGACGCTTTCCAGGGCTTTCTCGTCTCAAAGGCGGTTCCCCCCGACTCGTTTGCGGCGCTGCTGCAGAAAACCAACCCGAAAAGCGCCTAACCCGGCAATTTAACCGACCCATTACGTGAACCGCGTCACATTTTCCGGGCGCGGGGACGGAAGGTGGTCAACGCCCCCCGACTGGCCGTAAGGCTTAATGATTCTCACAAGAAACGGGAGGAGCGGGTCGTGCCTGATACGTCCGTCAAGAGAATCAAGAATCTTTGTATGGCATTGGTAGTGACGCTGCTTCTGCCTGCGTTGCCTGTCTGGGCCAGTGATTCATTCAGTCATCACCCAATGCGGTTCGAGCACATTACGCTGGATGACGGCCTGTCACAGAGCAATGTCCTGAGCATTCTTCAGGACTCGAAAGGCCTGATGTGGTTTGGCACGGAGAATGGGCTGAACAGCTATAACGGGTACGAATTCTCGCGGTACCACCGGGAGCGTGGCAATGCGGCGGCTTTGCACAGCGATTTCATTTTCGATGTTGCCGAGGACGCCGATGGCAACCTCTGGGTCGCGACAAACGGGGGCGGTCTTTCCATGCTTGACCGGACGTCCGGCGAATTTACGACCTACCGGCATGATGCGGAAAATCCCGACTCCATCGGCAGCAACATTGTGCGACGCGTCCTCATCGACCGTGACGGTGGCGTCTGGGCAGGTACCCGGGACGCCGGTCTCAGCCGACTGGATCGTGACAGCGGGCACTTTTCTCATTACCGACTCACAACAGACTTTGGATCGGACAGCATCTTTACGCTGATCCAGGATTCCACCGGTGTTATCTGGGCTGGCGGCGACCACGGCCTCAGCCACATTGACCCGAAGACGAACTCCACCACGACGTACACAAACATAGACAATGATGCCGGCAGCCTGAGCGCCCACAGCGTTCGTGCCGTATTCGAGGATAGTGCAGGGCAGATCTGGGCCGGTACGTTTGGCGGTGGTCTGCACCGCTTTGACAGTCAGGACGGCACGTTTACACGCTTCGTCCATGACGCCGACGACGCCACGACGATCTCCGGCAACGGCGTCACATCAATTTACGAAGACAGCGCGAACCGTTTCTGGGTCGGCACCACGGAAGGCCTCAACCTGGTCGACACGAAGACCGGAAAATTCGTGCGCTATGTCAACAGCGAAACGGATGTAACGAGCCTTGCCTACAACTCGGTAACGGCGATCTATGAGGACCGGGGTGGCGTCCTGTGGATCGGGACCAAGATGCAGGGCCTCAGTAAGTGGAACTCACGCACCTGGGCCTACGGCTATGAGCCGGGCACTGAAATTACGGCGCGCACCGACGCCAAGCCGGTGGTTACCGCCTTCACCGAGGATTTCCAGGGTCGACTCTGGGTTGGAACGTTCGGCGATGGCGTAACGGTCACAGACCGCGAAAGCGGCGACGTGATTCGGTATCGCCATAACCCGGAAGACGGCCAGTCGATCAGCGATGACCGCGTCATGAGCCTGATGCGCGATCGTGAGGGCGTGGTCTGGGTTGGCACGATGACGCGCGGTATCGACCGGATCCATCCCGAGACCGGCAAAATAGACAACCTCCGCTTTGACGCCGACGATCCGACCAGCCTCAGCGCCAACGGCATCATGTCGATGTACGAGGACTCGGCCGGGCAGGTGTGGGTGGGCACATTTGGCGGCGGCATCAGCAGGTACGATCGCAATACGCAGACCTTCGAGCGCTTTAGCGCAGAGCCGGCCAGCAAAAATGCGCTGAGCAGCGATCGCGTGACGAGCTTTGTGGAAGACAAGAGCGGCCGCATCTGGATTGGAACGGATGCCGGTGGCCTTAATCTGTATAACCCGGAATCGCGTGAGTTCATCAATTTCCGTCACGACCCCAATGATCCCGCGACGCTGGCCGACGACACGGTCTACTCGCTGAGTGTCGATAAGCACGGCACGGTGTGGGTCGGGACGCGTGGCGGTGGCCTGGATCGCGTCGTCGGCGACGCTGCAACGCCGGACAGCCTGTATTTCGAGAACCTGTCTGCCGTCGACGGCCTGACCAACGACGTCGTATACGGGATCCAGTTCGACGATACCGGCAAACTCTGGATGAGCACGAACTACGGTATCAGCCAGTA
Source organism: Chromatiales bacterium (assembly GCA_004282875.1). GTDB lineage: Bacteria > Pseudomonadota > Gammaproteobacteria > Steroidobacterales > Woeseiaceae > UBA1847. The sequence continues at coordinate 15,349 of SHLT01000008.1, read as the reverse complement.
CGACCCGATTTCCGGTGACATCAACAACCTGCATCGTAATGATGGTCTGCAGTCCGAGGAGTTTAACTTCGGTGCACACTATCGCAGCGATCGGGGCGAGCTGTTCTTCGGCGGCAACAATGGATACAACGCGTTTGAGCCGAGCAGCCTGCACGCGAGCATCGTGGTGCCCGCCGTAATGCTGACGGCTTTTCACAACATGAGCGATCCGACCAAGTCGGATGTGCCAATCGATGAGAATGAGGGCATTGATCTTGGTTACCGCGACGACGTCGTATCGTTCGAATTCGCGGCTCTCGATTTCGCTGCGCCGTCCAGAAACCAGTACGCCTACAAGCTCGAGGGCTTTGACAAGGACTGGATCAGCCTGGGCAACGAGCGCCGCGTAACCTACACGGACCTCGATGCCGGGACCTACCTTCTGCGAGTCAGGGCAGCCAACAGCGCGGGTGTCTGGAACGAGTCTGGCTACACGTTGCCGGTACGGGTTGCGGCTCCTCCGTGGGCCACGTGGTGGGCGTACCTTGCCTACATTGCTCTCGTGATCCAGGCAGCTGTGTTCCTGTGGCTGGCGCACAAGCGCAAAGTCCGCCGCGAAGAAGAATACAGTCGCCGCCTCGAACAGGAAGTCGATGCGCGGACCGAGCAGCTCACCGACCGCAACCAGCAGCTCAAGCTGCTGAACCAGGCACTGCAGGAAAGCAGCCTGAGTGACCCATTGACGGGACTGCGCAACCGTCGCTTCGTCTTCGAAGAAGTGTCGAAAGACCTCGAGGTGGCAAAGCGCCGCATCGACAACGAGCAGCAGGGTATTGACCAAAGCGACTCGGTTGATCTGATCTTCATGATGATCGACCTCGATAACTTCAAGCCGATCAATGATACGTACGGGCACGCAGCGGGCGACGAAATGTTGCTCCAGGTTCGCGACGTACTGCTGGGCACCTGCCGCCGTTCTGACTTCGTCATTCGTTGGGGTGGCGATGAATTCCTGGTGATTGCCAAGCAGACGCGGCCGGATGAATCCGAGGCGTTGGCTGAACGGATTCGCCTGGCAGTTGCGGCGACCAATTTCTCGCTCGGTGACGGCCAGATCGCGAAGACTACCTGTTCCATCGGTTTTGCCGCGTACCCGTTGTTCCGTGCGCAGCTCGATGAGTCGGGTCTCGACCAGATCATCAGCCTTGCGGACGGCCTCATGTACGAGGCCAAAAAGAAACGCAATGCCTGGGCGGGCATGTTTACGCCAAGCGAAGCGTCCACGAGCTACGTCGTCGAGGACGGCGAACTCGAGCCAACATCCCTTCTGTTCCGTGCCAAGCGTGCGGGCAAGCTTTTAACTCATCAACCAGACGCGGCGGAAAGGCCCGCACTCAACTTTGCATCAAGGCAGGTTCAGTCATGAACAACATCACTAAGAAAATTGCCTTTACAGCTGTTATTGGCGCCGCAGCATTCATGCTGTACACCAACAGTGGTCAAGAGGCTCCGACTGGTGACGTCCACGCTGCGAGCATCGGGGTGGCGGTAGCCGCTGGTTCCCCGCATGCTGTGCCGACGTCTAACGCTGGCAACTCGGCGGTCAACCTGGCCGGTCCTGAACAGGCACCGTTCCTCGTTGACGATTCCGTGATTCCCGCCTATGTGCCGACGCCTGGCGACGCGCCTGCGGGAACATGGCGTACGGCGCCTGGCGCGCAGAGCGCACGCGACGCCGGCGAATCCGAAGCCAAGCAGCCACGCACGCCGCACTCGAAGATGAGCGGCCCGGTTGCGGCGCTGGCGCGAGCCGGTGGTCAGCAGCCAGCCGACCTGATCGTCAGCTATGCCGACCATCCCGAGCTGTTCGAAGACGGTCGCATCGAGAGTCTCGGCGGAGAAGTTATCAGGCACTACGATGTGCTGAAACTGCTTGCTGTTCGCCTCCCTGCTGATTCACTCGTGGCGCTCGCAATCGAAGAGAATGTCGATCGCGTATCGCTTGATGATGCTGTCAGCGCAACGTCCCGATCGTCACGTGCAGCAGCGAAATCGCCGGTATTGCCGTCGAATAACGCGACCTACAATGGTGGCAATATCGGTATCGCGGTGCTCGACTCCGGTGTCTCATATCACACCGATATCGCCGCTGACGTCCGCCAGTACAGCTTCCTCGGCGGGGCGTATCCGCAACCGGAAGTCGGCGCAAGCGGCGAGATCAAATTACACAACGACCAGGATCGTGTTGACGGCTACGGACATGGTACGCACGTTGCCGGCATTATTGCGGGTAACGGGCAGGGGTCGTCAGGTAAGTACAAGGGACCGGCCGGCGGCGCCAAGATCATCTCCCTCCAGGTGCTCGATGGCAATGGACAGGGAAACATGTCCGACGTCATGGCCGCGCTCGACTGGCTGCTGCAGTATGGTTCGTACTTCGACGTGCGCGTAGCCAACCTGTCGCTCGGTAAGCCGATATCGGAATCCAATACCACGGATCCTCTGGTTCTGGCGGTAGAGCAGCTCTGGGACAGCGGCATCGTTGTTGCAGTCGCCGCGGGCAACTACGGGCGCGAAGGCTATTTCTCGATAACAAGTCCGGCCAACTCTCGCAAAGTAATAACCGTTGGCTCGTTGACCGATAACAACACGGGTGATGATTACAGTGATGACTACGTGTCGACGTTCTCCTCGAGAGGACCGTCGATCGGTGATCACGTATCCAAACCGGACCTGGTCGCTCCCGGTAACCGGCTGATTGCTGCGTCTCCGAAGAATTCCTATTTAGAATTGCTGCTTCCCGGGTTGGTCGTGGCGTGCACTACTCAGGACGCCTGCGACGACAACTACATGACAATGTCCGGCACGAGCATGGCGACACCGATGGTGGCGGCCGCGGCTGCCCTGATGTTGGAGAAGGACCCGACACTGTCGCCCGCGACGGTCAAGGCGCGCCTCATGCGCTCTTCCAAGAAGCTCGATGAGGCACCGGTCGTTGCCGGTGCCGGCCTGCTGGATATCGAGGCAGCCCTGGAAGAAACCGGTGTCGTCACGGGCGAGGCTTTGTCGCCGCTGCTCGTCCATGACGCCGAGACTGGCGGTACGCTGATGGAAGACACGTCCTCGCTCTGGGGTGATGAAGTGTGGGGCGCCGGTTACATGTGGACCGACAGCAACGTGTCAGCCAACGGCGCCCTCTGGACCGACGGCGGTGTCAGCGCCAACGGCTTCATCTGGACCGACGGTGGTGTCAACGCGAACGGCTACATCTGGACCGACGGCTCGATCTGGGCTAACGGCGCCTTGTGGACCGACGGCGGTGTCGCTGCGTTCGGTTATGTCTGGACCGATGGCGGTGTCGACGCGAACGGCTATATCTGGACGGATGGCGTCGACGCGAACGGCTACATCTGGACGGATGGTGTGCGCGGCCTGTCGCTGTGGGACCTGGATTCGGCCAGCCCGACCATGAATGACGACGCCCAGCCGACGGATGATGCCGGCTGACTAGTCGTCCGGTGTGACGACGCCGATGTAGGGCAATGTCCTGTTCTGCTCGGCGTAATCCAGCCCGTAGCCAACCACCCATTCATTGCCGATGTCGAAGCCGAGGTAGTCGACCTTAACGTCTACCTCGGCGCTTTCGGCCTTGCGCACCAGGGCGCAGGTGCGCACCGAGGCCGGCCGGTGCGACTCGAGCATGCCGATCAGGTATTTCAGCGTGTGTCCCGTGTCGACAATATCCTCGACGATCAGCACGTGCTTGTCTTCAATATTGCCGCGCACGTCCATTACAAGGCGTACGGCGCCCGATGACCGACTACCACTGCCATAGCTCGATACGGCGATGAACTCGATGGTTCTCGGAATCGTGAGGCGGCGCGACAGGTCCGCAAGAAAAATAAACGATCCCTTGAGAACGCCAATCAGGACCAGCTCGTCGTTGTCATCGTAGTCGGCAGAAATCTGCGCGGCCAGATCCTGGACGCGGCTCTGGATTTCCTCTTCGCTAATCAGTACAACAGGCATTGTCATGGGTTTCGAGAATAGGGTATGAAACGCTCGATCGCAATTGCCGGCAACATGGGAACCGGCAAGTCGACGCTGGTCGAATTCCTGCATCGCACTTACGGTGTCGCGCCCTTCTACGAACCCAATGACGAAAACCCGTATCTCGGCGACTTCTACAAGGACATGAAACGCTGGGCATTCCAGTCGCAGCTGTACTTCCTTTCCAACAAGTTTCGACTCCACCAGGAGCTTGATCGCCAGCCGGGCGTCGTCGCGCTGGACAGGACGATTTTCGAAGATGCGGAAATTTTCGCGACCGCGCTGCACCAGATGCGCAAGATCTCGAAGCGGGACTGGGAAACCTACCGCGGCTTTTACCATGCCATCCTCGACGCGATTCGCCCGCCGGACCTCATGATCTACCTGCGCTGTTCCATGCGCCCCCTGCGACAACGCATCAAGCTGCGTGGCCGCAAAATGGAGCAGGACGTGCCGCTGGCCTACCTGAAGCGGCTGGAGCGACTGTACGAGGGCTGGATCGAGTCCTACGACATGAGCGACGTGTTGGTACTCGAGACCGACCAGCTCGATTACATCCACGACCTGGTGCATCGCCTCGACGTGATGGAGCGTATCGAGTCGGTGTTGCCCGAGGAGTTCGGCAAACCGGCTTGTTGAAAAAGAAGACCTTTAACTCATCCGTACAATTGCCTATTGCAGTTCGTAATGCGAATCATTATCATTTATCCCACAGTCCAGAGAGTGTCGGAAAAATCCAGGTTTTATAGGACGTTATGGCGATCAACGGCAGCACATTGGCAAGCCTCAAACGCGGCCAGAAGGGCGTAATCCGCGCGATTAACGCGGCCGACCCCCAGGTACAGCGCCTCATGGTTCTGGGCCTTGTGGAGGGTACAGAGGTCGAGCACGCCAGTTCCGCGATAGGCGGCGACCCGATGGAATTCCGCCTCTTTGGATGCGGCATTTCCCTGCGCCAGGAGCATGCCCGCCATTTCAAGGTTGTACCCGTAGTGGCTGGTGACTAAAACCTCCGAAATCCGAATCCCCGCCAATGAGATAACCGTAGCAAAGCGCACTGAGGCGAGCATTGCGGTTGTCGGCAATCCGAATTCCGGCAAGAGCACGTTGTTCAATCGCCTGACCGGGCTGAAGCAGCGCATTGGCAATTACCCCGGCGTCACCGTTGAAAAACACGTCGGCTATCTCAAGACCGACGACGCCCTGGTCGAGCTGGTCGACCTTCCCGGCACGCATTCCCTGAGTGCGCATTCGCTGGAAGAACATATTGCGGTCGACGTGATCTTCGGGCGTATAGAAGGAACGCAATCGCCCGACGGCATTCTTGCGGTACTCGACGCGACCAATCTCTACCAGGGCCTGTTTCTTGTGCAGCAACTCGTGGACCTCGAGCTGCCGATGATCGTGGCGTTGACGATGACGGACGCCGCAGAGAAAAGCGGCATCCAGGTCGACACGGCGGCGCTGAGTGCATTGCTCGGCGTGCCGGTATACCCGGTTGTTGCCACTACGGGCGCAGGTCTCGAGATGCTGCGCAGGGCAATCGGCGGTATCAAGGAGATCGAGCCGCCGCGCCGCATTCGAGTCTGGCCCGAACTGACAGAGGCCGCCGCCGAGGCGGCCGAAGGCGCTCACGAGCGGCTGCGTTTTGCTGAACTCGAACGCTTGCTGATCGACGGTCCGACCGCAGCGAACCAGGCCATCGTTGCGAAGCTGAGTGACCGTGGACGCTCGAAAATCGACGCGCTCCGCGCGGCGCTATTCGGCGACGAGCCGCCCATCGCGCGGGACGCCCACATTCGCTACGCATGGGTTCGCGATGTCCTCGACAAGGTGCAGAAGGCGGCACCGGCCTACGTGTCGTGGCGAACCCGCGTAACGGATTTTCTCAACCTCCCGGTCCCGGGAACCATCGGCTTGTTCCTGGTGATGGCTATCGTCTTCCAGGCGGTGTTCGCATGGGCCACACCGATCATGGACGCGATCGATGCGACATCGTCGTCGCTGAGCACAAGCGTTTTTTCCGCGCTAGGCGATAACGCGTTCTCGAGCCTGATTGCTGACGGTGTGATTGCCGGTGTCGGCAGCGTCGTCATCTTCCTGCCGCAGATCATCATCCTGTTCCTGTTCATCATCCTGCTGGAAGATTCCGGCTACCTGGCGCGTGCCGCTTATCTCATGGACCGGGCGATGCGCTCGGTCGGGTTGTCGGGCCAGTCGATCATTCCCATGATCTCCAGCTTCGCCTGCGCGGTGCCCGGCATCATGGCGACGCGCGTCATACCGAGCCGCCGCGACCGTATAGCGACGATCATGGCGGCACCGTTCATGACCTGTTCGGCCAGGTTACCCGTGTACGCGCTGCTCATTGCGGCGTTTGTTCCCGCGACCAACGTCGGCTTTCTGAATCTGCAGGGGCTGGTGCTGTTCGGTCTGTACCTGTTCGGCATCGTCATGGGCATCCTGACGGCACTGCTCATGCGCAAGACGGCCTTGCGCGGACCGAAACCACCCTTCGCGCTGATGCTCCCCGAGTTTCGGCGGCCCAACCTGCAGACGGTGGCCATTCAGCTGCTGGGCCGCGCCAAGGTATTTCTCAAGCGTGCCGGCACCGTGATCTTCGCCGTAGCGGTCATCGTCTGGGCGCTGGCCTATTTTCCTCGCTCCGATGACATCGATCCGGGCCTCGATGCCAATACATCAGCCGCTCTGCAAATGGAGCAAAGCTGGCTTGGCCGAGCAGGCAAAGTCGTTGAACCCGTGTTCGAACCGCTGGGCTGGGACTGGCGCGTGTCGTCGGCCGTTATCGCGGGATTCCCGGCGCGTGAAGTGGTCATTGCCGTGCTGGGGACGGTTTATGCCGTTGGCGACGAGGCCGACGAAGGAACGCTGTCCGGGCGCCTGAAGTCGGCGACGCGGCCCGACGGGTCCAAAGTATTTACGCTGCCGATGGTGATCGGCCTGCTGATCTTCTACGCCTGCTGCCTGCAATGCGCGGCAACGCTTGCGATCATCCGGCGCGAGACCAATACCTGGCGGTGGCCGGTGTTTGCCTGGGGTTACATGACGGCGATCGGGTATCTCGGTGCGCTGATTGCGTTCCAGCTAGGCAGCGCCTAGGGTGTTTCCGCCCTAGAGCTTGCAAAGCCTTTCTGCGGCCTGCTCCAGGGTCGCATCGTCTTTTGCGAAACAGAAGCGCAGGCGGGTGCCTGTGAACGGCGTCTCGCAGAAAACCGTCAGGGGAATCGATGCCACGCCGATCTCCCGGGTCCAGCGCTTTGCCAATTGCTCATCGACTTCATCGCTGATCTCCCCATAATCCAGAATCTGGAAGAACGTGCTGCGGGCAGGGCGCAGCCGGAAGCGGGACTCACCAAGCAGCGCACAAAAGTGATCGCGCTTCTGCTGATAAAACGCCGGCAAGTCTTCGTAGAACGACGGATCGCTCTCGAGAAAGTCCGCGACGCCGTGCTGCATCGGCGTGCTGACAGAAAAGGTCGTGAACTGGTGCACTTTCCGAAACTCGGCACTCAGGCGTGCCGGCGCGGCACAGTATCCGAGCTTCCAGCCCGTGGCATGAAACGTCTTCCCAAAGGAACAGATGACCATTGACCGTTCCCAAAGCTCGTCGTGGCTCAGCAGGCTGCGATGCGGCTCCCCGTCGAAAACAATATGTTCGTAGACCTCGTCGGACAGCAGGTAGCAATTCGTATCGCGCACCAGGCTCGCAAGATTGTCGAGGTCGCCGGCACTGAGGATGGCGCCGGTAGGGTTGTGCGGGAAATTCAGGATGATCAGTCGTGTCTTGTCGTTGATGGATTCTTTGAGACGCTGCCAGTCCGGATGAAAATCGTGGCCGTTGTCGTCGAGCAACAGCGGCACGTGCCGGGTGATGCCACCGGCCAGGTCAATGGCCGGTTCGTAAGAATCGTAGGCCGGGTCGAGGACGATGACTTCGTCACCGCGGCGCACGAGCGCCGTGATGGCACTGAATAGCCCTTCGGTTGCGCCGGTACAGACGGTTATCTCCGCGTCGATATCGAGCTCACGGCCCTGCAGACGCCGGGTTTTTTCTGCAATGACCTCGCGCAGGTTGGGGGCGCCGGGCATCGGTGCATACTGATTCGCGCCGTGGTGCAGGTGCCAGTTGATCCGCTCGATGAGCGCAGCCGGCGGATTGAAGCTGGGAAATCCCTGGGAGAGGTTGATGGCGCCGGTCTCCGTGGCCAGCTGGCTCATGACCGTGAAGATTGTCGTTCCGAGGTCGGGTAGCTTGCTTGAAATCGTCTGTTCCATGCGGCCCAGTCTATGCCAAATGCGCTATCCTTGAGCGTATACAAAAACAAAAAAATGATGAGGGGACATTATGGATAGGCGACTGTTTCTTCGCTCGGCCGTGGCAGCGGGTGTTTCCGCGGCGGCGACACCCGCGCTTGCGGCCCAGTTTGCCGCCCTTACCAAGGTCGGCAGCAACATCAATGCCGTCACCGGCGATCGCGCCGCCATCGAGATCGAGCAGGCGGCGGTCAAGGAACTGGCGGACAGCCTCAGGGGCAATGTCCTGCTGCCGGGCAACGCGGGTTATGACGCAGCCCGGCGTGTCCTGAATTCCGGAATCGACAAGCATCCGGCATTCGTTGTGCAACCGGTGGGCGCAACCGATATTCGGAAGGCCGTCACGTTCGCGCGCGAACGTGACTTGTTGCTGGCCGTAAAGTGTGGCGGGCATAGCTACGCCGGCAAGTCCACGTGCGACGGCGGTATGCAGATCGATCTGTCGACGCTGCGCCACGCGCGGGTCGATGCGACCCGGCGCATTGCGCACGTCGCAGGCGGCAGTCTGCTGGGCGAACTCGACGGGGAGTCGATGGCAGTCGGCCTGGTAACGACGGCAGGAACGGTTTCGCACACCGGTATCGGTGGTCTCACGACAGCCGGTGGTTTCGGTCGTGTGGGCCGACGTTTTGGCCTTGCGCTGGACAATGTTGTTGGCGCGGATGTGGTGACAGCCGACGGGCGCCTGCTACACGCGAGTGCCGAGGAAAACGAGGATCTGTTCTGGGCCGTTCGTGGCGGGGGCGGCAACTTCGGTATCGTTACGAATTTTGAGATGGCACTGCACCCTATGGAGCGGCGCGTGGTGGGCGGAGATATTCTCTATTCTGGCAGTATGGTTCGCGAAGTATTTGAAAAATATAGAGAATACGGGGCAAGCGTGTCCGACTACCTGTACTGCGACGCGTTTACCGCATCGATGATGGAGGGTACGGACAGCATGGCCGGCTTTCATGTGTGCTGGTCAGGTCCGGAAAACGAGGCCGAGAAGATCCTTGCGCCATTGCGGTCCCTGGGTACGCCGCTCGCCGATACGGTCAAGGCCTGGGACTACGTCGAACTGCAACGCAGCGGCGACAGCACTGAAGCCCGCAATGTTGCGCAGTACATGAAAGCCGGGTTTATCAACGACGTACCTGATTCGCTCATCGATGCCATTGCCGATGGCTTCGAACCGATGGATGGGCGAACAGTGTTCCTGTACTGCCAGCATTCTGGCGGCGCGATCGGTCGTGTGCCGACTCCCGATACAGCATTCGCTCATCGCAAGTCACTGGCAAACATGTTCGTTATTGTCGAGTGGGCAAAAGATGCCGAGGCCGACACGCACGTTCGGTACATAAGGGACTGGTGGGGGCAGCTTGAACCGGCGACGGACGGCTACTACACGGTCGATACGTCGGATGAATCGCGGGCAGTGCGTCACGCCAACTACCAGGGCAATTTTCCGCGCCTGCTGGCGCTCAAGAAGAAATACGACCCGACCAACCTGTTCCGGCTCAACGCCAACATCAATCCGGCGGGCTGAGTTTCAACAGTTTCGATACTTGTCGTGCAGGCCCGCGCCTGCCGCAATCATCGGCAGGACTTTCTCGATACGCCTCTGCTTCGTGGCGTCGCGTTTAGCGGAGGCAATGTGCTCGGCGTATTCGCGCTGTTTGCCTGGCGTCAGCCTGCGGAACGCCGCCGTTGCACCCTTGTAGCGGCGCATGGCTTTCGTGAGGTCGTCGGGCACCTCGACCGTGTTCGAACGTTTTGCCTTGATGTCCTTGCCGGCGTCGACAAGCGCAATGGCTTCCTTCATGTAATGTATTCGTCGACTGTCTTGCATCGCTTCATGAACAATCGTCCTCCTGTTCGAGCAACGCCCTTGTGTCGGCATCGAGTTCAGAGGCCGCCGGACTGCCGGCATCGAAGACGACACGCCATTGCTTGTCGTCATTGAGCCGCCAGGTCGAATTGAACGTGCCCCAATTCTCGACGACGTTTCCTTCAGTATCCTCCGAAACGACGCGGTAGGGTCCCCGTGACAAGGCCAGTTTGCCGTCCTCGAGGACTTCGACGATTTGCGGGCGCCACTTGATCGTCGGACCGTCGACGTTGAAAAACACGGACCAGCCTTCTGCAATGTCGTCGACGCCTCGGCGTATTCCCGAGCCGACGAATCGCGCATCGGCATCTATATAGGAACGAAAGGCAGCTAAATCGCGTTGCTCAGCGGCTTTGCTGAAACCGATCTCCCGGCAACGCACGTCATTGGCGAGATCTGCGCCGGCCGTGCCGGCTGCCAGCAGGAACGCCGCGACGGTCACAAGGTATTTCATGTCCGCTATAGTAGCGCGTATGGATACCCTGTTTTCAATTGTCCTGTACATCCTGTACGGGTTCTTCGGCCTGCTGTTGCTGCTGTTTATACTGGCTTTGTTATTTGGCAAGCGCGTCAAGAAGCAGTGGGAGTTTGAGGCGGAGTTTCGCGATGCGAGTGGTCGCGAGTTCGGCGAGTTCGATATCGAGATGTCGCGTATCGAAAAAGAAGAGCCGAACTTTTCGTTCAAGGCCAAGTTCAAGCTTCGCCATGATTCCCTGGATGTGGGCCAGCGGGTGCAGGTTTACCTGGACGACATGCTGGTCATGGAGGGCGTCGTGGAGTCAGCGGGGCGAATTTACCTTAAGGACGCGGCCATCGTGAATGCCCTGAGCGAGGCCCGGAAAGGGCAGGTCTGCCGCGTGGTTTATGGCGGTCAGGAGCAGTTTGCCGAGCCAATCCGGCCTGATTGAAGCCCGGTTTTAGTTCCTGTAAGATGCGCGTCCCGCGGTCGGGGCGTGGCGCAGCCTGGTAGCGCACTTCGTTCGGGACGAAGGGGTCGGAGGTTCAAATCCTCTCGCCCCGACCAATTAATTCTCTATCGAACTTCGAAGATACATTCCTCGAGTTCCTTTTCCGGCACTTCATCCAGCCATTCCGGTTTGCGGAAGTTGCGCTTGATGCCGCGCGCGAGTTTGCCGATCTGCATGCCATCGACAATGCGATGATCGAAAGTGCCGGTCAGCGGCAGAATCGTGCGAATAACGACCTCGCTATTGCGCACCACTGGTTTTTCTTCAATCTTGCCGAGCACGATGACGCACGGAATTTTGGCTGCCGGCATCAGCGCCGTCATGCCCGTGTTGAGTCCGAAGCTGCCGATGTCCGAGACGATGAATGAGCCGAAGCTGTGCGCCGACAGGCCGAGCGCCTTGATTTCCAGGCCCATGTCGACCGTGATCCACTTGAGCAGGCGAAACACCGGGCGCCGCAACGGCCACGGGATGCGATTGAGAACATACTTGTTTTTCGCGGTCTTGATTTCTTCGCCGCCGCGGCTTTTTGCTGCCTTGCTGCGCACTTCCTCGGCAATATCCGACACCCTGCGCGCGTGCGCATTGCGGATGACTGCGGGCGTAACGCCGGCGTTACCGCCCACCTGCACAGGCAGCATGACATCCATATGCTCTCGACCCACCACGGCACCGCGGCGAATGAAGCAGTTCATCTCGGGAACGTCGAATGCGATGGCACGCGCCAACACGGCGGTCGTCAGGTGCACCATGGTCAGCTTGACGCCTTCCTCGCGCTTGGCATCGAGAAACTGCTTGGCGGCCGTTACGTCGATATCCAGGGTCCCGTAGACGCGGGAGTCCGTTGGCGTTGTGTAGATGGCGGCGGAGGTAACCCGCCACGGCGTATTGAAGCGATCCACTAGGAGCGCCGCTGGACGGCGAACTCGGCCAGGGAGATCAGCGCCTGCCGGTATTTTGTGTCGGGCAGGCCGGCGATGACGGCAATGGCCGAATCGGCCGCCTCGCGGGCGCGCGCTTCCGTGTAGTCGAGCGCCCCTGTGGAGCGAATGATTTCCTGGATCTCATCCATCTGGTCGAGTCCGCCCTCTAGTACCGCAGTCCGAATGAGCTCTCGCTGCGCGTCCGTACCGGCACGCATCGCATAAATCAGCGGCAACGTTGCCTTGCCCTCGGCGAGATCGTCACCGAGGTTCTTGCCCAGTTCATCAGCGGAGGCACTGTAGTCGAGCGCATCGTCAATGAGCTGGAACGCCGTGCCGAGGTGCTGGCCATACTCGACCATGGCCTGTTCGTCAGCCGGATCGCGATCGGCCAGCACGGCGGCGATTTGTGCGCCCGCCTCGAACAGGCGCGCCGTCTTGCGGTAGATCACCTGCTGGTAGTCGTCTTCACTCGTGTCGGGATCATGAACATTCATGAGCTGCATGACTTCGCCTGCGGCGATCGTATTGGTCGCGTCGGCAAGAATCTGCATGACCCGCATATCGTCGATGTCGACCATCATCTGGAACGCGCGCGAATACAGGAAATCACCGACCAGCACGCTGGCCTGGTTGCCGAACACGGTATTGGCCGACTCCTGGCCACGGCGCCGCTCCGACGAGTCAACCACATCGTCGTGCAGCAAGGTGGCCGTGTGAATAAACTCAATAATGGTGGCCGCCCGGATGTGTTGCTCCCCGTCGTAGCCCATGGCGCGCGCCGCCAGCAGGACAATCAGCGGCCGCAACCGCTTACCACCGCTCATGACGATGTACTCGGAGACCTGCGAAACGAGAGGAACGTCTGTCTCGAGGCTGGCGGAGATCAGGCGATTGACGGCCTCCATGTCGTCGTGAGCGAGCGCTGCGACGTCATCGAAATTGACCAGTTCGGGTGTTTTTTCTGCCACTTGCATAAGTTTCGTGATAATGCCTGAAAGCCGCGCCGTTGGCGATATTCGCGCCATATTCGGGCGCGTTCATGCGAGAATGCAAGCCATTGAAAAGCTGCGGGATTTCTCACGTCATGAACGTTGACCCGGGGCGGCGGAATCTATAGAATTCCGGCTCTTTTGTGGCGCCGGCCATTTCTTCGCCTGCACGGCGATTTTGGCGCCTGAAAAAACATCTTATTTCTCAGTAAGTTGCGGGAATCGCGGCTTACGCAGTGGAGCAAACATAATGTATGCGGTTTTTCGCAGCGGCGGCAAGCAGTACCGTGCCGCAAAAGGTGACGTCCTGCGTCTCGAGAAAATCGAGGCCGACGAGGGCGCTACGGTAAAGTTCGACGAGGTTCTCCTCGTTGGTGAAGGTAGCGATATCAAGGTCGGTTCGCCGTTGTTGTCCGGCAGCACGGTTAGCGGCAAGGTTGTGCGCCAGGGCAAGAGCAAGAAGGTCCCGGTGGTCAAGTTCAAGCGCCGCCAGAACTACCTGCGCCAGGGCTCGCACCGCCAGTTCTTTACCGAGGTAGAGATCACGGGTATCACGGGCGGATCGGCGAAAAAGGCTGCGCCGAAGAAAGACGCGGCTGCCGAGGAGAAACCAGCGGCCAAGAAGCCGGCTGCCAAGAAGAAGGCGGCCAAGAAACCCGCCGCCAAGAAAGCAGCGACGAAGAAGCCAGCGGCCAAGAAGAAAGCCGCCAAGAAGCCGGCCGTCAAGAAGAAGGCGGCCAAGAAGGCTGACTAGGCATTTGATTAACGAAATCGGGGCATGCATGCCCCCACCTCGGGGTATCCCCGGGTGATGAACGCAACAGGTACAGTACAGTGGCACATAAAAAAGCAGGCGGTAGTAGTAAGAACGGTCGCGATTCGGAAAGTAAACGATTAGGCGTCAAGATCTACGGCGGCCAGAGGGTCGTTGCGGGCAACATCATCGTGCGCCAGCGTGGCACCCGTTTTCATGCCGGTCCCAATGTGGGTCTCGGCCGTGACCACACGTTGTTCGCCAAGAAGGACGGACACGTGAAGTTCGAAAAGAAAGGTCCGAAGAACCGGCAGTTCGTGAGCGTCGTCGACGCCTGAACTGGATGCTAGAAGTGGGGACATGCTCTGCGTGTCCCCAATCGGTCGGGATACGTGCCGGAAGCCATCAGCACGATGGGAGGCATACGTAATCCACATAACAGAACGAACCAAAACCCCGCACCCGCGGGGTTTTTCGTATTAGAGTGTTTCAAATGAAGTTCGTCGATGAGGCAACCATACGCGTACAGGCCGGCAACGGCGGCCACGGCTGCCTGAGTTTTCGTCGCGAAAAATACGTCGCCAAGGGCGGCCCCGACGGCGGCGATGGCGGGGATGGGGGCAGCGTTTACCTCGTCGCCGACGCCTCGCTCAACACGCTCGCGGATTTTCGCGTCGCGCGCAAGTTCAAGGCGGAAGTGGGTCAGGGCGGTGCTGGCCGCAACATGACCGGCAAGTCCGGGGATGATCTCGAAGTCATGGTGCCTCAGGGTACCGTTGTCCATGATGTTGACACCGGCGAGCTGATCTGTGACCTGACCGACGACGGACAACGCCAGATGGTGGCCGAAGGCGGCCAGGGCGGGCTGGGCAACACGCGCTTCAAGAGCAGTGTAAACCGGGCCCCGCGCAAGATAACCAACGGCACGCCGGGCGAAGCGCGACACCTGAAGCTGGAGCTCAAGGTGCTCGCCGACGTTGGGCTACTCGGCATGCCGAATGCCGGCAAATCCACGCTGATTACGTCCATGTCCGCCGCAAAACCGCGTATCGCCGACTACCCGTTCACGACCCTGCACCCCAACCTCGGCGTTGTGCGCGTCGGCCGCTTGCAAAGCTTTGTGATGGCGGATATCCCCGGCCTGATCGAGGGCGCTTCGGAGGGCGCGGGGCTGGGAATCCAGTTTCTCAAGCATCTGCAGCGCACGCGCCTGCTGTTGCATCTTGTGGATATCGCGCCGCTTGATCCCAACGCGGATCCTGCAAAGGAAGTTCAGGCGATCGCGAAGGAACTTGAGCAGTTCTCTGCTGAGCTGGCCGAGAAGCCGCGCTGGCTCGTCATCAACAAGACCGATCTGTTGGCCGACGACGACCTCGCCGTGGCGCGCGACATGTTGCTAGAGGAACTCGACTGGAACGGCCCCGTTTTCGAGGTGAGCGCAGCCACAGGCGCCGGCACCGAGGCCCTGGGGCACGCGG
>SHLT01000081.1 GCA_004282875.1 Chromatiales bacterium | reverse complement strand
GCCGAGGACGGGCCTGATGGTTTCTACAGGGGCAAGACAGCGCAGCTGATCGCCGCCGAGATGGCGCGGGGCGGCGGCCTTGTCGATGAATTGTCGCTCGCGGCCTACAAGCCGGTCGTTCGCGAACCGGTACGCGGTACCTATCGGGGCTATCAAATCGTCACGATGCCGCCACCGAGTTCGGGCGGCATTCACATTATCCAGATGCTGAACATACTCGAGCATTTTCCGGTTGCGGAACTGGGTGCGGGCAGCGCCGACAACGTGCATCTGCTCGCCGAAGTGGCCCGCCTCGCGTATGCGGATCGGTCCGAGCATCTCGGCGATCCGGATTTCTACGATGTACCGCTGGACTGGCTGGTCAGCAAGGAATATGCGAAAGAGCTGGCAGCGACAATCGACATGAAAAAGGCTCGCGATTCAGACGACGTCAAGCCAGGGGTTGTGCCACAGCCCGAGAGTCCGGATACCACGCACTATTCGATCATGGACGCAGAGGGCAACGTCGTAGCCGTGACGACAACGCTCAATTTCTCATTCGGGTCCGGGATCTCGGTTGCCGGTGCGGGCTTCCTCCTCAACAACGAAATGGACGATTTCGTGTCCAAGCCAGGCGTACCCAATGCATTCGGTCTGCTCGGTGGGGATGCGAATGCAATCGAAGCCGGAAAGCGGCCGCTCAGTTCGATGACACCAACGTTTGTGCTGGATGACGGCCAGGCCTGGTTTGCCACGGGCAGTCCCGGCGGTAGCCGCATCATCACAACGGTGCTGCAGATGGTCGTCAACATGATCGATCACGATATGAACGTGGCCGAGGCAACCCTCGCGCCGCGCATGCACCACCAGTGGTACCCGGACGTTTTGCAACTGGAAGAGGGCTTCAGTCCCGATACCATCAAGCTGCTGCGCGAGCGCGGGCATGAGCTCCAGGATGTGCGTTCCACGATGGGCAGCCTGCAAAGCGTCGCGTGGAAAGACGGCATGTTCCGCGGCGCGGCCGATACGCGCCGCCCGAACGCGGCGAGCTCAGCGCCCGACAAAACCCGCGACCAGTGACGGAGCCAAAACCCGCCATATCCCCGGCGACACGTCGCTATGCGCTGGTCATCCTGGCCATCGTCTACATGTTCAATTTTGTCGATCGCCAGATCCTGGCGATTCTGCTGCCGGCCATTCGCGAGGAGTTCGGCGTGTCGGACGCGTGGCTCGGCTTCCTCACGGGCACCGCGTTCGCGATGTTCTACATCGTCCTGGGAATACCGGTCGCGCGCTATGCCGACCGGCACAATCGCCGCAACCTGATCGCGCTTGCCGTCGCCGTCTGGAGCGGTATGACGGCCTTGTCCGGCATGGCAGCCAATTTCCTGCAGCTGGCGCTGGCACGCATCGGCGTTGGCGTTGGTGAGGCCGGGTGCAGCCCGCCCGCACACTCGATGATCGCCGACCTGTATCCGCCGGAAAAACGCTCGGCCGCAATGGGCGTCTACACGATCGGTATCTCGGCCGGCATCATGCTGGCTTACCTGCTCGGCGGTTGGGTCGCAGAAAACGTTGGCTGGCGGCAGGCACTCCTCGTCGTCGGCATCCCGGGCCTCGTGCTTGCCGTGATCGTTCGTTTCACGGTCGTCGAGCCCGAGCGAGGTCATTCCGAGGGCCGGGAAGCGCTGGGCGAACAACCCCCGTTCCTGACCACGGTACGCTTTCTCTGGCGGCGGCCGTCATTCATTCACATGACGGTGGCTGCCGGTCTGTCGTCATATGTCGGTTACTCCGTGATCAGCTTCCTGCCGAGCTTCCTGGTACGCAGCTATGGCATGCCCGTCGATCAGGTGGGCATCTATCTCGGCCTGATCATCGGCATCATCGGTGGCGCGGGCTTTTTCCTCGGCGGCTATATTGCCGATCATCTCGGCCAGTCAGGGCATCGCCGGGCATTATCGTTTATCGGCATAACCGTCCTGTTGACAGCCGTTCCTTACGCAGCAATGTTCCTGTCGGATTCCTGGCAAGTCGCACTCTGGCTATTCCTGGTTCCGGCCGCGACGGCGAATGTGTATCTCGCGCCCGTACTGTCTCAGGCGCAGGGGCTGGTGTCGCTGCGCATGCGCGCCATGGCCTCGGCGCTCGCACTCCTGATCATCAACGTGATCGGCCTGGCGCTCGGCCCGTTGCTGACCGGGATTCTGAGTGACGTACTCGAGGGACGATTCGCCGAAGAGTCGATGCGCTACAGCCTGCTGATCGTGACGAGCGTCATCCTGCCGTGGGCCGGCTGGCACTACATTCGTGCCGGCCGCACGATCGACGCCGACCTGAAGCGTGCGACCCAGCACGATTGAGCGGGCCAGAGTCGGCGAGCGTCTACTTCGCCTCGTCGACCATCAGGATAGTTTTGGCCTCGACCTCTTTGGCCACCTCGACCAGGTCAGGGTCTTCGGACAGCGATGACAGCATCTGCACCGGCTCTATGAGGCCGATCTTGGTCTGGCCCTTTTCCGTGAACACGGATATCCGGCAGGGTAGTGCCATGTTCAGGCGCATGTCGGTGGACAGGACCTTCGCGGCCTGACCCGGGTTACACACCTCGAACACCCGGCACTGCTCGTCAAAGTCGATGCCCTTGCTGCGCAATGTCGTACCCAGGTCATGGATATGCAGGACGCCAAACTCATGGCGCGTGACGGCGGCTTCAAGGTCGGTCGACGCTTCGTCGAAAGATTTATTGGTCTCAACTATGTAGTACATCAGTCACCTCAATTTGCGGTTCCAATTGCGACCAGTATTCACTCCGGGGATCGTGATGCAATAAGGATAAAGTCGTATGACACGCCACCCAACCACCGGTAAACAAGATGTTGCTATACGAGTTTAAGGAGTGGGGTCGTCGTCTTCTCTCGCGAGCTCAGCTTCTAGTCGATTGGTCCGTTCTGTATCCCAGCTAGCGAGTAAGTTCATCGCGTAATTCACAGGCGTGTTTTCGAGAAGTTCATCCACCATTGCGGCAAATTCGGCGTTCGGAATATTGCGTCCGATTTTGTCCCACCATATTCGACCGCGCGGCGTTGTGAAATTGAACAGGAGTACATCTCGGTAGGACAGCCACGATTGTTCGTCAAGCACACCGTTTAGATACTGGGCGTACTCGAATTCCCGATTCCTCACATCGACGATGAAGATGATGCTTAGCCGATATTGATCGGTGGCTGAAAGCTCCTCTTGGCTCATCCACTTTTCGAATATGTCTACGTTGTTGAGGCCGACCAGAAGAGCGGTCTGGTCATTTGACATCACGGCCTGACGAGACTCTGAAAGCAGTAACACATTGTTTTGTCGAATCTCGACCGCAAGAAAAATAATTCCAGCTACTACTGCAAAATTGGCTGTCAACGTAAGCCATTTATTCAACTGATCTGCAGTCATCTCGGGCTCCAACTAAAGTTGTACTCTGTTGCCGAATGAATTCTCAACCTTCCGCTTCGGGTCAGTATCCGTCATTCTATCTCGAAATGTCTGGAAGGCTGGTAACGGCCAGGAGCAGCCATCCACCGATGCGATTACTGGCCGCATTGTTCGGAACTGTGCTTCTCTCGTGAGTCATCCATATCCTTCCTGTCTTCACCAATACTTGCCCGATCTTCTTTGCACTTTCGGGCCAAGTTTTCCAGACCACAGGCACTGATATGACCCAAGAATGCCAAGAGCAGTGTTCCCAGTATCACTATCAGTGCGAAAGCCAATGCTATTAACACGTCTGTCATCCGGTAGGTATTAGTCGACAATCGCTAGTTAGTGGAACGTCTGCTGAGGGTCAGTAGCCGTCATTCTAGCTCAATTCACATGAGCGGCTGGTTCCGGCCAGAAACGGCCGCTGAGCGAAAAACTATCAGCATTTCAGCATATTGCCCGGTTATGGATGAGTTATCGTACAATCCGACGATGGGTGAAATTATTGAACTGCAACAGTCGATCCGTCGAACAGAATAGGAAGAAGTTTAGAGCCCTTATATGCGCCGCAGTCATTCCCTAATATTGCCAATCGTAATGCTGGTGTCAGGATGCGGCGCTTTGTCCGGTTATGATTATCGCTACCCGCGGGATTGGCATGCCAGAACGGACGCACCAAAGCATTGTGCATCGTTCGAGGGTGAATACGTCAACAAGGGCGTCGCCAGATATGCGTCCCAAAGTGGTTCACCATATCTGGCGATTCGTTTTGGGCTGCAATTCGATTCAATTGAGACGCTCGAAGAAGTTGAATCAATCAGAATTGCCTGCAAGTCAGAAAATGTCCTATTGATTGAAGCGATTTCCACAGGTTCAGTTGTGCAATCGCTTGAAATTGAGCGGTCAGCCGGGACATGGGATATTGAAGGCTCACGAATGCTGCTTCCAACGTTAAATCTGTCCGAAGCGGACGAACTTGGTGGAGTCCTAAAATACGTCTCGTTTTCACTGAGCATTTCGACTGTTGGCGCCTTAATTGGAGAACAGAAAAGCCATATCGGCGCCTTGGCCCTTTGGTCGATACCAATGGCCGGGAGTCAAACGTTTTGGTTTAGCTGGGCTCAACTGTAGTTTGTAGCATCAATCATAATCGATACTTATCTGGCCGCTTTGGGTCAATAGCGGACCCTCATAATACGCTGAAAACAGCAACTCGAAAGGCTGCTTTAGGCTGTATTGCAGACACTGACTTGAGGTGACGACTTTCCAGTCCGGCCGGGTCGTTACTAGTGCAAATACACATCGGAAACGTTTATTGGCTAAACCGCCCGCAAATACCAGTCGAAATCCTGCTGCGCGATCTTGTTGTGGTATTGCTCGGCCTCATAGCGCCGCACCATTGCGTAGTAACGGCAGTAGTCCTCGCCGAGATAGCCGGGCAGGACCTTGCTGCGCTGGAATTTGTCGATAGCGGCTTCCCAGCGATTGGGAATTTTGAGTTTCGGCACGATCTCGGCACCTTGCTCGACCATCTTGCCGGGATCGATCTTGTTCTTAATGCCGTAGTGCACGCCGGCTGCGACGGCGGCCATGACGAGATAGGGATTGGCGTCGGCGCCGGCCACGCGATGCTCGAGGCGCAGGTTCTTCTCGTCCGACTCCGGAATACGCACGGACACGACGCGGTGGTTAACGCCCCAGTTCGGCTCGACGGGCGCAAACATGTCCGGCCGCAGGCGCCGGTAGGAGTTGGCATTGGGCGCGCATATCAGGGTTGTCTCGGGCATGAGTTTGAGCAGGCCACCGACGGCGTGCCGCAGGCGCGCCGAAAACGGCGGCAACGCCATTTTCTCTTTCCCCTGGGAAAAGTAGTTTTGACCGTTCTTGTCGACGATGCTCATATGAATGTGCAAGCCGCTGCCGGCATCTTCCTCGAAGGGCTTGGCCATGAAGCAGGCAATCAAGCCATGCTTGCGAGCTGCCGCCTTGACGATGCGCTTGAGCATGACCGCATGATCGCAGGCGAGCACAGGGTCGTCGACGTGGTGCAGGTTTATTTCGAACTGTCCCGGTGAATACTCGGATATGGCAGCCTCGGCCGGTACCTTCTGTGCAGCACACCAGTCGTAAACATCGTCCAGGAAGCCTTCGACCTCGAAGAGGTCGTCAGGGTGATAGACCTGGGTGCCGGGCTGCGGCCGATTGGTGCCAGGTATTTTGGGTGCCCCGATCCGGACTTCTTCCGTCTTGCCGTCGAGCAGGTAGAACTCGAGTTCGGTGGCCACGACGACTTTCTTGCCGCCGGCTCTAAGCGGGGCGAGGGCATTTTCGAGCACGGTCCGCGGGTCGCCGAAGAAGTTGCCGCCGTCCTCGGCGATCATCCGGAAGAAGGCCTGGCCCATGGCCTTCTTCGACCAGGGTACGGGCACGATCGAGCCCGGAACAAGACGGGCGGGCAGGTCCGGGTCGCCGTCATCGGCGCCATAGGGTACGCCGGAAACCACGTCACCCAGGCCGGTGAGCAGCGTGGCGCCGGCACAGAAAACAAAACCGCCCTCGCAGGCCTTCTCGAAATCGCCGGCGCGAATCCGTTTGCCCTTCAGAATCCCGTTGAGATCGGGAATCAACAGGTCCATTGAGTCGAATGTGCCGAATTGCTTCTGTGCGGCCCGCAGTTCCGCCTGCAGGGACGGGTTCTTTGCCATTGTGTCGCCTCATATCCGTAGCGCGCACCAGCATCAGGGATTTACCGGGCGACCGCAATGTCCATTCTGTTACTATATTCTGAAACAACAGTTCATAATGTGGAATCAAGAATGCGTGACAGAAAGACGCCAAAAGGCGCACAGGCCGCGTTGCGCGCCGTGCGCTTACTCAAGCTGTTCACCACCGAGCAGCCGGAGATGCAGCTTGCGCAAATCAGCCAGCTTGCGGGGCTCAACAAGACGACCGCGCACCGGCTTCTGCAGGCGCTCCACAGCGAATCGCTGCTCGATCGCAATGCCAGCAACGGCGCGTATCGGCTCGGCCCGGCGCTCATGGCGCTGGGGGTGCAAGCCCTGTCGAGCGACAACCTCCGGCTCAAAGCACGCCCACTCTTGAAACGCCTGGCTGAGGAGACCGGCGAGACCGCAACCCTCGAAGTGCCGATCGACGACACGATGCTGATCCTGGATGAAGTGACAGGCGGTCATTTTCTCGCGGCCGGCGGCAATGTCGGGACTCGCTGGCCGATGCATGCAACATCGACGGGGAAGGCGTTTATCGCTTTCGACGAGTTCGGCCTCGAGCGCCTCGGCGACAGGCTGACGCCGCTGACGGCACATACGATCGTCGAGCATGACGCCCTCCAGGATCAGTTCGGCGAGATTCGTCGCCGCGGCTTTGCAGAAACCGTCGACGAGCTCGAGGACGGTTTCACGGGTGTCGGCGCCGTGGTTCGCGGCAGCTCGGGTGAAATTCTCGGTGCGCTTTCAATTTGCGGCCCCACACAGCGCATGTCCGAAAGCCGGCGTTCCAGCCTGGGCGCGACGCTGTGCGCGGCTGCCGGGCAGCTCCAGCCGCGCTACTAGGACGCCTTGAAGCGCCCACATGATAAGATGCGCAACGACGTTTAGCTGCAGGAATAACTCTATTAATACTCGCAAGCTGGTCTCCCGGAACCCGATCCGTCAATTCCTCGTCGCGAGTTTGCTTGCGGCTTTCATTCCACTCTCAGCAGCTGCCATCGAGATCGAAGCGCCGGCCGTCGGCCTGAGCGGCGTGCCGCTCAGCTACTCTGTGTCGGGCGTCCCGGCCGGAACGTCCGTGCGGCTGCAGGCGGGCGGGAATACCTATACCGCGACCGCCGACGCCGACGGCAAAGCCACGTTTGCCGACGTGCCGATCGCCGCTGCCGGCGACACCACGGTCGAGGTAACGGCCGGCGGCGAAACGGCAAGCCAGAGTTTGCGCGTGATACCGGGCTGGGTGTCCGTACTACCCGCGGTCCTCGCCATCACAATTGCGCTCACATTGCGCAACGTCATCCCAGCGTTGCTGCTCGGTTTGTGGATTGGGGCAACAGCGCTCAGGTCCTTTACGCTTGAGGGAGCAGGCCGCGGTCTGCTCGACAGTTTCCAGGTATTCGTGACCGGTGCAATCGCGGATTTCGACCGGGCTTCGATCATCCTGTTTACGATGATGATCGGCGGGATGGTCGGTATCATCACGCGAAACGGCGGCATGGCGAGTATTGTGCGGACCATCGTCAGTCGTGCGAAAACAGCTATTGGTGGCCAGGTCGCGGTCTGGCTGATGGGCCTGATGATCTTTTTCGACGACTACAGCAACACGCTCGTCGTGGGTAACACGGCACGCTCCCTGACCGACCATCTCAAGGTTTCGCGCGAGAAACTCGCCTACATCGTCGACTCGACGGCCGCCCCGGTTGCCTGCATCGCCTTGATCACGACCTGGATCGGCTACCAGATCGGGCTCGTCGATCAGGCACTCGCGTCGATCCCTGCGCTGTCGGATGTACAGGCCTACTCGGTATTCATTCATTCGATCCCGTACAGCTTCTACCCGATCCTGGCAATCATATTCGTGCTGATGATTTCGGCGAGCGGGCTCGACTTCGGACCCATGTACAAGGCCGAGGTGCGGGCGCGGAACGGTTCCGTCAAGCCGGAAACGGGCGAGGAACTGCCGGCGATTCAGGGCGATGAACTCGAGCCCAAGGACAAGATTCCGCTGCGTGCATTCAATGCGTTCGTCCCCATTATCGCGCTTATCATCGCACTCATGGTCAGCCTCGTGCTGCTGGGCGAGGGGGACACGATGGTCGAGATACTCGAGACCACCAGTCCCTACCAGGCGATGATGTACTCGTCGTTCGTCGGTGTCCTCGTCGCGGCGGCCCTGTCGATCGGGCAACGCATCCTCTCTATCCATGAGACGGTCGACGCCTGGTATGGCGGCCTGCGGGCGACCCTGTTCGGCATGATCATCCTCGTACTTGCGTGGTCGCTATCCGATCTCACAGCGACGCTGAATACGGCGCAGTACCTCGTGACCCTGCTCGCCGATTCCCTGCCTGTGGCGCTGATTCCGGCGATTGTTTTCGTACTGGCCGCGTTCACCGCATTTACGACGGGCACGAGTTGGGGGACGATGGCCATCCTTATGCCGCTGATTATTCCACTGGGGTGGGCTGTCATGACGGTTAATGGGATAGCAGATGCGAGCGGCATGCATATTCTGTATTCCTCCGTTGCCTGCTGCCTGGGCGGGGCCGTCTGGGGTGACCATTGCTCGCCGATTTCCGATACGACGGTACTGTCATCGGTTGCGAGTGGCTGTGATCACATCGAACACGTTCGCACGCAGCTGCCGTATGCCATGCTGGTCGGTATCGTGGGCCTGTCTGTCGGCACGATCCCGGGTGGATTCGGCATGTCACCCTGGATATCGATCGTCATCGGAATCGTGATACTGGGCGTTGTCCTCAGGACCCTGGGCAAGAGAGCCGAGGCGAGCTGACACCATGTATCCGAAAGCCATTGTGGGCGTCCCGTCGGATCGGCGCGAATATGGGCCGCACCCGTTCCACATGGTCGGCGAGAAATACCTGCGTGCCTTGTTTGAAACGGCTGACGTACTGCCTTTGATGACGCCTGCGCTCGCAGACAAAGTCGATATCGACGAATTACTGGCGCGGTTCGACGGGATCTTCCTGACGGGCAGCTATTCGAACATCGAGCCACATCACTATGGCGGCGAACCGAGCGAAGAGGGCACTCTGCACGATCCGCACCGGGACGCAGTGACGTTGCCTCTGACGAAGCGTGCGCTGGAGGAGGGCGTGCCGCTCCTCGCGGTGTGCCGCGGCTTCCAGGAGCTCAATGTCGCGCTGGGCGGAACCTTGCACCAGAAGGTCCAGGAGGTGCCCGGCTACAACAACCACCTCGAAAACAAGGACGATCCACTGGACGTGCAGTACGGTCCGTCACATTCGGTCAGTCTGCCCGAAAATGGACTGTTGTACGCGTTGCTGGGCAGCGATACTGCCATGGTGAATTCCCTGCATGAGCAGGGCGTGGCGAAACTCGCAGACGGTGTCACCGTGGAGGCCGTGGCTGACGATGGTTTGATCGAGGCGTTTCGCGTTGATGACGTACCGGGCTTTGCCCTCGCGGTGCAGTGGCACCCGGAATGGAAAGCGACAGAGAACGAATTTTCCAAAGTGATTTTCAGGGCGTTTGGCGATGCATGCAGGGAGCGTGCAAAGCGGCGACAGGTGTAACGTGAGTGACGATGACCTACTGCAAAACTGGTTGACCGACAGGCATATCGACGACGTTGAGGCGATCGTGCCGGACATGGCGGGCGCGGCGCGCGGCAAGGTGGTGCCCGCAGCCAAGTTTGGCAAGGGCGACATGAAAATGCCCGAAGGCGTCTTTGCGCAGACAATCTCTGGCGACTATGTCAGCGACCCGGACAATGTCGAAGATCGCGATATGTGGCTGGTGGCCGATCCCGAGACCCTGCGCCCGGTTCCGTGGGCCGCGGATCCTGCCGCTGCGGTCTTTCTGGACTGCTATCACCGCGACGGTACGCCGGTTAAGAAGTCACCACGCGGCGTGTTGCGTAACGTCCTAAGCATGTACGAGAAGAAAGGCTGGATTCCCGTTGTCGCACCCGAGGTGGAGTTCTACCTGCTCAGCCCGCATTCGGACCCCAACGAAGATGCCGAGCCGCCCGAGGGCAGGCTGGGCTGGACCGAGGGCGCCAACCAGCCGTACAGTATCGATACGATGAACGACTTCGATGCGTTCATAAACCAGGTTTACGAATACTGCGAAGCACAGCGGATCAATATCGACACGATCTCGCAGGAGATGGGGCCGGCCCAGTTCGAGCTGAATTTCCTGCATGGCGACGCGCTCGAACTTGCCGACCAGGCGTTCCTGTTCAAGCGGACAGTGCGCGAGGCGGCTATCAACCACAATATGCATGCCACGTTTCTCGCAAAGCCCATGTCGGAGGATGCGGGTAGCGCGCTGCACATTCACCAGAGCATTGTCGACACGCAGGGCCGGAATATCTTTTCCGATGACAAAGGCGAACCGACGGACCTGTTCTACGGGTTCCTCGGCGGACTGCAGAAGTACATGAACGAGGCGTTGCTGATTTTCGCGCCGTACGTGAATTCCTATCGCCGTCTCTCGAGCCCGTGGTCGTCACCCGTGAACCTTGCCTGGGCTATCGACAATCGCACGGTCGGGTTGCGTGTTCCCGATTCACCGCCGGAAGCGCGGCGCATCGAGAATCGCCTGGCCGGCTCCGATGTCAATCCCTACCTCGTGATCGCAGCGTCGCTGGCCTGCGGTTACCTGGGCATGGTCGAGGGCCTGCAGCCGACGGCGCCAACCGAGGGCAGTGCCTATGGCGACGACCATAGCCTGCATCGCCATATTTTTTCAGCGATCGAGGCTATGCGTGGATCCACGGCCATGCGCAGCATGCTGGGCGAGTCGTTCGTAGACCTCTACGTGCTGCTCAAGGATGACGAGTACAGGGAATTCCAGGAAATCATCACGCCGTATGAGCGTGAGATCCTCATGTTCAATGTCTGATGCTTATTGACCAGGTGACCAATGGCAGCAATTGAAAAACGCTCACGCGAAGACTGGCAGGAACTCGACAGAGAGCACCATCTGCATCCGTTCACGGATCACAAGGACCTGCACAAGAAGCGCTCGCGGATCATTACCCGCGCCGAAGGCGTGTATATCTACGATGCCGATGGCCATAAGATCCTCGACGGCATGTCGGGACTCTGGTGCGTCAATGCCGGTTACGGTCGCCAGGAACTGGTCGACGCGGCGGCCGCGCAGATGCAGGAGTTGCCGTACTACAATAATTTCTTCCAGTGCGCGCATCCGCCGTCAATCGAACTGGCGTCCATGCTCAAGGAAGTCAGCCAGCCGCAGTTCAATCGTGTGTTTTTCACCGGGTCCGGGTCTGAGTCGAACGACACGATCGTGCGCATGGTTCGGACCTACTGGGACCTGATGGGCCAGCCCGGGCGCCACACGATTATCAGTCGCGACAACGCGTACCACGGTTCGACCGTCGCAGCGGCCAGCCTCGGCGGCATGAAACCCATGCACAAGCAAAGCGGCCTGCCGATTCCCGGAATCGTGCATGTCGAGCAGCCATACTGGTATGGCTCCGACCACAGCTTGTCGCCGGACGAGTTCGGCATCGCCGCCGCGCGCTCGATCGAGGACAAGATCAATGAGGTCGGCGCGGACAAGGTCGCGGCGTTTATCGGTGAGCCCATCCAGGGTGCCGGCGGCGTCATCGTGCCGCCCGATTCGTACAGGCCCGAGGTACAACGTATCTGTGACAAGTACGGCATCCTGCTGATCTCAGACGAAGTCATTACGGGCTTCGGTCGTCTTGGCGAATGGTTCGGCGCTGACTACTACGAAACCCGGCCGGATTTCATGCCGTTCGCGAAAGGTGTGACGTCAGGTTACCTGCCGCTCGGTGGCGTGTTCGTCAGTGACCGCGTGGCCAACGTCCTCGTGGACAAAGCCGGTGAATTTGCACACGGCTACACGTACTCGGGTCATCCGGCGGCGTGTGCCGTTGCAATCGCAAACCTGAAGATTCTCCAGCGAGAAAATCTCATCGAGCGGATTCGCGAAGATATCGGTCCCTACCTGCAGAGAATCTGGGCGACGCTTGAGGATCACCCGCTCGTCGGCAATACGCGCATGGTGGGTCTCATGGGGGCGTTCGAGCTGGTTAAATCGAAAGATCCGGTCGAACGCTTTGATTCGAAAGTCGGTGTCGGCGGGATCTGCCGCGATCTCTTTATCGAACACGGCGTCTGTCTGCGCGCGTCGGGCGACGCCATTATCTGTGCGCCGCCGTTTACGCTATCGTACAGTGAGGCCGACCAGATTGTGGAGGTCACGCGCACGGTGCTCGACAAGGCGCTCGAGATTGTGAAGCCTTAGGCGCGACGCATATGGACAAGTTCGAAAGCGACCATGCAATAAACCGTAAAAGCCTGTACGGCACGACGCCGGAGCCGACGTATGCCGGTGTTGCCTCGTTCATGCGGCGCAAGTATGTCACCGACCTGGCGGGCGTGGATGTTGCGGTGACCGGTGTGCCGCTCGATACGGCGACGACCAATCGGCCCGGTGCGCGCTTTGGGCCTCGCGCGGTTCGCAATGCCTCTACGATCATGGCCTGGGAAAAACCTTACGGCATGGCGTTCGATCCGTTCGACAAGCTTGCCGTTGCTGACGTCGGTGATTGCTTTTTCGATCACGGCAAACCCGAGGCAGTCCCCGCTGCCATCGAGGCGCACGCACTGAGGATCATCGAGCAGGGCCCGGCGCTGCTGACGTTGGGCGGCGACCATTTCGTTTCCTATCCTTTGCTCAAAGCGCATGCGAAGAAACACGGGGCGCCGCTGTCGTTGCTGCACTTCGACGCGCACAGCGATACGTGGGCCGACGAAGACGACCGCATCGACCATGGCACCATGTTCTATTGGGCCGCGAAGTACGGCATTGTGGACCCGGCTTCATCGGTGCAGATCGGCTTGCGCACCGAAAATCCCGATACGCTGGGTTTCAATGTTGTCGATGCCGCCCGCGTCCATCAGATTGGCATTGATGCCGTTGTGGCCGAGGCGCGCGCGCATCTCGCAGACAAACCCGTCTACGTGACCTTCGACATCGACTGCCTGGACCCGAGCTACGCACCCGGCACCGGAACGCCCGTATGTGGCGGCCTGACGTCGCACCAGGCCATGTCAATCTTGCGCGGCATGCAGGGCATTAATGTCGTGGGTATGGACGTGGTCGAGGTCGCGCCTGCTTACGACGTTGGCGAAATCACGGCACTGGCCGCGTCGCATATCGCGATGGAGATGCTGTACCTCTACGCCTGTCGGTAAGTCGATCCGGCGGTCTGCCCAAACTCACCGGGCAGGAAGATCGTTACGACCATCTCTGCGATTTCGTTCAGCGTCGCGTCGTCATTAATATCGATGCCACTGGATGTTGACAATTCGTTGCCCAGTGCCAACAGGCCACCCGACGCCAGGCGGATCATATTGAAAAGCAGCTTGGGATTGCCCGGCGGCGCTACGCCGACCCGCTGCAACTCCTCCATCATGACGAACGATGCGTCGAAGAACGGCTTGAGGTGAGTTTCGATCAGCCAATCTAGTCGCGGATTCGGGTAACTCGCTTCCTGCACCATGACTTTGTGCAGTGCCGGCTGGCTCTTCGCATAGAAGACGTAGGCTTTGATCATCGCGGCCATGCGGTCTTTCGGGCTCTTGTCCTGGTGATGCTCGAGTGACGCGGCGAGTGAATGCCGGAAATCCTTGAACACCTTATCGGCAGCCGCGCGCCAGAGCTGGTCCTTGTTCTTGAAGTGATAGGTGATCAGCGGATGATGAACACCCGCGCGCTCGGCGATGTCCCGAGTCGACGTGCCTTTAAAGCCGTTTTCAGAGAATGCCTCGATCGCCGCATCGAGAAGCTTCTGCTGCGTGACGATGCTGCGTTGCTGTTGTTTGCGGGCAGGCTTTTCCGCGACAGCTAAGGTTTCGTCAGACACTGATCTTGACCAAGTTCGAAAAATCCCGCTCAGGGTAGCGGGATTTTTCTATATGGTCCAGTCTGGAAATGATTTTGCGCCGAAAATGGGCCCGCGGCGGGTGCTCGCGCTTACTCGAGCGCGAACATCATGCGTACGCCAGCCCGCTTCTCGACCAGGACTCCGTTTTCGATAACCGGCTCGAATTCCCATTTTTCCACGGCTTTCAGCGCCGCACTGTCGAACACACCCTCAGGATCGGCATTGCGCACCTGGAGGTCCTTGACGGACCCGTCCATGGCGACCGTGAATACTACATCCACCCAGCCGGACTGGTTACGGCGTTGTGCCGTGCGGGGGTATTTCGGCGCGACGTATCGTGTACGTGACAGCGAACTGACAGAAACCGGTGACTGATTGCCGCGCACCGCGACCGGCCTGGGCTCGGGCGTCGGCTGCTGTGCCACGGGCTGGCTGGCCGTCTCAGCAGCAGCGCCGGCGGCGTTGCTGGTGGCGTCGCCAGGACCGGGTTTGGCTGCTGCGGCCAGCGCGGCGGCCTCTTCGGCGGCGCGGCGTTCCGCCGCCGCCTGCTCGGCAGCCGCCTGCTCGGCAGCGGCTTGCTCGGCAGCCGCTTGCTCAGCCGCGGCCTTGTCGGCCGCTGCCTGGCGATTGGCCGCCTGAATCCGGAGCCGCTCTTCTTCAGCCTCGCGAATCCGGGCGGCGATCGCATCGCGCGCTGCGGAGAGGGCTGCTGCCGTTGCGTCGAGTTCGTTGCTGGCGGGGTCAATCGCACGTGCCTGCCCAAGCAGGTTTGCGGCAGCGTCGAGGTTACCTGCATCGATTTCGGTACGGGCCTGCAAGACAACCTTGCTGGCCACGGCGTCGAGGCCCTGGCGAGCGGCCGTATTCGCGGGATCGCTCGCCAGCAGGAGCTCATAGTAGTAGCGGGCGTTGTCGTTTGGCGGGCTCAGGAGGTTGCCTTCCTGGAGACGGGCGTTTGCCTTGCCAAGCACCCCGCCGACCTCTTGCGCGCTGCGCGCCCGGCTCAATTCAGCCCGAACTTCCTCAATTTCGCCGGTATCGCCGAGGTTAAGCGCAATCGCGGCTGCAAGCGCATTGCCCGCATCCTCGAAACGCTCATCCCGGATCGCGGCACGCGCATTGGTCAGGTGACTGCGCAACTGCATCTGCCACAACTGCGCGGACAGGAATGGCAGGCGCGAGTTGCTCGGGTCGGCAACCGACACGCGCTGCAATGCAGCGGCCGCGTCGTCCACGCGAGAGTCGAGCAGCGCGGATTCGGCCATCTGCAGCGCCTGCTGAATCACGGCATCGAGTTCCGCCACGACCAGGACGTTTGACGGGTCGGCATTAACGGCAGCTACGTACAGCTCAATCGCGTTCGACCCTGCGGGGTTGAAGATCTGGCCTGCATCGCGAGCGAGTCGTGCTTCCTCGACGAGGGCATCAACGTCGGGTGAAGACTGACTCGATTCGGTCACGCCGCTGTCCGATTCCGTGACGAGCGGGGCGGCACTATCTGCGACAGGATCGGTCATCGTGGCGGTATCGTCATCCCCGCCCACGAAGAAAAACGTCGCTGCGGCGACGGCAACCACGACGACCGCTGCAATACCGATGATTTTCGGGTTCTTGACAGAGGCGCCACCGGCGCCGCCGGCAGGTGCGCCGCTTGGAATGTTCATGGCCGATTCGTCGGGTGATGCCGGAGGCTCGCTGGAGTCTCCCTTCAGCTTCGCATTTATCGAGCTGAACAGCCCTGTGACGGTCTCGGTGAAACTCGTGTCATCGTCACCAAACGCGCTTGCGAGCCCCTCGTCGATCGGCGAGTCCATTTCCAGGTCGCCCAGCGGCGGATCGACCGGTGCCGCCTTTTCAGCCGGTGCCGGTTTCGCGGGTTTCTGCGGCGTCGGAGCTGCCGGCTTTGCGGCAGCTGGCCGCGTCGGTGCCTTGGCCTTGGG
>SHLT01000172.1 GCA_004282875.1 Chromatiales bacterium | reverse complement strand
GCTTCATCGAAGCGCTTCGCAACGATCTTCTCTTGAACCGAGGACAGGTCGTCAGGCGTCAAAAATCCCAGCTCATTCGTACGCCGATGGTCCGCGGCTGCGCGTAGCTTATGCGCCGGGCGTCAAAGACAAAATTGCGAGAGACTTCGGCTCGCTCGTCGGTCAGGTTGGTAATCACCAGTTCGGCCGACCATGTGTCCGTTGTGACGCCTGCCGTCACGCCGGCCATGAACCAGCTGTCGATCTTGTCCCTGTTAATCGTAATGATGTCACTGTATGAATCGGACGAAAACGACACGCTCGGCATGACGTGGCCAACCCAGGGCCTGCTACTGAAGTCCCATTCGTAACGAGCACGGAGGTTGCCCTGGAAGCTCGGTGCAAACGCGAGCTCGTCGCCCTGGCGCACGTCGTTCGTCGGCGTGATCACCTCGGTAATCTCCGTGTCCAGCAGGGAGAATGCTCCCGTAACGGTCCAGCCTTCGAGGCTCTGTGGCAACCAGATGAAGTTGCCTTCCAGCCCTTTCACCTCGGCGTCGGCGGCATTGTCGGAAAAGAACAGGTTGACGATGCTCGGATCGAAAATCGTCGTCTGCAGACGCTCGATATCGACGAAGAACAAGCTGCTATTAAACTGCAGCGTGTTATCGAGGAAGCTCGATTTCATGCCAAACTCGATATTCGTAACATCATCGGTATCGAGCGCGAATGGCACCGTGAAACTATTGGGTCCGGAAGCGCCACCGGGGCGATTCAGCAGGCCGGGACGGAACCCTTCGGAGACCGTGGCATACACCATGTGATCGTCGGTCGGCCGCCAGTCCAGCGTGACTTTGAAGATCGTGCCGTCGGTGGCTGCCTTGTCAGGCGCTCCGACCGTGTTGTCGGGCGCGAACTGCGCTGAAATATTCGTGCCGAACGCCTGTGCGTCGTCTGTCTGGCCGAGATTGAAGAACGACGAATTTGCGCTGCCCTTGAGATCGACCTCGATGTCGTACCAGCGAGCGCCAAGGACGAGGGAGAACTGCTCGTTCAGGTCGAACGTCACCTCACCGAAAAAGCCGAGCTGCTCGTCGGTCCGCAGTACGTCATTCCGGAAAATCACACCTTCGGGGAACGGGCCCGGGTCGGAATACCAACCCTCCTGGGCGTTACCCACGACGCCCGTAACGCTGGTGTTCGTCAACGGGTAGTTTGGCGCAAATCCAGTCGACACGCCGTCAAAACCAATTGCATTGACCGATCCGGGATACGTGAAGTCGTTGAGTTCCTGCAACTCGAGATCGCTGTAGAAAGCGCCGGCCGTCACCCGCCAGCTCTTCGACGCATCCGTCAGGAAGCGAATCTCGTGCGTCATCGTCTCGGTCTGCGTCGCGCTGTCGACAAACAGGTTGGGCGCCTGGCAGGTACCGGCCGGAGCGCCGCCCGGGTATGTTACCGAGCCGTCGCAAATATAGTACGGCAGGTACTGGCCAACGAACAGGTAGTCTGAGTAGTCCACGACCTGGTCGGTCTCGCGGTCGGTAAACGCGCCCGTGTACACGACCTCGAGTTCCCCGATCATGCCATCGAGGGTCCAGCTCGTATTGCTGAAGCTGTCTTCGATACGGTCATTCGAGTACCGCTGAATTTCGAGGTCGCCAAGGTCCGGGTCCGCGAAAAATACGCCGTCGGACTCAATGTCCTGCACCTGGTGCGAGACCAGCAGGCTCCAGTTGTCATTGATGTCCCACAATCCGGAAACGCGCACGCCGCTGTACTCGGTTTCATTGAAGTCTTTTTCGACGAGCGTGCTGTTGTCGGCGTCGAGGAAGGTAACGCCACTCAGGTCAGCGCCTGCCTGGAATCCGCCACGCTGCGCGCTAACCGGCACGCCGTTGTCGCGCACCGTACCGGCAGGCCTGAAGCGAGCGCTCTCACTCGCGTCACGCGTCCCGGCGATGTTGTCGATATAACCGCCCTTCTTGTCGTAGTAGGCGACGCCGCGCAGTGTAAACGTCTCGCTGACAGGGAGGTTCAGCATGACCTCTATGTTCGCGTTCATGTCACCTTCGGTAATTGCCCCGGCGCCCGCCTTGAGGCTGCCGTAAATGTCGCCGCGATCAGGCTTGTTCGTGATCAGCCGTACGTTGCCGGCCTGTGAACTCGCCCCGAACAACGTACCCTGCGGTCCGGACAGGACCTCGATACGCTGCAGATCGGCTGCGTAGACATCCAGGTTGCGGCCGGGTTGCGACAACGGCTGCTGGTCCAGGTAGAACGCCACGTTGGGCGTGAGGCCTGCGACGCCCGCGGTCGTGAGATTCGGCGTCGTCGAGGCAACTCCACGAATATAAACGGTATTCTGGCCCGGACCGCTGCCGCCCGCCGTGACGCCGGGAAGCTCCAGCACGTAGTCGGCAAAGTTGGTGATGCCGATCTCCTCGAGCGCTGTTTCGGTCAGCGCCGTTACTGCAACGGGCACGTCCTGCAACGATTCTTCGCGCTTGGTGGCCGTGACGGTTATTTCCTCGATGGAGTTTTGTGCGTTGGCTGCCGGTGCACTGAGCGCGACTGCCACAGCCGCTGCCACCGCACATTGCCGCGGCGTCGAAATCCTGGTTCGCATGGGGGTCCCCGCTTGAAATAGAGCTTGTTAGAGTCAGATTTGAACTTACTTAGCGAAGTTTAGAATACTTAGTGTACGAAGTATATAGAGTGGCATTTGGCGCCGTTCAATGTACCCGTCAAATTAATCATCGCTTTATCCTTGATTTTTATTATTTTTTCGCCAGAATGACCGCCTCCAGATACGAATGAAAACTTGCGTGCCTAACGGTTAATTACTGAGTGCACTAAGTTTTTTGGCCCCAGGACGCCTCATGCCCAAATACCAGTACGACATCGACCACGAGATTGGCGAGAACAACATCCAGCTCCTGGGCATGGATGTGCACAATCCCGTATTTTTTGGGAGCGCGCTTTTGATCACGCTGTTTGTGGTCGGCACGCTCATAGCACCGGTCGGTGCCGCGGGCATTCTCGAGGGCGCCCGGGCGTGGTCGCTCGAACACGCACACTGGCTGTTCAGCAGCAGTATCGTCATCATCTTCGGCTTCTGCGTCCTCTTCGCCCTGATGCCGTTCGGCCGTATCCGCATCGGCGGCCCCTCGGCGAAGCCTGAGTTCGGCACGCTGTCGTGGCTTGCGATGCTGTTCTCGGCTGGCGTCGGGATCGGTCTGCTGTTCTGGGGTGCCGCGGAGCCACTGGCCTACTTCTCCGGGTGGTCAGGCACGCCGCTCAACGTCGCGGCCGGAACGGACGAGGCACGACGCCTGGCAATGAGCGCCACCATCTTCCACTGGGGCCTGCATCCCTGGGCCGTATACGCGGTGATGGGGCTCGCGCTTGCCTTCTTTACGTATAACAAAGGGCTGCCGCTGACAATCAGGTCCTGCTTTTATCCGCTGCTCGGCGAGCGCGTCTGGGGCTGGAGCGGTCACGTCATCGACATCCTGGCCGTCCTCGCCACACTGTTCGGCCTGGCGACGTCACTGGGCTTCGGTGCGATGCAGGCTGCGGCAGGGCTGCACATCCTGTTTGGCATCGATCCGGGCATCACGACCCAGATTGGCATCATCATCGGTATCACCTCACTCGCAACGCTGTCGGTCATCCGCGGTATCAATAAAGGCATCAAGGTGCTTAGCAACATCAACATCGTGCTGGCGATCGTGCTGTTGCTGTTCGTCCTGCTGGCCGGCCCGACGCTCGCCATCCTTGTCGGTATCCCAGGCAACACGGTGCACTACATCAAGAGCATGATCCCGCTGGCGAACTGGTTCGACCGGGCCGATTTCGAGTGGTACCAGACCTGGACGATTTTCTACTGGGCGTGGTGGATCTCCTGGTCACCGTTCGTCGGCATGTTCATCGCCCGCGTTTCGAAGGGCCGCACGGTTCGCCAGTTCCTCGCCGCGGTGCTCGTAATGCCCGTTGGGGTGAGCGTAATCTGGTTTACGGTTTTTGGTACCACGGCGATCACGCAGGCCCAGGCGGGGCTCGGGAAGATCGCTGAACCGATGACGGACGCGTCCCTCGTCCTGTTCCACATGCTTGCCAATCTGCCGATGGTCGAAATCGTATCGAGCTTTGCGATCATACTGCTGCTCATCTTCTTCGTGACGTCGTCGGATTCCGGGTCGCTGGTCATCGATACGATCACGGCCGGGGGCAAGCTGCACGCACCGGTGCCGCAGCGTGTGTTCTGGGCATCGATGGAAGGACTGGTGGCAGCGATTCTGCTCTTCGGCGGTGGCGGCCAGGTGCTGGGTGCGCTGCAGGCCGGGGCAATTGCCACGGCGCTGCCATTCTCGATTGTGCTGTTGTTGTGCTGCGTCAGCCTCTACAAGGGGCTCAGACACGAGTGGCAGAGGGATTCGCGGCTGCGCGCCTCCGATCAGTCCTGAGCAACCC
>SHLT01000080.1 GCA_004282875.1 Chromatiales bacterium | reverse complement strand
CCTCGCCGTCATCGCGCTGTTTTCGGAACGCTTCGATGGCCTGACCGGGCAGATCGACAGTGCCGACGACACGGCGTTGAGGACGGCTGGCTCGATACTGAATGCGCTAAAGCCCTGGTCCGCAGCCGCGGCATTGGGGCACATTGAGGCCCTCGCTTCACACTACGAGGCTTAGGGCACAGCCGAAACACATAAAAAAAGGGCCACGCAAGCGCGGCCCTTCAGGAGAGAAGCTGCCAGAGGGGGGTTAGGCAGCTTTCTTGAACGTGTCGCGAACCTTGTCGCGGGTCTCGTCGACTTTCTTCTCTACGTCTTTACGGAAGTCTTCGACCTTGTCTTCCCATTGGTCGAATACTTTCTCGCCGTCCTTAGCGTACTTGCTGAACTTCTTGTCGAATTCGTTGAATCTCTTGTCGAATTCTTTTTGTACGTAAGAGAACAGGCCGAGGCTCGCCATGAACGTCTTGTTGGCAGCCTTGAACGGTACTGCTACGACGCTGTCTTCGAGCTTCTCGACGAAAGTCTTCGTTTGCTCAACCGCTTTCTTGACTTCTTTCTTCACTTCTTTCTTCACTTCTCTCTGAACGTCACGAAGTTCTTTCTCGACGTCACGCAGTTCTTTCCGGATCTTGCTTGCCGGCGCTTTCTTCACAGCAGGCTTCCTGGCGGTGACTTTCTTCGCGGCGGGCTTTCTGGCCGGTGCTTTCTTGGCCACAGGCTTCTTGGCCGGTGCTTTCGTTGCAGGGGCTTTCTTCACTTCGATTTTGTCGGTCATGTCACTAGTCCTAATGTCGGTCTACTTTTTGGTAGTGGCGGCTTTTTTCTTGGCCGCCGATTTGCGGGTGGTCTTCTTGCGGGTCGTTTTCTTTTTCGCCGCAGGCTTACCCTGGTCGTCCAGAAGCCGAATGATCTTGTTCAGCTTCTTGTTGATTGCATCAATGTCGTTCTTGCTGGGGACGTTCAGCCGGTCCATGGCGTCCGCGACACGGGTGTCGAATGCACTCTGGAGCTTGTTGAGCCGCGACTTGCCGCGCACCTGGTCCAGCAGGCCCGTCGCCTTCGATTGCGCGTCGTCAGCCATGTCGCGAATGGCGTCCTGAACGTCGTCGATCAGCGACTCCGTTTTGGAGGTCGTCTTATCGCGGAATTTCTCGCCTTCTTTCACGAGCGTGTCGAATTTCTTCGCGCCTTCCTTGCGTGCGTCAGACAGCGCGCCGAGTCCTGCGAGGAACGCATGTTCGAGCTGCTCGGCAATTTCGCCGACTCGCGTGTCGCTATCTTTCTGTTTCTTGGTGGATTTCTTGCCTGCCATGGTATGTCTCCCGTAGACAGCTTGGTTTCGATGATTGAATCCTAGCTGGTAGGATTAGGGTGTTCACACTAGAAACGAAGGCGCGACGGGACTCAATGAGAATTCGAAGAAACCACAAGCTCGGGATCGAGGAAGCCCGGACTCGCGCCGACCGCATAGCGGACGACCTCAAGCAGCAATTCTCGGTCACGAAGCAGTGGCGGGGAGACTCGCTGATCGTGAAGGGCAAGGGTGTCAGCGGCCATCTCGACGTGGACGACACGCACTTCGAGTTAAACGTGACCCTGAGCTTCGCCCTCAAGCTCATGGAGGGGCCCATTCGATCGGTGATCGAGAAGACGATCGACGAAGAGCTGGCCTAGGTCGCGGCGTCGCGCTTACGTGCGGTGCGCTCCCTAGTAGGTCTGCAACTCGCCCAGTTCAGTCTTTTGTTTTTCGACCATGGCCGCGACGTCGGCCAGCAGCGCCTTGGCGTCATAGACGATGCCGTCCTTGATTGTGTACGTCACGCCGCCGACGCGCGTGGTTTGCCGCGTCTCGTCGTCGAGTTTGACGGCTCCGGTGCCGTAGAGCACCTTGAGGTTCTCGAGCGGGTTCTCGTCGACGATGACGAGGTCGGCCAGCAGACCGGGCCGGACAACCCCGAACTGAATCGGTTCGCCGCCTGGCTTGAACAGCTCCTCGGCGCCATGCATCGTCGCAGCCCGGATCACCTCGAGAGGATGAAAACCAGCCTCCTGCAGCATTTCCATTTCGAGGATAGTGCCAAATCCGTATAGCTGGTAGATAAAGCCGGAGTCGGATCCCACCGTGACGCGACCGCCTCGATTCTTGTAATCGTTCAGGAATTGCATCCAGACGCGGTAGAAATTGCGCCAGGCGATCTCATCTTCAGAGGTCCAGTAAAACCAGTACGCACCGTGGCTTTCGCGGCTTGGCGTGAAGTAGTCCCATTGTGTCGGAAGCGTGTAGGTAGCATGCCAGTCCGCGTTGCGGGCACGCATGACATCGCGGCCGGCCGAGTAGATCGTCATCGTCGGGTTGATCGTGAAGTCCAGGTCGAGAAACTCCTCCAGCAGCGCATTCCATTTCTCGGAGCCGCGGCCGGCGATCAGGTTCCATTGGCGCGCGACTTCGCCGAAGCGATGCTGTTCATTGGAGTAGTTCATGTCCGTCGGCCACGGCTGTATGTCGTGGTTTTCGTACATGGCTTCAAACAACCCGTAGTAGTGCGTCAGCGAGCCGAGGCCGAGGCGCGCGGCGTCCTGCGCGTTCATCTGCGCAACACCCATTTGTCCGAGGTGCGCAACCGAGCCGAGCTTGAACTTGCGCGCTTCGTCCAGAAGCGCTTCCATAATGGCCGGCCGGTAGGACCCGAGCTTCAGTCCGTCAATGCCTTTGCGGGCGGCGTAGCGCACCCACCTGCGCGCGTCGTCCGGCGTCAGGATGTTCTTGTCCGCATACTCCTCGCCCGCTCCCATCCGGTGGTAGGAGTAGATTCGCGGTGCGGTGATTTCATTGCGGGCGCTGCGTTCCTTTTCCGCCAGGGAGAACGCCAACCGGCCGCTAGGTACGCCGCGAACGGTCGTAACGCCATGTCCCAGCCACAGCTTGTAGGTGTACTCGGCCTCGGGCGCCTTGGTGGCCCCACCCGTGTGCGTATGCGTGTCGACAATGCCCGGCATAACGTAAGAACCGTGCGCATCGATTTCGTAGGTCGCGTCCTTGGGGCGCGATTCTTCGTCGATATCAAGACCCGGGTAGCCGACACCCACGATCTCCTTGATGCGGTTGTCCTCGACGACGATGTCGACAGGTCCTATCGGGGGCGCACCCGTGCCGTCGATGAGCGTCGCACCGCGAATAATGAGCCGCTCGAACGGCCCGACGCCTTCATCCCGATCCGGCGCGGGGATCATCCTGGGAGCTTCGTCCTGTGCCGGAACCGGCACGGCGAATAAGGTAAGCAAAAGAGCAGCGCCGAAGCGCGATGTCGTAGTGGTCACTCGAGTGTCTCCCGTTGCAAGCCGGCTTCACCAGCGACGTCGGAATGTGGCTGAGAAATTGCGGCCCGGCGCGTCAATTCCGGATCCATGTGTCCGATATTCTTTGTCCGCCAAGTTATCAGCACCCAGAGTGACTTGCCAGCCGCCTTCGTTGGCCCACGTCACGCTCGCACCGACACTGGCCCACCCAGCAGTACCGTCGGGATCGATACGCACGTCACGCACATCACGAGCGCTCAGCCGATCCTGCCGCGCAGCCGCGGCCAGCCAGGTGGCAAGTTGCCAATTGTCATTCAGGGTATATCGCAGTTCCAGGCGGCCGTTGAGAGGCGGTACGCGATCCGCGGGTTCGCTCGCGGCGCCGACCTTCTGTTCGCCGCGCGCGTAATTGACCACGGCCTCGAGGTCGAGTTGCCCGGTCAGCGCGAAGTCCAGCCCGGCTTCGATGCCGCGTATGGTTGACGCGGCGGCATTGACGCTTTGTACAATGTCCCGTCCATCGGGTGTCTGGTCCCCGGTCGAGACCGACACAATGCGGTCCGAGTAGCGCAGCGCAAAGAGCACGACCTCGAAGCGCATACCCTCTGAACGATAGCGCAGACCGAAATCGCCATGAACGACGTTCTCGGCGCTCAGGTTCGAGTTGGGTATATTGAAGCGGTTGCCGGGTCGATTACCGAGCGTGCCGAGATCGGCGATGTTGGGCGCCCGGAACCCGGAGCCGGCATTGGCAACCAGGTGCAGCGCATCGGAAATATCGAAGATCCAGCCGACGTCGCCACTCAGGCGCGCCGGGTCGATGGTCGTACCATCGGGAAGTTCTATCCGGACATCGCTGAAACGCAGGCCCGCGGTAAAGTGGTGCCTGTCCGCTGCGCGCCACTGCAGGTTGCCGAACAGGCCCGCCTGGGCAACCGTCGAGCCATCCGGAAAGCGCGGTGACAGGTTCGTCAAAGAGCCGGAGTCAATGTCCTCGGCAACGCGCGCGCTGCGCACTTCATCGTGATAGAGGTCCACGCCTGCAATCCAGTTCAGCGCTTCGTTGCCCGCCGATGCGTTGATTGTCAGTCCATACAGATCGCTGCGGTTGTCCTCACGGCGACGCTCTGTCGCGTCGAGGTCCCGTGTCACCCGATCGTCGTCGATTTGTTGCCAGGCGGCGTCGATTTTCCAGTCGATTCCTGACGCTGCCATGAATTCGTGCTGCACGTGGGCAAAGACGCGACGATTCGGCGCGAAACTGAATTCCGAGGATGACGGGTCGGTCTGCCCGAATCCCGGCACGAGTTCGTCAATGCGCGGCGTGTCCGGTTGTTCAAGAAAATGCAGGTCGACGTACCAGGAACGCGCATCCGATGGGCGCCCTCTGACGACGGCTCGCACGGCCTTTGCCGAGTAGGCGCTGGGACCGATACGCTGGCCGCCGCCGGTGCGACGGTCACCGGTCTGCAGGTACTCGGCACTGAGCGAGGAGCCCAGGCGTCGCGTGCCGAGATCGAGCGTTGCACGAATGGCCTTTTGCAGCTCGGCAGTATCAAAGCTTGCAACGACGTCGCCCGAGTAGGCTATTTGCTCCGTGTCGAAATCGGGCAGCCGAGACACAGACTGCACGACGCCACCAACGGCCTCGCTCCCGTACAACGACGCCGGCGTGCCGCGAATGACTTCCAGTCTCTCGACCGAGCTCGCCGGAAC
The DNA here is from genome assembly GCA_004282875.1 of Chromatiales bacterium. GTDB lineage: Bacteria > Pseudomonadota > Gammaproteobacteria > Steroidobacterales > Woeseiaceae > UBA1847. The sequence goes on along the minus strand of SHLT01000080.1, from coordinate 11,278 downwards.
CAGTGCGAACCAGGGCGTCGGTGCCGTGCGGAACATCGCGTTGCTGAGCCGCATGCCGTCGACAAGATGCAACACGGCCGATCCCTTGAGCCCGCGGATGATGGCCGCGCCTTGTCCTGGCGTCGTCTGCTGCAGATTGACGCCGATGAGGTCGCGCAGTGCGTCGGTCGTGATTTTTCCGGCCGCGACCTCATCGCCGTCGACCGTCGCCACGGCTGCCGATACCGATTCGATTCCGACAGGCCGCCGGGTCGCAAGGACCGTGATCTCGTCGAGTACATCGTCGCTGGCAGACGCCACGGGAGGCGCCGCCGATGCCAGCAGGGATGCAAGGAGAATCCTTCTAATTATCAAGCGAGTACGTCCTTGTTTTTATTTGTACAGGTGGGCAGGGAAGTGTGTATCCCATGCTAGACTGGCGCGGTCAAGAATCGTTCCAATGGTTTGGGAGTTCTCGCAGGTAATGGCGAAATTCATTCGGGAATTGAGGCGTCGCGAGGTGTTTCGTACCGCCGGGCTCTATGTGGGTGTGGCGTGGATTCTAATCGAAGCGGCCAGCATCTTCCTGCCTGCATTCGAAGCGCCCGAGTGGGTGCTGCGGGCATTGATCATCGCGGCGGTCGCCGGGCTGCCGATTGCCGCCGTTCTCGCCTGGGTTTACGACGTCACAGACAAGGGTATCGAGGTCCAGGCAGACGCTACCGATACGGTAGTCATTCCCTTCGGTGGCCGCCGTATGGATTTTTTCGTCATCGGGCTGTTGTCCGTAGCCCTGGTCTTCTCGGTCTATTTGAATCTCTCCGATGAGGACACCGCCGACCCCGCCTCGATTACCCCGATATCCGTCCTGATTGCCGATTTCGACAACCGGACGGGTGACCAGCTATTCGACGGCACGTTGGAGCAGGCACTGCAGATCGGAATAGAGAGCGCGCCGTTCATTGCCGGTTACCGCCGGGATTCGGCGAAGCGGCTGGCAGGTTCGCTGGACGTCGCCAGCAGCGTTCTTGATGAGGCGACGGCTCGGCTGGTTGCGGTACGCGAGGGCGTCAAGCTGGTCATGGCCGGGTCGATCGAGGAAGACGGCGGCAAGTACACGCTGTACGTACGCGCAATCGATCCGAAGGGCGGGGAAGTCCTGACCAGTGCCGAGGTCGATGCAAAGGACAAGCTGGACGTGCTTGCCGCAGTTGGCACCCTGGCCGGCGACCTGCGGGAAGAGCTCGGCGACAGGAATCTCGACCGGGAGAAGCTGGTTACGTCCGAGACATTCACGGCCAAGAACCTCGAAGCCGCCCAGGCCTACGCAACGGCTCAATCGCTCCAATACAATGGCAAGTACGACGAGGCTATGACGTTCTACGAGCAGGCGCTCGAGCACGATCCCGGATTCGGTCGAGCGTATTCGGGGCTTGCACTCAGTGCGCACGCGCTGGGCCAGACGGAAAAAGCCGACGAGCTCTGGAAACAGGCGCTAACGACGCTCGGTACGATGACCGAGCGAGAGCGCCTGCGTACGCTCGGCCTTTATTATTCCCTGGTGACCCGCAATTTCCAGAAAGCCATAGAAACCTATGAGCTCCTGGTCGAGAAGTATCCCGCAGACGATACGGCGCACAATGGGCTGGCCGTGCAGTATTTCTATACGCTGGATTTCAAAAGCGCACTGCGGCAAGGGGCCGTAATGCTGGACATCTATCCGAACAGCATCATGGGCCGCTCCAATTATGCTTTGTACGCGATGTATGCGAGTGACTTCGACACGGCTGTCGCCGAAGCGGCGAAAGTCAGGGAGCAGGATCCGTCGTACTTCAAGGCCTGGTTGCCCGTCGCGGTCGAGGCGCTGGCAAGCGGCGATATCGGGGCGGCGCGGGAGGCCTACAACAACATGATGCCTGCCGGAGTCCGTGGTGAGCTGACGGGTCAGCTGGGGCTGGCCGACGCTGCAATATATGCCGGCGACTTTAATGGTGCGCGCGACCTGTATGCAGCCGGTGTTGAGTTGGCTGAAGCCGCCGGCAGCCAGTACTACCTGGCGACAATGCGCATGGGCCTCGCCGAGGCAATGCGTTGGATTGGTAGCGACAAAGCGGACGTAATCGCAGCGGTCGGTAGTGCCCTGGAGACATCGGGCGGCCTGTCCCGCCAGGTTCCGGCCGCGCTGGTTTACCTGGCGAGCGGAGAAGTTGAGGCCGCGGCAGCAATCGGCGAGGAACTCGGTCACAGTCTGCCAGCGCAGAGCAGGGCATACGCCGCCCTGATCGATGGCTTGGTCGCATTACACAGTGGCGATTTCGTAACAGCGATCGAATCGATAACGGCAGGCCTCGATCTCGCCGACCTGTGGATGCTGCGTTTCTATCGCGGTGTTGCCTATATCGAGGCCGGATTCGCGGCCGAAGCGCTGGACGATTTCAGCGCCTGTTTTGATCGCCGGGGTGAAGCGAGCGCGGTCTTCCTGGACGATCTGCCTACCTGGCGATACATGGCGGAGCTGTCCTATTGGCAAGGGCGTTCGCAGCTGGAGCTCGGCATGCTGCACGAGGCCAGGCAGAACCTGTCGGCGTTTATCAGCCGCCGCCCTGATGGCGATTCGCTGGCAGTTGATGCTCGCCAGCGAATGCCGTAGTCACCGCCTAGCGCAACGTGATTTCAGGCGAAAACTGTAATTGACCGGTGAGACCGCTCTCAACCGTCGCGCAGTAGCTGACGCTTTTTTCACCCATCGAATCCCAGTTGTACTGCCACCAGTTATCCGACTTGAAGCGGAAGCCGCTCGCGCCCGGGTCACCGACCGGATTGATCAGGATCTCACCGGTCCCGCAGTCACGAATCGTCAGCATCTGGGCATCGCCGGACGAATCCATCGCATTGCCGTCGGCATCCAGCCAGGCCCAGTACAAGGGATTTGAACTGCCGACCTTGGCGTTGGTCTTGGTCGCTATGATTCCCGTGAGGCCGTATGCGAATTCGACAATAACGGTGCGCGTCGCCGTGCTGCTGTTGCCCGAAGGATCGGTTGCCGTGATCGTCACTGTATAGGTGCCGGCCGTCGTCATATCCACGGCGCTCGAGTCGACATCGATGGTCACGGCCACGTTTGGATCGTTGTTGTCGATGGCTGTCGCACCCGCGTCGACGTAGTCGCCCGAACCCTGTTCGACCGTTACCGTCTGGTCGCCGCTCAGCGTGATCACCGGCGGGATCAAGTCGTAGATAACGACCGGGAACGAGATTGTCGCAACGAGCCCGTTACTGTCCGTTGCAGTGCAGACCACGGTCGTCGACCCTACCGGGAACTCATGTGAGAACTGGTACTGGGGCGGTAACACGCTCGGGTCGAGCGTGCCGGGATCGCAATCCACGGCCGGCGCCGCATCGGCGTCCTCGACGGTAAACGGACCCCAGGTGAGCAAGAACGTACTGCTGTTGGCATCCAGTTCATAGTCGGGCGGCGGCGATGGCGGATCAAACGGCAGGTTGTCATCGAATACCGGAGGAGACGTGTCCTCGACGGTAATCGTAAAGACTTCTGGATCGGATTCGTTGCCGCTGTCGTCGGTGGCGACACAACTGACGCTTGTCGCCGTCGGTCCTGGTGCGTTGAACGGGAACTCACTGCCGGAAGATGGCGTACATGTCACCTCGACATCATCGTCAACGCCGAAAACATCCGTTGCCAGCGGCAAGTCGAATGTCGCAACTGCGCCGCTCGAAGATTCGGCCTCCAGAGTCTGGTCGGAGGGTATGCTGGCTGGATCGATAACCGGTGCCTCGGTATCGACCACGCTGATCGTCATGTCGAGTTCCGCGGTTACGCCATTGTCCGTAGTGGCCGTGCAGTTGAGCGCCGTGGCCGCGCCCCCGGCATTGAGAATATCGAGCGAGACCGTAGTCGTTCCCAGCGCCGGCGTGCACGAAACCGGCACATCGACATCGTTCTTGCTGGCCGTAATGAAGTCGGACGGCAGGATTGCGCCGCCGGGGGCATTGGCTTCGAAAACGCTGGTCGTGCCCGTCACGAAATTAAACGTCGCGGGCGTCCTGTCGTTGATGATCTGCTCGCGATCATCTTGCAGTTCGTTCTCGCCGGTATTTGCCGCTTGCGATGTAAAGACGTAGGAAATGATGTCGTTACGTAGGCGCCCTTCGACGAATTCGATCAGGTCGTCGGGCCCGATGAAGCGGAGAGTATTTTGCAAAATGTCGCCGGGCACCATGAAATAGGTCAGCGAACCGGCACGGTTGTCCTCGATGGTCGGGATCTTCAGTTGCGCCAGGTCGGGGTCGTTTTCCGCCGCAATAATGCGATTCTCCGTTACCAGGCGCGGTTCGCAGAACAGTTCGTCATCGATCTGCTTGTTTTGCCAGGCAATGAGCTGTGTCGCAATCTGGCCGGATGTGATCAGGGTGAGCACCTCGGGATCGGAAATCGCGAAGTCCATAGTGTAAGGCGTCAATGTGTTGCCGACATTCTGGATGCCGAAGTTCACATCGACCTTGGTCACCGTGTCGTCGGGATTTCTCATCTCTGCGGTGATGTTCGGGCTGGGGATCTCCGGGTTGTGCAGTTCGTCAGAGTCCGACAGCGCCAGATTGAACTGGTCGGGATTAAACTGATCCGGGTTGAACTGATCCGGGTTGAACTGATCCGGATTGAACAGATCCGGATTGAACTGGTCCGGGTTGTACTGGTCCGGGTTGTACTGATCCGGATTGAATTGATCGGGATTGAACTGGTCTGGATTGAATTGATCGGGGTTGTATTGATCCGGGTTGAACAAGTCCGGGTTGAACTGGTCGGGATTGTATTGATCCGGGTTGAACTGATCCGGGTTCGTTTCGTCGTAATGATCGAAGTTAAACGCGTTGGGCGTAAAAACCACGGGGTTGTGAATCTCTTCTTCGTTGGGTGTGCCATCGGCGTTTAACAGCGGACCGGCCTCCACCGCGCCGGTCACGATAATCGAGTTGACCAGTGTTTCCGGCACTGTCGACGTGTCATATACATTCACGGTGACCGGGTTGACCGACTCATCCGACACCACGAACAGCGCGACGGACACACTCGACTGCGGGCCGACGGCCTCAAGCACTTCGGTGGTGGGCTCCACGGTCTGGAAATCCGGGTCGTCAAGGTCGTAGGGCAGTTGTTTCCACGACGCCCTCGCAGTGCGGGGACTGTCCTCATAGCCCGTCGGCTGATTAGCGATCTCAAAACGGAATATCTTGCCCAGGGGATCGGTGTTCTCGTTTTCTGCGACCAGGACGTAGGTGCGTTGAATCAGCCCGAGGGTCTTGGTCGGGTTGAGTGACCATGCGGTAGCGCGATTCTCGATCAACGCCCCGTAGATATCGGAATCCTTGACGCGGTTGTTCAGTGCCGCGAATGTCTCACCCGCACGCGGCTGAGTCAGAGACGGCGTGCACAATCCCGGAGTCGGATTGAAATCCTCAACGGATTCGGCGGTGACCGATTCCGGACCGTCGATACCGGCCTCGTCATCGTCTGTTGCAAGCTTTGACTGCAAGGTCATCGGCCGCGAGTAGGGCAATTGTCCGTCAATGGCGTAGGTGTAAATCTGGCCACGCATGTTGCGGGAATCGGTCCACGACAACCAGAACAGAGGATCTTCCTCGGGATTGACAGAGTTCTCACCCGCATTACTTTCCCAGAACGGTGGCTGAGACAAGTCGTTCGGGTCGAAAACGTAGCGATGCTTGACCGAGGTGAGGCTGTTGTAGTCACTCATGAACGGCACGGTGTTGGTCTTGTACGCCTTGACGTTAAACGGATTGAACTCGCGCTCCACCAGTTGGCCCTCGTACAGCCCGAGCCGGTAGCGTGACGCGCGTATTGCGCTATCCGAATTGTCGATGCCGTTGCTGAGCAATCGGATTTTTTTCGTGTACATGTCGGCCGTGCGTCGAAACTGGTAGCCGTCGTTCGATACCAGGGGATCGAAGGGCAGATGGAAGTCGGCAAGGATTGACACACTTTCAAAGTAGTCGAGCACCGCCTGCTGGTCTCGCGCCAGCAGGTAGTCACGAGTGCGGGCGCTATCGCGCCGCGAGTCCCACCACGCCACCTGGCAGACGCCCAGGGAACAGTCGACAACGGGCATGAACTGAAAACCGTGGTCTGTATTGGGCGCGACCTCCTCGGGTTCAGTCCACGACCGGCCGTTGGCGGAACCGACGATCGCGACGATGCGTGAGTCGGACGGCGCGCTCAGATCGGTCAGGCAACCGCCGTCGGGGCTGAGCCGTCGCTCTGAATACACCATGACAAACTGCGAGCCGTCCTGGCTGACCCAGGGGAAGTCGTTAGTACGGGCTGCGGCGGCCGAGCCGTCCGCGGTGGAGGGCAGCGTCGGCACATCGTAAACGCAGATGTCGTCCTGGATAGTGAAGGGTTTGCCAATCCGTTGTCCCTGGTTGGTGGAAACAGCACCCATGATGGCATTCGAGTCGCCGCCATTTGCGAAGCGCCGGAAGCCATAGAAGACCGTGTCGCCAATGGCTGCGATGCTGATGCCCTGGTCTCGTCCGGACGTCACCGCAACCTGTTTAGGGTTACTCCAGCTGGCGCCGTAATCATCCGTGTAGGTCGAGAGGATTTCGATGTCGTTCTTGCTGGGGTTGAACAGCGCGAAGGCAACGAGAATGCGCGCCTTGGGCCACAGGCGCGTCAACAATTGCGTCGAACCGTCGGGCATTTCGACATCGAACGTGACTTCAACCGTGCCGGGATCATCCTCGTCCAGCATGTAAAGCGCATGCGGTTTATCGGCGAATTTACTGCCTGTGGAATTGTAGATCTGGTCAAGGTCTACTTTGAACGCCTTGCGAAAACCGGTCTCCGTATTGACGTCCGCCATCCACTGGATATAGATGCCGCCGCCTTCACCACCGGTTTCGGCGCGGGTGCTCGCGAGCATGACGGTGCCGCAGCCACCCGGCCAGCACATCATTACGGGGTCTGCACCAAACTGCTGGCCCACGCTGCTTGCGGGGTCCAGGTTGCTGCCGTTCAGATAGCGGTTGTAGAAGGTGCGGCCACCGTCGAGGGACTCAGAAAAACGTAACCAGGTGTCGCCAATCAGGTCGTCAGAGCCGCCGCTGGCATTCCAGGCACAGACGATGTTGCGCGGCAGAATCGGGTTGATCGCGCAGCTGGCTTCGTTGTCCTGCATCGCGGGTATGCCGCGGTAGAAACCGGGCATCGTCCGACCAACGATATTGGAATTTTGCTCGACGGTGCTTTGCGCCGACGCCAACGCCGGCAGGGCCAGCGACACGACCACCACGGCCGCGGTAATTACCGCTCTCGGAAACATGCCTTCTCCCCCGCAATATTTTTTTGTTTATTAGGGTGTTGCGTTTTTTTTATTGGCTCTTCGCTTGTCCTGAGTATAGCGGCTCCGAGGCGGGGCTTGTCTAGTATTCACACGCTCCGGGCGTTATGTCAGGTACGTTCCATTTGGGTGCATCGTGACTGCGGAAGTCCTCGGGAGCCAGCGTATCGGGCCCGGCGCGAAACCAGCTCACGAGCGCGTCGCGGGTCAGCGGCATGTCGTAGCGCAGTTCGAAGTCCTCGCCGCGAAATGCCGGCGTCAGGATGCCATCGCCTCCGAGAGCCAGATAGTCGTTCGCTACGACACGTACGCGATCGTCGTCGCCGATGACGCGTCCGTCGTTCAGCCGCATGTCGATGTTCATCCGTCCATTGTCGCAACTGACGAAGACACGCATGCCGGCAAAACCGGGTTTGCGACGCTCGCGGACGTGTCGCGCAATAACCTCTTGCAGTTCGAGTCCGGATACTTCGTGAATGGTGACGATGTTATCGAACGGAAACATTTCGAAGACCTCGCCGTAGGTCAGTTCGCCGGGCGGCAGGTCGCTGCGAATGCCGCCAAAGACATTGTGAATGGCGACATCGGCATCGAACGAAGCCAGCATGGCCTCCGTCATGAGATTGCCGATCGCCGACTCGACATCCGGCACCAGGTTGAACGGCCCCGTGAGGGTCACGCCCAGGCTTTCCTGCTTCAGCGCGACAGCGCGCGCGCTGGCAATTTGCGCGACGGCCTCGACGTCGGGATTGGCGACGAGCGGGTAGCCGGCGTAAGTCGTTTGCGCATCGAACTTCGTCGGCTGCGGGGCGAAGACCTGCCGGGAAATGACGCGCTGTGTCCCTGGATCGACGCGAAAGTCGACGCGACCGAAGCTGAAGGTGTTCGCATGGTTGGACGTAATGGGCGTTCCGTTGACGATATGCGCAATTGGGTTGTGCTGATGGCCGCCGATAATGTAATCGACGAGGCCGGGTTCGAGGCGGCTGGCCACCTGCATGATCTCTGCCGACATGTCGCATGAGGAGAGATCCTGCCGGTCCGAAAAGTCGGTGCACTTTCCGCCGGCGTGAGCGGCCACAACAATCAAAACGGCACCGTCGTCGCGCAACTTCCGCGCTTGTGCAGCGATGGTATCGGCGAGTGGCGCAATGCTGAGATTCGAGATGTTTGCGGCGATCGTAGTCGTTAGCGCATTCGCCGTCACAACGCCGACGACGCCCACCTTGATGCCCGCCGCGTCTATCAGTATCGATGGCTGCACATTGTCCCAGGCCACGGGCTCACCCGACGTGTCGTCAATCAGGTTTGCGGCCAGCAGCGGGAAAGCCGCCTCGCGTGCACGTTGCTTGAGATTGCCGCGCGGGTCTTCGCCTTCCTCGAGAGGAATTGCATTCGGCCCTTCGGGCCCGAAGTCAAACTCGTGATTACCGATCGCCGCCGCGGTTACGCCCATCGCGTTGTAGGCCTCGACAACGGCGGCCCCCTCCACAAGATTGGACTCGAGCGTCCCTTGCCACATATCGCCGGCGTCGATCAACAGCACGGCGCCGCCATCGGCTGCGCGGGCGCGGCGCAGCGCATCGACATAGGCTGAGACGGCGACGAGCCCGCCGGCCTCGTCGCTGGCAGCGATGGCGCCATGTACGTCGTTGGTGCCAATAATTGAAAGGGTGATCTCGTCAGGCTGCTTTGGGGCGACTGCACAGGCCGCGAGAGTCAGGCTCAGCAAGAGGACGATGAAGTGGTTAATACGAGACATAAGCTGGGTTTCAAAAGGACTGGTGGCGTGGATTCTACCGTGACGATGAACTGGCGCGAAATCGAATATCGTGAGCATCCCGGTCACGTATGATGGCAGGTATGAGTTACCGCAATAAACTGCTTGAGTACAGCGTTGTTGAGGAAGTGATTCACGCCGTCACCCACGGGGTTGGCGTGCTGCTGAGTATCGCCGGTCTCTCCTGGATGCTGTACCTGTCGATTGCGGCTGCGGACCCCTGGCGCATAGTGGCCAGCTCAATTTACGGTGCGACGCTGATCGTATTGTTCCTCGCGTCGACGGTTTACCATTCCCTCTATGCCTCGCGGCATCGAGAGATCTTCAAGCTCCTCGATCATTGTGCGATCTACCTGCTGATTGCCGGCACGTACACGCCGTTCCTGCTGGTCGCCATGCGGACGGATACCGGCTGGTGGTTGTTCGGTACGATCTGGGCGCTAGCGACAGCGGGCATCGTCAAGAAGCTCTGGCTCCGTCATCGCTTCCCCAAGATTGCCCTCGCGAGCTACCTGGCCATGGGCTGGCTGGTGGTGATTGCGGCTCCGCAACTGGCGGAAGCCATCGGGCCCAATGGGATGGCCTGGCTGGTTGCCGGCGGGATCAGTTATTCCGTGGGCGCAATCTTCTATGCGCTCGAGCGCATGCCCTTCAATCATGCGGTCTGGCATGTCTTTGTCCTGGGCGGCGGCATCTGTCATTTTCTTGGCGTCGTCTGGTACGTGCTACCCGCCTGAAGACATGGAGCTGGCGGCTGGTCTGGCTGATATCGGTCACGCGGGTTACGTGATTGTCCTCGGTAGTTTTCTTGCGGCGCTGGTCAACGCCGCCTTCGCCAATGGCGGTGCCATGGTCATTCTCGCGGTGACCAGTACCGTACTGCCGGTTTCGGCGATTGTGCCCATGCATTCGACCCTGTTGCTCGGATCAACCGCATCGCGTTCGATTGTGTTCCGAGCGTCCATAGACTGGCGCATCGCCGGGCCGTTTCTTATCGGCAGCGTGCTTGCCGTGGCCATCGCTGCGCGTATCTACGTCGAGCTCCCGGATCGCGTCGTCGCATTGGCAATCGGCATCGTGATGCTTGTCGCGATCTGGTTGCCATCGGTGTCGTGGCGGCCCAGGCTGCGGCATCCCTGGGTTATTGTCGGATTTATTCACTCGTTCCTGTCGACCCTGTTCGCCTACGGCGCGCTGCTGCACGCCATTATTCTCCACACCGGGCTGAGGCGCCGGCAGGTTGTGGGCACGATGGCCATGGCGCTGACCGGCATGGGCGTGTTCAAGATTACGGGCTACGCCATCAACGGATTCGATTACCGGCCGTACCTGCCGGTCATTGCGATGTCGGTTGTCGCGGCGGTCTTTGGCACCTGGGTAGGCAAACTCATCATCGACCGGGTATCCGAAAAGACGTTTCGCGTCGTCTTCCGCCTGTTCGTGACGATTACCGCGCTGCGCCTGGTCTGGGTATCGCTGGCGACAGCGGGCCAGGGGTAGGGCGCTCAGTCGATGGCGAGCAGGAATGTGACCATGGATTGTGAGGCCTCCTGTACCGAGTCCCAGGGCACGTATCGCTGCGGCTGCATGGCACCCGCGCGCAGCTCGAGATCCCTTGATTCGGCAATCAGGCGCATCTGGTCAACCGTCACCGCGTAGTAGCCGTCCACCGCCGACGCCACGGGTTTGACGTAGGCCGACTCCGACAGTCCGACAGCGCCGGGCGTCCAGCCTGCTGCCTCGAGACTCAGGGGCTCGCCATCAGCGTAGATTACGATGGTTTCGAAATCGTCGATGGTCTGTGCAGGATCCGCAGCGTTCGCCGTGCGCCAGATACCCAGCCACAGGAAGTGATTGCGCTGCCCCATCTTGTTGACCTGCACCGGACCGACATAGACGTATTCCCGTCCAAAGGCCGATTGCCCGGACAGGTTGCGATACATCACCATCGGCTCCGGCGCGCGCGTCACGGTGACCCCGGTCAGCGGATCCATGCGTTCGAGTGCCAGCGAGTCCGGGCCCGCGCAGGCGCTGACCGAGATCAGGGTGATTGCCAGCCGGAAGTATCGCGAGTACTTTTTGACGATTGTCGGCATGCGATCGACCTCAGTAGTACAGCTGGTAACCGATATTAATGAAG
>SHLT01000171.1 GCA_004282875.1 Chromatiales bacterium | reverse complement strand
GCCGCCGAGGAAGCGCCGGCTGAAGAAGCTGTCGCTGAAGACAAGACGAACGATGCAGCGGCGGACGAAGCCGCAGCAAAAAGCGCCTGAGGAGATAAATCATGAGTCGTTATTCACGCAGGCGTAAGTATTGCCGTTTCACCGCTGAGGGCATCGAGGAGATCGATTACAAGGATCTCAACCTGCTCAAGGCTTACGTCACCGAGACGGGCAAGATCGTACCCAGCCGTATCACGGGCACGAAGTCTCACTACCAGCGTCAACTCGCGGCCGCAGTAAAGCGTGCGCGCTACCTGGCGCTGCTGCCGTACACCGACCGGCACTAGTCGCCGGCGGAGGTAATCTGTTGCAGGCGTTCGCCGCTTGGCTGGTTGCTCGGCCGCAGAACGCCTTAATGGGTCTCGCGGCAACGTTGCTGTTGCCGTTGCCTGGCTTGATGGGCGTCGTCAGCAGCATGATCGTTGTGTTGCTGATCATGACACAGGGTTGGAGACGCGCGGCCATGCTGGTTGCCGTCGCCGCTGCGGTTCTCATGGCCGTGGCGCTGGTGATCGGTTTTGCCGTGCCGCTGCTGACGGAGCTGATGGCGCTGTTTTGGTTGCCGGCGCTGCTACTGGGCACGCTGCTCCAGAAGACCCGGTCGCTGACATTGACGATGCAGGTGTCGGTCATTATTGCGATCGCGGCGCTGGCAATGTTTTACGTTGTCGTGCCGGACCCGGTCGCATTCTGGGAGCCCCGTGTCGCCGAGGCGGCCGAGGTGATGATTGCGAGTGGCTTCGAACTGAGGACGGAGCTACTGGAGCTTGAGTACATGACGGTTTCGGCCGTCCTGATGGGCTGGATGATCGGTACGACCGGGTTCCTGCTTGGATACGGTGTGTATCGCAAGCTACCCACGGAAACCGCTGAGTTTGGGCGGTTTCGAAACTTGGATTTTGGACGTGTTATCGCGTTCGCCGTGGCGCTGGTTTCACTGCTGGCGATCGTGGTTGATGCAGCCTGGCTAAAGAATGTCGCGCCCTTACTGTTCGTGATTTTCTGGCTGCAGGGATTGGCCATCGTGCATTACATGCATGCGCAAAAGCTGATTCCGATACATGCACTGGTTGCGATTTATGTACTGGTGCCGTTACTGCAGGTCTTGATGGTGACGGTATTGGCAATAATTGGATACATGGACGCCTGGTTTGACTTCCGGCGTCGAATGATAAAAGCGTAAGGGTTCGAAAAATGAACGTTATTTTGTTGGAAAGCGTTGAAAATCTCGGTGGCATCGGCGATCTCGTCAAGGTCAAACCGGGCTATGGTCGCAACTATCTCTTGCCGCAGGGCAAAGCAGCTCTCGCGACTCCAGAGAACATGAAGGCGATCGAAGCGCGCCGCGCGGAGCTCGAGAAGGCCGCAGCAGAAGAGCTGGCCAAGGCAAAGGAACGCGCCAAGGCATTCCAGGATCTCGAAGTCGTTATTCACGCCAACGCCGGTGCCGAAGGCAAGCTGTTCGGTTCCGTTGGCCCGATCGACATTGTCGAGGCTCTTGCTGCCGTGCAGGTTGAGATCGAGCGCGCTGAAGTCCGTATGCCGGAAGGCCCGGTTCAGGAGCTCGGCGAGTTCCCGATCGGTGTGCACCTGCACTCGGACGTTGACGTTGAAGTGCTCGTCAAGGTTGTTGGCGAAGAACAGTAAGTATTGCCGCCGACGGACCTCCGTCGGCTGTGTTACCTTTTAGCCAGGGAATATTTCTGGCAGGGGAATCCGATCAATGGTCCGAGCTTTGGACGATGGCTATGCAGACGGGGGTGCTGAGCAGCGCCTCAAGGTGCCGCCGAACTCCATTGAAGCCGAACAGGCCCTTATCGGCGGCCTGATGCTCAACGCGCAGGCCTGGGACAAAGTCGCCGACGTCGTCTCAGCCGACGACTTCTATCGCAAGGACCACCGCCTGATATTCAATTCGATTGCCAACCTTATCGAGGATGGCAGTCCCTGTGATGTCGTCACGGTGTCTGAACACCTCGATAATCGCGGAGAACTCGAGAAGGCGGGCGGCCTCGAATACCTCGCAATGCTGGCGAATGAAACCGCGGGTGCGGCAAATGCCCGCGCCTACGCCAAGATCCTGCGGGAACGCTCCATGCTGCGCTCGCTCATCAATGCGGGCAACGAGATCAGCGGCAGCGCCTTTGCTACGGACGGGCGCTCTGCCTCACAGGTGCTCGACGACGCCGAACGCATGGTCTTCGAGATAGCCGAGAAGGGCAGCCGCGGCCGTAAGGGTTTCAAGGCGCTCAAGGACATTCTTCCTGACGCGGTCGATCGCATCGACGAGCTGCACCAGTCAGACGGCAACATCACGGGCATATCCACCGGATACAACGAATTCGACAAGCTGACAGCGGGCCTGCAGGGCGGCGATCTTGTAATCGTTGCGGGTCGCCCCTCGATGGGCAAGACGACCCTGGCTATCAACATTGCCGAGAATGCGGCGATAGGCTCGAAGAAGGGCACCGCTATCTTTTCCATGGAAATGCCGTCGCAGCAACTGGCGTTTCGCATGATCTCGTCGCTGGGCCGCGTGGACCAGACACACCTGCGAACCGGCAACTTTCCTGACGAAGACTGGTCGCGAATCAACACGGCCGTGCAGCTCATGTCCGAGGCGCCGATTCATATCGACGATACGCCCGGGCTGTCACCGACGGAGATCCGCGCTCGCTCGCGTCGTCTGCAACGAGAGCACGGCCTCGACCTGATCGTTGTCGATTACCTGCAGCTCATGCAGGTCGAAGGCACAAAAGAAAACCGTGCTACAGAGATTTCCGAGATTTCGCGCGGTCTCAAGGCGCTGGCGAAGGAACTCGATGTTCCGGTTATCGCATTGTCACAGCTCAATCGAAGCGTTGAGCAGCGGACCGACAAACGACCGGTCATGTCCGACCTGCGCGAATCCGGTGCTATTGAGCAGGATGCGGATCTCATCGTCTTCATTTATCGTGAAGAGGTCTACAACCAGGACACGCCGCGCAAAGGAATTGCCGACATCACGATCGCGAAACAGCGAAACGGACCTATCGGCGACTTCCCGCTCACCTTCGTAGGGCGCTACACCAAGTTTGAAAACTGGGTACCTGATACCTACAACGACTACCCGGATGAGGGCTATCAGTGAGTTTTGGAGCACGAGCACTTATCAGGCTCGGCGCACTGGAACACAATCTCGGGGTCATTCGTAAAGCGGCGCCAGGCTGCAAGGTCATGGCCGTCATTAAGGCCAATGCCTATGGGCATGGCATGGTCCATGTCGCGCAGCATCTCGCCCATGTCGATGCGTTTGCCGTCGCCCGCGTTCCGGAGGCCCTCGAGCTTCGCGATAATGGCATCACGGGCAGGATTGTTCTGCTGGCCGGTGTCATGAATACGGGCGAACTGGCGGCTGCGATGGAATACGAGTTCGAGCCCGTCGTTCACAGCCCGATGCAGCTTGATCTGCTGGATCACTCGATCGGCGGCAAGGTCAACGTCTGGTGCAAGATCGATACGGGCATGAATCGCCTGGGATTCGATCCTGCCGATGCGGACGAGGTACTGGCGCGGTTGCGGCGCTCCGCCGGCGTCATGGACATTCGTCTGATGACGCACCTGGCCAGCGCCGACGAGATGAACGGCATCGCGACCACCGAGCAACTGGAGAGGTTTCGACCGATTGCCAGGGGATTTGACGGCGATGTGAGCATCGGTAATACGCCTGCGACACTCGGCTGGTCGGCCGTGGTGGAAGCGAAGCGGGAATTCGGGTTTGCTGGAGAAAACTGGATTCGGCCGGGCATTGCCCTGTTCGGTGTTTCGCCCTTCGGTGACAGGACCGGTACCGAGCTCGGTCTCAAACCCGTGATGCAGTTTGAAGCTCGGCTCATCGCAACCAAGCCCCTCAGGTCCGGTAGCCGGGTCGGCTACAAGGGCGCCTACGTGAGCGACGACAACACAACAATCGGGATTATCTCGGCCGGCTACGGCGACGGGTACTCGCGCCACTTTCGAAGCGGCACGCCGGTGCTCATCAATGGCCGCAAGGTGCCGGTCATCGGCAATGTCTCAATGGACATGATCGCCGTCGACCTCGGCGAGAACCCGGATGACAGGGTCGGGGATATTGCGACTTTGTGGGGAGACGGCTTGCCAGTGGAAGAGGTCGCCCCATGGGCGAACGCAATTCCCTATGAACTGGTGTGCGGCGTCATGAACCGCGAGGACAGCGAAGTTATCGCTTAGGACGCAAAGAACCCCATCTTCACGCCAGCCAGCTGGACAACATCATTATCGCTGAGCTTGCGGGCCTGGGCCCCGATCGGCTGTCCGTTGACGAGCGGGAAGTCGCCTTCCTTGCCAGACTCGACATGCACGATGTAGTACCCCTCGGCGCGCCGCGTAATGGCAGCGACCTGGACGCCCGGGCGACCGAGCGTTGTCAGGGCCTTGGTTAATTCAAGTTCGCGGCCGGCAAATGCGCCGCTCAGAACCTGTAACTTGGCAAGCGGCAATGCGTTCGGCGCCAGGGCCGGATCGATGCCGGTCATCGTCGATGAAGGAGCAAC
>SHLT01000079.1 GCA_004282875.1 Chromatiales bacterium | reverse complement strand
AAGGCAAACCTGACTAAAATCAGGGACGCAAAGCCACGGGTCCTCGCTTCCTCCGAGAAGCCATGGATGACTCCCCGAAGGACCTCCAAGATCGCCGGGCTGCCGGAAATCGCACCTGAATATTCGCGGACGATATCTGCGCGGGTTTCAATGCGATTGGTGTGCACATTTACTTGGAGGAGACCACTAATGAAGAACAAATTTGCCGCCGCTAGTTTCGTGGCCGTAGTACTAGCTCTGGGGATCGGATTACCAGTGACCTCTGTTGCCGATCAAGTGGTCGACGTGAACATGCGCTTTGCTGGATCTTTCGCGACCAACATACTTCACGTGGACCCGACCAACGGCACGGTTGTAGATAGTTCACTCATCAATGTGCAAACCAAGGGGACGTTGGGGAGCGCAGAACTCCGCGGGTTTAGCGGCAGATCAACGGTGCCGCCTGCGGAACCGGTGTTTAACTGTTTAGGCGTAGACGGCCTGTTTCTGAGCTTTGAAATTCTAGAAAACCCTCTCGTATTTACGTTCAAGGACTTGTCGCTTCTGTTTGCCAAGGGTGGCAGCGGCGTGGTTTGCATTGATCTGCTAAAACCAGGCATTACTACGTTCGAGATCGAAATCGAGTTCATGGGAGGCAGAGGGAGGTTTGAAGGTGCCACCGGTGTTGCCGTGATCAAGGGGGAGGGAGAGGCCGTGAGCCGAGACGGTTCGTTTATCGGCGAAACCGGCACGATCGAGGGATGGATTTCGGCTCCCTTTAACAAAAGCAAACACGCCGATGAAGACTGACGGTCAGTCACCAGCAAGTCCGAAAAACCCCGCTTAAGCGGGGTTTTTTATTACTCTGTACGAGTGACCGCCTCTGGCTGTAAACAGCCAGTCGACGAGTCTGAGGTAGAATGACGGCTATTGGCCCGTTGCGGACGTTGGAACTATATCCTCTTGGAGCACGGAGAAGATGATCTCTCGTGTTGTATTAACCCTTGGAGTAGTACTGGTTGCGATCGGGCGAAGACACTACGGCTAGAGTGATGTTTTCTCATGATCCCAACGTTGTCGGTGTCACCCTTCCATCCGACTTTTCGTACCAATCGCGTGCGGACTGAGTGACTGCTTCTCGCCGTTAGCAGACCGTCGCGACTTCCCTAAAGCGGACGTTTGAACGGCTAGTTTCGGGGAAAGCTGCCACTCAACCTGGTATGACCGAAAGGCAATTGCTGACACGAACTCGCCTTAAGGGCGAGTAGGCTGACACCCCTTTATTGTCTTTGGAGTGGTCGGACTTTTCCGACACTTTTAATTACCAGAAAGCATCGCAAAGCCGAACACACCTGCCTATACTCTTTACCAGCTGGTGCAAAAACCAGCAGAGACCAATAACAACAAAAGGGGAAACAATGAAGAGCGTACTAAGTGCAATAGTGTCAGGAGGACTCGTTCTCTGTTTCGGCAGTGTATTTGCCGACAACCATAAGGGTGATGAGGGCGAGGCCAACGTCGCTTCTCCGATGGAGATGTTTGCGTGCAGCTACAACGACGGCATGGGCCCGGCGGACCTGGACGCCGCAACCAAGGACTTCAATGCCTGGGCCGACAAACAGGGTATTACGGATTACTCGGCGTGGACCCTGACGCCCTACTACTTCAGTCAAGAGCAGGACTTCGACGTGCTGTGGTTTGGCGCAGCCGAAAAAGCGAAGTCACTGGGCCGGGTTCAGGACACCTGGCTTGCAACCGGTGCCAAGGAGGCGCAGGGATTTGCCGACGTCATGACCTGCGGCGCACACGCGGCTTTCTCCGTGCTGACGATGAAGAAGCCGCCGGAGCGTGAAGGTGACTCGGGCGACCTCGTCGTGAGCTTCTCGGACTGCAACACGGCTGATGGCGTGACGTTTGGCGACCTTTACGAGCCAATGATCGAGTGGGGCGAGTACCGCGGCGAAAACGGCTCGAAAGCCGGCGCATGGGTGTTCTTCCCGTCCTTCGGCGGTGGCAAGGAGGAATTTGACTTCAAATGGGTGACCGCCTACGAGAATCTCGAGGACCTTGGCGCGGACTGGGATCAAATGAATGAGTCCGGCTGGAAAAAGGCGAACGAGTTGTTTGAGGGCAAGCTTAGCTGCGATTCATCGCGGAGCTACCTGGCTAACAACCGGCGTCAGGCTTCGAGCGACGACGACTAGCGATTACCACGCAAGACAGTGAAGAACGGCGAGCTTCGGCTCGCCGTTTTTTGTTGCGTTCGGTTTGCAGTACTGCCAGCAGCACGCCCCGGACTACTCGATCTGATCGCGGACCCCGAGCGTATCGACGTGCTGCAAAAAGGCCGTCGCCTTACCGTCGGCCAGCGTCCATACGTGCGCCATTCGCACTTCGCAGGGCTCGCCTGTGGTCTTGTGGTCCCAGGTGTACTTGCCGTCCGCGACGACCGTGTCACCGTCGGCGATGAGCCGCTCCACAACGACGCTCCAGTTCTCGCTGAACTCGCCAAGCCGCATGAAGACGTTCTCGACCACCGCCTGGGGGCCGATGTAGGTGCCCGCCAATGGAAAGCCATCAGATTCGGTCCAGCTGATGTCGTCGGCAAACGCAGCGGTAACGCCCGCCACGTCTCCCGTGGCGAAGCTGTCGTACATGCCTTGAACAATATCTTTGTTGGTCATCGGAGATCCTTTGTTCTTGTTGTTGTTGCCGGAAATCATAGCAGAGGTCTGCGTTATTGGTTTCCAGGAACAGGGGGTTCCAGGTTAGCGCGCCAATGTATCAGCGATTACTTATCATATTGATAAAAACAATTAATTATCAGTTATATGTCGCGGGACCTACAATGCTCCGCAAGCACTATAAGCCGGCACCGCATGCCGGGCATGCCCCGCCGCAAGCAGGGAACTCTTGAGGAGCGACGCACCATGGCAAAGAACTATCAAGCAGGCGTGAAGGACTACCGGGAAACCTACTGGATGCCCGATTACGCGCCCAAAGACACCGATTTCCTGGCCTGCTTCAAGGTCATACCGCAGGAAGGTGTGCCGCGCGAAGAGGCGGCCGCGGCAGTGGCGGCGGAATCGTCGACCGGTACCTGGACGACAGTCTGGACCGATCTGCTCACCGACCTCGATTACTACAAGGGCCGCGCTTACGCGATCGAAGACGTGCCGGGTAACGATGAGGCGTTCTATGCCTTCATCGCGTATCCCATCGACTTGTTCGAAGAGGGCTCCGTCGTCAACATCCTGACCTCGCTCGTGGGAAACGTGTTCGGCTTCAAGGCCGTTCGCTCACTGCGCCTCGAGGACGTCCGGGTGCCGCGTGCCTACGTGATGACCTGCGGCGGTCCGCCGCACGGCATCCAGGTCGAACGCGACATCATGAACAAGTACGGGCGTCCGTTGCTGGGCTGCACGATCAAGCCGAAGCTCGGACTTTCCGCCAAGAACTACGGCCGCGCGGTGTACGAAGTCCTGCGCGGCGGCCTCGATTTCTCCAAGGACGACGAGAACGTCAACTCACAGCCGTTCATGCGCTGGAAGCAGCGTTTCGATTTCGTTATGGAAGCCGTTCACAAAGCCCAGGATGAGACGGGCGAACGCAAAGGTCATTACCTGAATGTGACGGCGCCGACACCCGAAGAAATGTACAAACGTGCAGAGTACGCCAAAGAACTCGGCGCACCGATCATCATGCACGATTACCTCACGGGCGGCTTCACGGCCAATACCGGCCTGGCGAACTGGTGCCGCGACAACGGCCTGTTGCTGCACATTCACCGCGCCATGCACGCGGTACTCGATCGCAACCCGAACCACGGCATTCACTTTCGCGTGCTGACCAAGATGCTGCGCCTGTCGGGTGGCGACCACCTGCATTCCGGCACCGTCGTCGGCAAGCTCGAAGGCGATCGCGATGCGACCCTCGGATGGATCGACCTGATGCGCGACCGCTACATCAAGGAAGACCGCACGCGGGGCATCATGTTCGACCAGGACTGGGGTTCTCTGCCCGGCGTCTTCCCGGTGGCATCCGGCGGCATCCACGTCTGGCATATGCCCGCCCTGGTTTCGATCTTCGGCGACGACTCGATCCTGCAGTTCGGCGGCGGCACGCTCGGACATCCGTGGGGCAACGCGGCAGGCGCCGCGGCCAACCGCGTCTCGCTCGAAGCCTGCGTCAAAGCGCGCAACGAGGGACGGGAACTCGAGAAGGAAGGCAAGGACATTCTTACCGAGGCTGCCAAGCACAGCCCCGAACTCAAGATGGCCATGGAGACCTGGAAGGAAATCAAATTCGAATTCGACACGGTCGACAAGCTCGACGTCGTGCACCGCTAAACCTGTCGACCTGATCAGAGGAACTCAATATGTCTGATGTACAAGATTACAAATCGAGCCTGAGCGATCCCGGCTCTCGCAAGTTCGAGACCTTTTCCTACTTGCCGACCATGGAAGCCGTGGAAATCCGCAAGCAGGTTGAGTACATCCTGTCGCAGGGCTGGAATCCTGCCATCGAGCATACCGAACCCGAGAACGCCTTCGGTTACTTCTGGTACATGTGGAAGCTGCCGATGTTCGGCGAGACCGACATCGATCGCGTGCTGGCCGAGGCCGCTGCCTGTCATCGAGCGCACCCCGACAATCACGTGCGCCTCGTCGGCTTTGACAACTACGCCCAGTCGAAAGGCGCGGAAATGGTGATCTACCGAGGGACACCCGTCTAAATGGAAGTCCTGCGAAAACCTGTGGACGGTGGCGACGTAGCGGACCAGTACCGCGTTCGGAAGCAGCCGTACTACAAGACCGTTGCCGACGAAGAAAGCCTGTATGAAGCAGCCTATGCCCGGCGTATGCCCGTCATGCTCAAGGGGCCAACCGGCTGTGGCAAGTCGCGCTTCGTCGAACACATGGCGTACAAACTCGGCAAGCCCCTTGTCACGGTGGCATGTAACGAAGATATGACGGCCTCGGACCTGGTAGGCCGCTACCTGCTCGATAAGGACGGCACCAAGTGGCAGGACGGGCCGCTAACCACGGCGGCGCGAATCGGCGCCATCTGTTATCTCGACGAAGTCGTCGAAGCACGCCAGGACACAACCGTCGTGATCCACCCGCTGACGGACCACCGCCGCAATCTGCCGCTGGACAAGAAGGGTGAGCTCATCGAAGCGCACCCCGACTTCCAGCTGGTGATCTCTTACAACCCCGGCTACCAGAGCCTGATGAAGGACCTCAAGCAGTCGACGAAGCAACGCTTCGCCGCACTCGATTTCGATTACCCGACCGAGGACCTCGAGGTGGAGATCGTCGCGACTGAATCGGGCTGTGATCCGGATACCGCCAGCAATCTCGTACAGATTGCACACCGCACCCGCAACCTCAAAGGCCACGGCCTTGACGAAGGCATCTCCACCCGGCTGCTGGTCTACGCCGGTCAGATGATCGGTGAGGGCATCGAACCGGCCGCCGCCTGCCAGATGACGCTGGTCACGCCGCTGACCGACGACCCCGACATGCGTGAAACCCTGGAAGCGGCCGTCGCGACGTTCTTTGTCAGTTAGTCTCCTCTGACGCCAGAGTCAGATCATGACCGTCAAACTCGAAGATTACGCAGCGTGTTTCGACAAGGCCGCTCCGGAGGTCATCGATACGCTCGAGGCCACCTTCCACGATGCCGCCCGCGTCATGTCATCGACAGGTCTGCACGACTACATGGAAGGCGCCAAGGGCCTGTGCAATCTCGGGCGCGGCCACGACGTCGTACTCTCCTACCTCGAGGAAATGCCGGCGGTCATCCAGGAGTGCGGCGAAGATGTCATCCGCGACTGCATCGAGGCCGCTATGAAGCTTTCGTCGATGACGTCGGGCGAAGTCATCGCGCTGCTCTTTGCCAGCCTGCCGACCGCGGCCCGCCGTCTTGGCGACCCGGAGCTGCTGCGTGGCTACCTGACACTCATCCACCAGCTTTCCGCGAAAGCCTCGCGTGGCCTGCGCCCGATGCTCGGGAACATCGACCGGCTACTGTCCATGCTGACCTTGTCCGGCCTTCGCCGCTGGGCCAACTTCGGTGCCGAAGCCTACCGCCGCGACCTGACCAATCTCGTCAAGTACTTCAGCCTAGAGAGCGCCGACAGCAAAAAGATGCTGCAAAAGGAGCGGCGCGGCACCTTGTTTGTAGACACGCAGCGCAAGCTCAACTTTTACCTGCGCGCACTCTGGGGGCGGGACTTTTTCTTGCGCCCAGCCGCTGCCGACCGCGAAGGCTTCAGGCCGTATTACGAAGACCACGTCATTCATCTGCCCGACGCGGTTGATGCGATCGGTGCAGTGACCGGGCTCGAACTCTATCGCGCCCAGTCGGCGCATCTCGCTGCGCACCTTTGCTATACGACCCGCGCGATGCCCGGCGAGGGGCTGAGCCCGGCACAGATGTTCCTTATCGGGCTCGTCGAAGACGCCCGCGTGGAATACCGGGCCGCGAAGGCATTCCCCGGTCTCCGCAAGCTCTGGGGCCGGCTGCTCGCGATAGAGCATGACGCTCAAGTCGAGCACCCGACGGTGCCGCTGCTCGAGCGCTTCGCGCTTTGTCTCAACGACCGCAGCGTACCTATTGACGACGCCGAGCTGAATCGCGTTGTAATGCGCTTCCATGCCGGCATCGAAGCCCGCCAGCAAGACAACGGCCTTTCCCGCGAACTCGGCATGGAGCTGTTCCAGGTGCTTGCAAACCGCAAGGACCTGCCGAGCCTCCGGATCCTCGAGTGCATCCGCGTGCCGTACCGCGATGACAATCGCATTATCTGGGCGTTCGAAACGTCTGAGGGCGGCGTAGACGTCGTCCCCGCCTGGCAGCGGCAGGTTCGCAAGTATGTGAGCGCCGTGGAAATGGCCAATGAAGTCGACTGCGAGCTTGCCGGTGACGATGCGCAGGAAGTCTGGGTCTGCTCGACGAAGTTCATGCCGTATGAAGACGCCGGGGAAGCGACCGTCAGCTTTAACGACATGTGGGGCAAGGAACCCATCTCTGCGCCGTATCACTACCAGGAATGGGACTACCAGGTGCAGCTCTACCGTCCCGACTGGACGACCGTCTATGAGCGTCGCGCCAGCAAGGGTGATGCCGATGAGATCGACCGCATACTCTTCGAATACCGGCCTGTCGCGCACAAGATCAAACACATTATCGACCGCCTCGCGCCACAAGGCGTGCAGCGTGAGCGCGGCCTGGAAGACGGCGATGAGATCGACATTAACGCCGCCGTCGACGCCATGATCTCGATTCGCATGGGCCAGCAGCCCGATACGCGCATCACGATGCGCAACGTCATCAAGAACCGCGACCTTGCGGTAACCGTGTTACTTGATCTGTCCGAGTCGACCAATGAGACAATGGCCGGGTCCGAGAAAACCGTGCTGGAGCTGACGCGTGAAGCTGCTACGTTGGTCTGCACGGCAATAAGTGGCATTGGCGATCCGTTTGCCGTGCACGGTTTCGCGTCGGAAGGGCGTCACGATATTCACTATTACCGCTTCAAGGACTTCAACCAGTCCTTCGGCCGGGATGTCAAAGCCCGGCTCGCCGGGATGCAGGGCGGCCTGTCGACGCGGATGGGCGCCGCCATGCGTCATGCCGGCCATCACCTGCTTGGTCAGCCCGAGCGTCGCAAGCTGCTGTTGCTGGTGACCGACGGAGCGCCCGCCGATATCGACGAGCGCGATCCGCAACATCTGCGCCACGACAGCAAGAAAGCCGTGGACGAGCTGTACGCGAAAGGGGTCCTTGCCTATTGCCTGACCCTGGACCCGAACGCGGACAGCTACGTGAAGCGCATCTTTGGCGCCAATAACTACACGATCGTCGATCATGTCGATCGCCTGCCCGAAAAACTCCCGACATTGTTCGCCAGCCTGACGGCGTAATTCCCGTGCGCGGCTGCCAACGGTTTCCGGCGCCGGTACTTGAGTAGTACACTGCGCGCGAGGAGCGGTTGGTTATGGAATTCATGAGTGAAGCATTTGTGGTGTTGGCGATCCTGCTGGTCGTGGGTGTCGCTGCGTTCTCGTTTGAGCCCGCGAATCCGCTCGAGCCCTGGTTACGACTGGTACAGTCGTATGGCACCGAACGACAGCCATCCCAGGTGACGTTCGCGGACCAGGAGGTCCTGTTCGGTGCCAAACGCAAAGGCCTCAAGAAGCTCTCCATCGCAGCCAGGTTCGATGCCACCATCGACGACTTCGGCTTCTGGCTTACCTACAAGGGGCCGCTGCCAGAAGACGCGTCCGAGACCGTCAAGGTGCCCGGCACCCACGTCCGTTTCCTGCTGCAAAATGGCGACCGGTACGTGTTTGAGCTGTATGCCGGGCCGCCCGTAGCGGTCGCACTAAGCGGGCAGCTCGGTGCGACGCTTATGGAGCGATGTCAGCCCGCAGCGTCCTGACCAGCGCGACAGACATCGCAATACCGACGAGAAGTATCGGTAGCGAAACTACCAGCAGAATGACCTGGATCGGCCGCAGGTTTCCTTCGAGCAACATCAGGGCCACCGGCATCAGTCCGAGTGCGAATGCCCAGAAGACGCGATGCCAACGCGCCGGGTCGTCGCCGGCCTTGAGGTGTAAGGTCGCGCTGGACGCCAGCGTGTACGAGGCCGAGTCGTAGGTCGTGGCTGCGAAGATAATCGAGATCAGTGAAAAGACCGCGATGACCACGCCGGCCAGTGGCAGCTGCTCCAGCGTGGCGACGATGGCGGCACTGCCGCTGACGGACTTCATGATGCCCGTGAAATCGACCTGGCCCGACAGCTCGAGGAACATCGCGTAGTTCCCCATGACCATGTAGAACAGCCAGCTTCCCAGCGAACCCCAGATGAGCATGCCGAAAATGACCTGGCGGATGGTCCGGCCGCGGGAAATACGCGTTACGAACAGCCCGATGTACGGCGCAAACGCAATCCACCAGGCCCAGTAGAAGATCGTCCAGCTTTCAACGAATCCGGATTCGGTGAACGGGTCCGTCCAGAAATTCATGCGCAGGAAGTTGTCGGCCATGAGTCCGACACTGTTCAGGCTGGTCTTGAGCAGGAACGCCGTCGGGCCGACGACGAGAATGAAGAGCAACAACCCGAACGCGAGCAGCACGTTCAGGTCACTAAGGCGCTTGATGCCCTTCTTCAGGCCGAGCCAGACGCTGAGCGCAAACAACACGATGCACAGGCCGACCACGGCAATCTCGAGCGTGTCGCCCGGGTCGATGTCGAACAGCCACGCGATGCAGGCCGCAATCATCGGCGTTGAAAAACCGAGACTGGATGCGGCACCGCCAAGCAGCGCAATCATGAAGAGAAAATCGATGCTGCGGGCGAGCGGACCGTGATCGTTATCCTTGAGGAACCAGTGGCAGCTCACGCTGAAGCGCAGTATGTCGAGCTTCTTGCGGTAATAGGGATAGGCAATCGCGATTGTCGGCAGGCAGTAGAAGGCCCACGCCGTGAAGCCCCAGTGGAACATGCCGTACGTCGATGCCCACTCCTGTGCCTCGACACTGCGTGGTTCCGCGCCGAAGGGTGGGGCGTCGTAATAGTAAGCCCATTCCGTGGCGCACCAGTACAGCAGGCCCGCGCCGACACCGGCGCAGAACAGCATGCCCACCCAGCTGATTTCACGAAACTCAGGTTTCTCGTCGGTATCGCCGAGCTTTGCGGTGCCATAGCGGCTTAACCCCAGCCATACGAGGAAGCCGATGGCCGCGACGCTGGCCAGCAGGTAGAGGATGCCGAACTCGCTTGCGATGAAACCGTAAAGAGCCTCGAGCGCGGCTTCGGACTCGTTCGGGTAAGCAAACAGAGGGATGCTGGCAGCAAGCAGGATAAAGGCGCAAAGCCCGAAGCTCGGCCAGTCGATACGCCTTTGTTCCATACGCCCCCCCCTCGAGCCGCGGCTCAGTCGATCGTCAATACCACGGCGCCGCGCACGGTGCCGTGCTCGATAATCTCGTTGCTATGGGCGATCTCGCCCAGCGGCATCGTGTGTGCGATCCGGTGTTGCAGCGAACCCGCGGACAGGGCCTTCTCGATATCGGCGACCGCATGTTCTTTCGCAGCTTCCGGCATGGCATAAACGATGACCATACGAACCGTGACGTCCTTGTACATCATCTTGAAGAACGGCAGTGTCGGTTCCGGCACTTGCGTCGACGCATAGGATGCAATGGTCCCGCCGATGCGCAGCACCTCGATCGACGTCGGCAGGTTGCCGCCGAACTCGACATCGACAATACGGTCGACGGGCGACCCGTTGGTCGCCTCCATGATGGAGTTCACGACATCGTCAGCGCGGTGATTGACGACGTGCGCCGCGCCCGCCGCTGCGCACACCGCCTTGTCGTCGTCGTTGCTCGCGGTGGCAATCACCGTGGCGCCGGCCCGGCTTGCCCATTGCACGGCATAGTGACCGACGCGGCCCGCGCCGCCCGTGACGAGCACCGTCTGTCCGGCAACGTCGCCATCTGCGAATACGCAACGGTGTGCCGTCATTACAGGAATGCCGAGGCAGGCACCCACTTCGAAACTTGCAGCGTCCGGGAGTGCTGGCGCACGCATGGCATCGATGGCGACATACTCCGCGGCCGTGCCGAAGCGTCGCGCGTACTGTGCCTGGTAGATCCAGACCCGCTCGCCAATGCGGCTCGCAGCGACACCATCGCCTACTGCCTCGATGACGCCGGCGCCGTCACTGTTCGGAATTACGAAGCCGTTATCGAGAAGGTCGGGGAAGGAACCCGCCCGCTTTTTCACGTCCGACGGGTTGACGCCGCTCGTCGCCATCCTGACCAGCACCTCGCCAGGGCCGGCGACCGGTGTGTCGCGTTCACCGACTTGCAGCACATCCTGCGCCGCGCCAAATTTTTCAAACCATGCTGCGCGCACTGCTACTCCTTTGTTAGTCGAGCCAGTTGGACAGGCCTTCGGTATGGCCATCGACGGAAATCGACTGGCCGGATATTTTCTTCGCCGCATCCGAGGCAAGAAACAGCACGACGTCGGCCACGTCATCGGGTGAGATAAAGCTTCGCATCGACGTCTGCCGCAGGTAAACCTCACGGACCTGTTCAACCGGTAAGCCGCGCTGCCTGGCGTCGCGCTCGATGACGGCATCGATCCGCTCGCCCTCGACACTGGTCGGACAGACGGCGTTGACGCGGATTCCCTCCGGGCCCAGCTCCATTGCCCAGGTTTTCATGAGGCCCATCATGCCCCACTTGCTGGCGGCATAAGCCGACCGCAGCGGGTATCCGTGAAGGGCGGCCGTCGACGAAATATTGATGACCGAACCGCTGCCGGACCGGCGCAGCAAGGGCACGGCCCGCTTTGTCAGGTAGAACGTGCCGGACAGGTTGATGCGGATGCAGTCGTCCCAGCCCTCGTCATCGTGCGTATCCACCTTCGCCGACGGCCCCGCGACGCCGGCGTTGTTTACGAGCACGTCGAGGTGGTCGTAATGCGTTTCGAAATCGCTGATCAGGCGCGCTATGTCTTTCCGGTCGCCGATATCGGCGACGGTGCCCGTCGCACCGGGGTTTGCCGCAAGAAACTCGTTGACCAACTCCGCCGACACATCGCCGACATGGACACTATCGCCCTGCGCGAGAAAGCGTTCTGCCATGCGCCGACCGATGCCGGAGGCACCGCCGGAAATCAGCACGATATTCTTGTTATTTGCTGGCATAGTCACTGGCTGGCAGTCTAGCATCGTAGCCCGCCCGGCTGACAAACCGACGCATGAAGAAAACACCCAATCCGAATCCATTGCGACTTCGAAAAAAGCACGGCGACGGCAGTGGACTTGATGTTACCGCCGCGGACGGTGCGCGCCTCGTTCGCGCGCAGTCGTTTCGCAATGCCGTCGTGGCCGGGTTAATCGCCCTGATCGTTTTTTGCGTGCTGTGGGTTTCGGTGTCGGCATTAACCGGTCGCGTGTTTCCCTGGATGACAGTCGTGCTGGGTGCAATGCTGGGTCTCGCTATCCGTCGCGCAGGTCGCGGCGTCGATTGGACCTTTCCCGTCCTGGCGGCGGCGATGGCGCTGTTCGGCTCGATCATGAGCAACATCGTTCTGGCCGCTTCAACCACAGCCGAGTCCTATGGCATGGGCACCGTCGAGATACTGCGGTCGGTGACGAGCATGACGTGGCCCGTGTTTTTCGATGAAGTCTGGAATGTCGCGGACGGGTTCTTCGCGGTCGTGGCGGCGGGCGTCGCCGCGTTCCTTGCCAACAGGCGCCTGAGTCGAGCCCAATTTTATGCGCTACGCCGTTGGCGCGAGGAGCAGCAAAAGGATGAGTGACAGGATTCGTATTTTCGGAGATTCGATATCGGGCAACTGCTACAAGCAGAAACTGGCCTGCTCGGAACTGGGTGTCGACTACGACTGGGTCGAGACCAGCGTGCTCGACGGCTCGACGCACACGCCGGAGTTTCTGGCCATGAACCCGAACGGCAAGGTGCCCGTGATGCAGTTGCCCGATGGACGCTGCCTCTCCGAGTCGAACGCCATCCTGTCCTGGCTCGCCGACGGCAGCGAGCTGGTGGGCGGTGACCGCTACGAGCGTGCCAACGTCTTGCGCTGGCTGTTCTTCGAGCAGTACAGCCACGAACCCTATATTGCGACCTCGCGCTTCATCGTCAGGTACCTTGGCAGCCCGCCCGAGCGGCAGGCGGACCTCGAAGCGAAACGTCCCGGCGGTTACAAGGCGCTCGACGTCATGGAAGAGCAGCTCGAGAACGACGACTGGATCGCGAACGGTGGCTTCAGTATTGCGGATATTGCGCTGTACGCGTACACGCATGTGGCCGGCGAAGGCGGCTTCGATCTCGGCAAGTACCCGGCAGTGCAACAATGGATAGCGCGCCTCGAGGCACGCAAGGGTTTTCTCCCGATGTATTCAGATGGGCATTAACAACGTGTCGTCGGGGTGAGTCCTGGCGCCCTTGAATTTGGCGAGCTGCGCGGCGACAAGTTTCTCGATGTCCTGCACGGCGGCCGCGAGCCCGAGGAAGGTCGCGGGTTTGCGGCGCAGCAGTGACCAGTCGCCGGTCTCGATAATGCGCACCAGGTGCGTCATGTTGACGCGGATCGCCTCGATGTACGGGTTCTCACCGTTGTACAACACTTCGATGTAGCGGTAGACGCGATTGAACTTGGCGTTTAGCCGTTCACGCATGACCTGCTGGTAAAACGTCGGGGTCTTCTTCAGCAAATCCGTACCCGATGTGTAGCGAACCATGTATTCGCCCGGCCGAGCGTTCTCGACGGCAACACCACCGACAACAAACTCGTTATAGAGGTGATCCCGGCATTTCTCGAGGTAGCAGCGGTCCGCCATCTGCGCAATGAGGTCAGCGGTGCCAATGAGGTGGCCGCAGATAACGTCGCGAGGGTCGTCGAGCTCGATTTTATCGAGGTCGAGTTCGTAGCCCGTGAAGTGCACGATCATGCTGGCGACGCCAACATCCTGCGCCAGGCCGAGTTCTGGCAGGTAGCGGCGCAGGAAGTCCGCGCTGCGGGATACGTGGTAGAGCGTGAACTCGGCTCCATTGGCGAAGTCCTTATCGCGCTCGTCGTGCCGTATATAACCGGAGTCATGGAACAGCGACGTGATGATCGCCATCTGAGCACGGCCGGGGCCGAGCCGGTCGCGCGGCTCGACGCTTAGCTCATAGCCGCAGACCAAGCGGGCAAGCGCGAGCGTCATGTCCAGCGTGTGCTGCATGTCGTGATAGGTTGTATCGCAGCCCTGGTAGCCCGGGTAACGGCCCGTGAACAACCGCTCGAAGTCATAGAACGCCAGCCAGAGCTTGTCGAACGACATGCCCGGAAACGTCTTTGCATATAATTCGTGCACGGCATTGCGTACCGAAACGGGATCGCTGACCTGAACGGTGTTGGTGACGTCGTAATCGTTACGTCGGTCTTGAGACATGAAACCCTGTTCTTTTTTATTTGTCATTTTACACGTGCCCGTAAGGGTCCACATCGACAAAACAGGGAATATGTAATATCAATCGGCGAATTCGGCGACGACGGGCGCGTGGTCGGAAGGGCGCTCCCAGGCGCGGGGCTCCTTGTCCACGTAGCTCGCCGTGCAGCGCTCCGTCATGCTGTGGCTCGTCAATATCAGGTCGATGCGCAGGCCGGCATTGCGTCGGAAGCCAGCCGCCCGGTAGTCCCACCAGCTGAACATGCCTTCAGGTTGCTCGAACTTGCGGAACACGTCCGTCAGTCCGAGGTCAATGAGTTCCCGCAGCGCCTGCCGTTCGAGCGGGCTGCATAGAATCGCTTCCCCCCACTTCTCGGGGTCGTAGACGTCTTCATCTGCCGGTGCGATATTGAAATCGCCAAGCACCACGAGGTTTTCGTGCTGCTGCATTTCCGCATCGAGGAAGTTTCGCAGGCTCTTTAGCCAGTTGAGCTTGTACTCGTATTTTTCGGAGCCGACTTCCGAGCCGTTCGGAATGTAGAGATCCACAACGCGAACCTCGCCGATGGTCGTCGCCAGTATGCGTCGCTGCGGGTCGTCGAGATCCGGAAAGTCAGTCACGGGGTCGTTAGCCGGCGTCTTGCTGACCACGGCTACACCGTTGTAGGTTTTCTGGCCGCTCGCGATCGAGTGATAACCCAGCTCCTGCAATGCATCGGCCGGGAATTTTTCGGTAGCCTGCTTGATTTCCTGCAGCACGAGCACATCAGGATCGTGATTTTGCAGCCACTCGACCACGTGCGGCTCGCGTACGTTCATCGAATTGACGTTCCACGTCGCTATCTTCATCAGGTTTCGATGCCCGTCTGCCGAAGCAGCGCGTCGATCGTTGGCTCTCGTCCCCGGAATGCGATGTAGGCTTGCATGATGTCCCGACTTCCGCCGACTTCCAGAATCTCTTGGCGGAATCGCTGTGCGGTGGCCTCGTCGAAAATGCCGGCTTCCTCGAAGGCGCCGAACGCGTCGGCGGCGAGCACCTCGGCCCACTTGTAACTGTAGTAACCGGCTGCATAGCCGCCCGCGAAGATGTGCGAGAAGGCGTGCGGCAGGCGATTGATATTGGGGTGCTTGATCAGCGCAACTTCGTCGCGCACATCGGCCAATACCTGCAGGACGGGCGCCGGCGCATCGGGATCGTACTCGGCGTGGACGCGGAAATCGAACAGCCCAAGCTCGAGTTGCCGCAACATCGCGAGCGCGGCACCTGCGTGACGGCTGTTGTCGAGCTTGTCAAACAGGTCGCGAGGCAGCGGCTTGTTGTACTCGTGATGTGAGGAACAGCGTGTCAATACATCGTAGCTCCACGCGAAGTTTTCCATGAACTGGCTCGGTAGCTCCACGGCGTCCCAGGGCACGCCATTGATGCCGGAGATGCTCGGGAAGTCGACCTTCGTAAGAAGGTGATGGAGCATGTGACCAAATTCATGGAACAGGGTCACGACCTCATCGTGCGTCAGCAATGACACACCCTGCTCGTTCGGTGGCTGGAAATTGCAAACGAGGTAGCCGACGGGAAGTGCCGAGTGGCCATTCAGCCTCTGGCGCGTGATGCACTCATCGATCCATGCACCCGCTCGTTTGCCGTTGCGTGCAAAAAGGTCGGTATAGAAACCGCCGATGACCTGGCCACCCTGGCGGACGTTGTAGTAGCGAACGTCCTCGTGCCAGCTAGCCACATTCGGATCGACGGCGAGCTCGACGCTGTACAGCTGCGACGCCAGCGCGAACAAACCTTCCTTGACCGTGTTTGCGGGAAAATAAGCGCGCAGCTCCTCGTTCGAGACCGAGTACTTGTCCTGCTTGAATTTCTCGAGCCAGTAGGTGACGTCCCAGGCTTCGAGATGCATTCCCGCAAACTCTGTCAGCTCCTCAAGCTCTTTCTCGGCGGACGCGCGCGAGTGTGCCGACAGCTCGCGCAGGAAAGCAATTACCTGGTCGGGCGTGTCGGCCATCTTGGTGGCGAGCGAGTACTCGGCAAAATTGGAGAAGCCCACGAGATTGGCTGCCTCGTGCCGCAGCGCGAGGATGCGTTCGATATTGGCGCTGTTGTCCCACTTGGCATCGCGACCCTGGTCGGAGCCGCGCGTGACCCAGCCGCGGTACAGCGCCTCGCGGAGGTCCCGGGAGTCGGCATGCTTTAGCACCGCGTCATAGGTAGGGTAGTCGAGCGATAGCAGCCAGCCCTCGAGAGAGGCCTTCCGGGCATCGTCAGCCGCGCGCGCGAGCGCGGCGTCGGGCAGCCCGAGCAGATTGTCCGCATCGGTAATGTGCAGTGTCCAGGCATCCGACGCGTCCTGGACATTATGCTCGAAGTCGGCCTGCGTTTCGGCGAGCTCCTGCATGATGGCCTTGAAGCGATCCTTTGCCGCTGTCTCGAGGTCCACACCCGCGAGATGAAAATCGCGCAAGGCGTGATCGACTGCACTGCGGCTCGCTTGGCTGGCGTCGGCCGGCAGGTTCCTGCTGACCTCGGCGTAGGCTCGTTGCAGCTCGACGTTCTGTGACAATTCGGTGCCGTACTCGGTCAGTAATGGCAGGGCCTGCTTATAGGCCTCCCGCCAGTCCTTGGAGCCGAGTACACTCTGCAAGTGGCTGACGG
>SHLT01000078.1 GCA_004282875.1 Chromatiales bacterium | reverse complement strand
TACCTCGTGTTTGGCCAGGAAAGCCGTATTGACCCTGTCGCGCTCATCCAATTAGTGCAAAATGACAGCCAACGATTCCGTTTGCAGGGCTCCCACAGGCTGCAGATCAAGGACGACCTGGGTGAACTCGAGAAGCGATTCGTTACAATCGAGAACCTGCTGGCCCGACTCATGGTCAAAGAAGGAAATGATGCTTAGAGTGACAATCAGCCTGCTAGCCCTGCTCGCGTTCCTGCCCGCTGGCGCCCAGGAGCGCCTGGGCGACATTGAGATCGAGGAACCCGAGATCCGGCGTTACACCGTCGAGGTCATCATTTTCCGCTATGCACAGGAGGTGTCGACGGGCAGTGAAATATTTCCTCGTGACGAGCCGCCTGCCGACCCGCCTCTCGCGGACGAAGAGATAGCGTTCGACGATGCGCCTTCCCGGGATGCCGGGCGGGCGCCCGCACCGCTGCCCGATACGGAACTCGTCTTGCTGGATCGCGCGGACTACCAGCTTGATGACATCATGGATCGCATGCGCCGGCTCGATGTCTACGCGCCCGTCATGCACTTCGGCTGGACACAGGCCACCTGGACCGAGGAACAAACCGAGCCCGTTCCTTTGCACCGGTTTGCGCGTCCCCCGCCCGGACTCGATGGCGACCTGACTTTGTATCTCAATCGTTTCCTGCACCTAGTCGTCGACCTGCAGCTCGAAGCACCCAAGTCAAAGACCTATAACGTCGATGAACAGGAGCGCCTCGGCGACACCCGAACGGTGGGAGAGCTTCTGGAGGAGATCAACGCACAAGAACCGGTCTACTACCGCATCAAAGAGGACCGGATTCTCAAGAACGGTGAGCTACGCTACTACGATCATCCGAAGTTCGGGGTGCTCGCCAAGGTCACGCGCGTCGAGGAAGAGGAAGGCAGTGACGTGAACGAGCTACTCGGGTACGGAACCGAGTAGCTCATCGAGGAACTCGGCCGCGCTGCGCTTCTCATCGGCCGTATCGGCAACTGCCACCTCAGACGTCACGGTTACGAATTTCGACGAGGTCGACCTGGGGTGGTGCAGCCCGAGTTCACGCACGGCCGTGGATATCCGGGCCGCAAAGTCCTTCACGCCTCCTTCATCCGACGCGTGCGACAACGCAATGAAACAGGCGCCATTCGGCCGCGCGACAACGTCGCTCGCTCTTCTCAGGCAGCGGCGAACGGCACGCCCGACGCGACGCAGGCATGAATCGGCGGCATGACGGCCGAAGACCTCGATATAGGCGTCGAATTCATTCAGCGTGAACATGACGAGAGAAAGCCGTCCCTTGTCGCGTGCGGCGACCGCCCAGTCGTGTTCGAAAACTTCGCGGAACGCTCGACCGTTTAACAAGCCGGTAACCGGATCGTCGCGGGACAGGTCGCGAATCCGGCGTTTCGCCTTCAGCAGAGCGTGGTGCGTCTCGGCGCCGTCTGGCGTGCTGGTGCCCGTGCTACTGCGCCAGTAAGCCGCGTAATTGCGTGGGGTCTTGTCGCCACGCAGCTGCAGCGGTGTGAGGACCAGGAGATACTCCCGGCTGCCCGACTCGACCGGAAAGCTCGTCTCCTGGCCCGACCTGACGGATTCGCTGACCTCGAGCGCAAGCTCACGGCCCGCGATCTCCTCAATGACGTCGGCGAAAGGCTGCCCCGTGACCGCTTCACCCCCGATTGGTACGAATGCCGGGTTCGCGAATGCCACGGGCCAGTCCGCCTGGCCAACATTGACGATCAACACGGGCTCGGTTGAACCCGCCAATACCTGCTCCAGAATGTTGCGCTCTAGCGATTCCATCGTGCGGGCATTATACCGCTTGGAAAAAGTTTTCGAGTAGCGACATCGTCGCAGTTCGGGCCGCCCGCGTGCTTGCCTCGACATCATCATGGATCGGCACATCGCCGCGCCCCGCGGCGCGGTTTACGACCATGGCAAGGCAGGCATAAGCGACCTCGAGCTCACGGGCCAGCGCCGCTTCGGGCATGGCCGTCATGCCGACGTAGTCGGCCCCATCGCGTTCGAGCCGGTCGACCTCCGCCGCCGTTTCGAGCCTCGGTCCCTGCGTCGTCGCATAGACACCACCGTCGAAACAGTCCACCCCGGCTCGCCGCGCCGCGTCCAGAAGATCGGACCGCAGCTCGCCGGAAAATGGCTCCGTAAAATCGATATGCCCCACGTTGCCACGCCGGCCATCGTAAATCGTTTGTTCGCGGCCCCAGGTGTAGTCGAGTAGCTGATCGGGCACGGCGATCTCGCCCGACTGCCGCACCGACGACACGACGCCGACGGTATTCAGGGCGATAATTGCGGTTACGCCAAGCTTCTTCAGCGCCAGAATATTGGCGCGATAGTTGATCTTGTGAGGCGGTAGGGTATGCCGGTCCCCGTGACGGGCCAGCGACAATACGTGGTGCTCGCCAAATTGCAATCTGTGCACGGGTGCGGACGGCATTCCGAAGGCGGTTTCGGCCTCGGTGCCGGCGTCGCCTTTCGACAGGTCTTCCCAGCCACTGCCGACCATCAGTCCATAGGTCGTTGTCATCGGTTCACCCTAGGCATCGAGATGAAACTCGGGGCGGTCGCTCCAATGCGAGAACCGCTCGTTGACCGCCTGCCACTCCTCGCTAGCAAGAAGGGTCTCGCGCAGCGGCTGCCCGGTACCGTGCAGCCGCGCCAGCCGAACCAGTGACAACGGGTTCGAGTAGTCGTTGAAAGCGTCAACGGCCTCGTGAGCCGCGTCTCGGTCGTTGCAGACAAGAATCATGTCGCAGCCCGAGTCCAGCGCCAGCCGGCCGCGCTCGGCCATCGACCCGTAGCCAAGCGTTGCCTGCATGCTCAGGTCGTCGCAGAAAACGGCACCGCCAAAGCCAAGCCGTGTCCGCAATTCACGCTGAATCCAGTACTCTGAAAAACCTGCGGGCTGCGCATCGATCTGCTCGTAGACGATATGGGCAAGCATGACTCCCGCGATGGCCCCGGTGCTGACCAGCCGTTCGTACGGGCGCATGTCATCGAGCAGCAGACCATACTCCCGGCGGTCTACCGGGAGTTTCAGGTGCGAATCTGCGAGCACCGCTCCGTGGCCCGGGAAATGCTTTGCGACGGCGGCCATGCCGGCGCTGCGCAGTCCCCTTGCAAACGCATTCCCCAGATCCGCAACAGCCTCTGCCTTGCGGTGGAATGAACGATCTCCAATGATCTCGCTGACGCCCCAGTCGATGTCCACGCAGGGAGCGAAACACAGGTCGATACCGACGGCCCGCAGCTCGGACGCAATCAGCCAGCCAGCCTCGCGCGCTGCCTGCAGGCCGGAATCGGAGTCGCGATCGTACTCCCGACCGATGCGCCGCATCGGGGGAATCGCGGTGAAGCCATCACGAAAGCGCTGCACTCGGCCGCCTTCGTGGTCGACGGCAATCAGGAGTGGCGGACTCCGCAACGCCCGAATATCGGCGACCAGGTCGGCAATCTGCTCGGGGGACTCGTAATTTCGCGTAAACAGGATGACCCCGCCCACTGCGGGCTCTCGCAACAGGTCGCGATCGGCAGGGCTCAGGGAGAGCCCCTCTACGTCGAGCATCACGGGTCCCAGCGACATCTTTTGTGCCTCGCTGACTGTGGTCACGATTTCTTGAATACCGCGATAGATTCTACATGGGCTGTGTGCGGGAACATATCGATGATGCCTGCGGATTCGAGCTGATACCCCTTGTCGTGCACCAGCGTGCCGGCATCCCGCGCCAGCGTCCCGGGATGACAGGAGACGTACACGATCCGTTGTGGTCCGAACAGGTGCATCCGTGTCACGACCTCGGCCGCACCGCTGCGCGCCGGATCGAGCAGCATCCGATCACAGCCGTCCCTTACCCAGCTTTCCGACCCATCGATCTTGCTCAGGTCGGCCACGCGAAAACTGACGTTGTCCAGGCCATTGCGGCGCGCGTTTTCGGCCGCACGTTCGGTCAGGGTCTTTTCCCCCTCCACGCCGAGAACCGAGCCGGCCCGGCGGGCCAGCGGCAGCGAGAAATTCCCGATACCGCAATAAAGGTCGACAACGCGGTCTGTCGGGCCAGCCCCCAGTTGTTCGAGTGCGAAGTGCACCATTCTCTGGTTGATGTCGCTGTTGACCTGCACGAAGTCCACGGGCTCGAAGTCCACGCGAACATCGAACTCCGGCAGGCTGTAATACAAAGACTCGTCTACGGTTTCCGGGTACAGCAGTGCGACAGAATCCAGGCCGCCGGTCTGCAGGTAGATCCGGAGCGCATGCGTTCTGCCGAATTGCCGAAAATGCTCGATATCCGCGTCTGTCGGCGGGTCGAGAACGCGAAACACCAGCGCGATATCGTTTTCAGCCACAGCGACCTCAATCTGCGGCAACCTGGCCTTGATCGACAAGGCGCCAACAAGGTCGCTCAGATCGGTCAGCATCGAATCGATGGGCGCCGCAAGAACTTCGCAGCGCCGCATGTCGGTAATGAAGGGTGCATACCGCTCACGAAAGCCGACCAATGCACGGCCCTTGCCGTGGACATCCTTGACCGCAAGCCTTGCCCGTCGCCGGTAGTTCCAGACGGGTCCGGTCATCGGCTCGAGCCAGGTCTCGGGCGTCACGCGCCCTATTCGCTCCAGGTTGTCTCTTAAGGTCTGCGCCTTGATCTCGCGCTGGTGCGTCGGGCTGATGTGCTGCAGTGAGCATCCCCCGCAGCGACCGAACGCCTCGCACTTTGCCTCGATACGATCCGGCGACGCCTCGTGAACTTCCAGCAACTCGCCCTCGTCGAAATTTCGCCGAAACTTGCGTCGCTGGTAGGTTACCGTCTCGCCTTCGAGCGCTCCGGCAACGAAGACCTTCTTGCCATCACTATCGGCGATACCCCGGCCGTCATGCGTAACGCCGGTAATCGTCGCCATTTCCGGCTCGCGCCGCTTCTTCCTGGCCACTATTTGCCGGTCTCGGGCCAGGCGTCGAGAAATTCCTTGAAATGCGGCTGGCCTGCCGCCTGCAGCGTGTCGCGGACCAGCGTGTATTCGCGCTGCAGATCCTTATCATCGAGGTTACCGCGCATATACTCAAACCGCAGGTAGACCAGCCACGTATTGAGCACATCGGTCTCGCAGTAGTCGCGAATCTCCCTGATGCCGCCCTCGAGGTAGGTATCCCAGACCTTCGCGCCGCTCATGCCCAGTTTGCCCGGAAAACCCAGCATCACGGCAATCTCATCGAGCTTGGCGAATGCCCGATTATTGAAGTTGGCGAGCACGTCCATGAGATCGACGTGACGCCAGTGATACCGGCTGAGGTAGTTATTCCATTTGAAATCACGATCCGAGTCGCCGTGCTCCCAGTAGCGCGGCGCCTGGATGCCGTGCTTGAGCGCCCGGTAGTGCAGCACTGGCAGATCAAAGCCGCCGCCGTTCCAGGAAACAAGATCCGGTGTGTACCGCTCTACGCCGTCAAAAAATCTTTGCACGAGTTCGGCCTCATCAGACGACTCGTCACCAAGGCTCCAGACCTTGAACGAATCGGCGGTCCGGAACGTAACGGAAATGGCAACGACCCGATGCTGGTGCAGAGGCAGGAAGTCGTGCCCGACCGCTTGCTGTCTCTTGAACGTCATCGCGGTCGCCACGTCTTCGTCAGACAAACCGTCCAGTTCCAGCAATTGACGGCCGAAATCGACGTCAGGAATCGTTTCAATATCGAAAGAAAAACAATGCATGGTCTACTCAGCTCTTGTGTTCGGCATGTTCGACGACGGCGAAGGCCAAAACCAGCCCTGCATCGTCAGTCAGACTGACATGGCCGCTGCCAATGCCCAGGCGGGCGCAGACGCGGCTACCGCGTTCCGACCAGACGATCACCGGACGGCCCCAGTCGTTGTTCAGGATACCCACGTCGCGCAGCCACACACCGTGGGCGAATCCGGTTCCCATTGCCTTGACAGCGGCCTCCTTGCCGGCAAAACGCATGGCCAGGAAACGTACGGGGTTCTTGCTGCGGCGAAACAGCTCCATCTCCTCGTCCATGAGAATGCGCCTGGCAAAATGCTCGCCGAAGCGCTCGTAAATTTCGCCGATGCGGCTGAGTTCGACGATGTCCGTCCCGATTCCGAAAATCATGTCACATCACTCCGAGCGTGCTTCGAGCATCAGCCGTTTCATCTCGGTAACGGCGGGACCCAGGCCATCGAACACGGCACGGGCAACAATGGCATGACCGATGTTCAGCTCGACGACTTCCGCGATGCGCGCGATCGGTTTGACGTTCTGATAATGCAGGCCGTGACCGGCGTTGATGATCAGACCAAGTCCGTGTCCGTAGCGGGCAGCATCGACCAGTCGTTCGAGCTCCTGCGCCTGCTCGTCGCCGTCGGTATCGGCATAGCGTCCGGTATGCAATTCAACGACAGGCGCGCCTGCTGCCAGCGCCGCATCGAGCTGCGCGTGCTCCGGGTCAATGAACAATGACACACGAATACCGGCTGCCCCAAGTGCCTCGCAAGCTGCACGAACTTTGCCGACCTGGCCGGCAACGTCAAGCCCACCCTCGGTTGTCAGTTCCTCTCTTTTCTCCGGAACCAGGCAGACATCCGCCGGCCGAATGCGCGTAGCAATAGCCACCATTTCGTCGGTCACAGCCATTTCCAGGTTCATGTGCGTCGACAGAACCTCGTTGATCTGCTCGAGGTCGTGATCCTGGATATGGCGCCGGTCCTCCCGCAGGTGCACGGTAATACTGTCGGCGCCCGCGTGCTCTGCCACGTAGGCAGCCTCCGCAGGACGCGGATACGTCGTACCGCGAGCCTGTCTCAGCGTCGCAACGTGATCGATATTCACGCCAAGAAAAATCGGGTTGTCTTCAGTCATCGACCGGGTTCCGGCTTACAGGAGGCGCAATTCTACCCCGATGTACCTCAAGCAGCACCTTGCGGCTCTGCAATTCCTTGCCGCCCAGGTGAAAAGCAATGACGTCTCGCAGGAGGCGATTCGCCGCACGCAGGATATCGGGGTTGTCGAATTCTCCGGCGCCAATCGCAAGAAGCGTCGCGCCGCGGAATACCAGGGGACCGTCGGATCGCTCGACCGGCACCGGCCCTTCCTCCACGCGATATTCGTAGTCGCCGTCAGGATCCACGTCACGCCCGGAACCCGCTTCGCGATCGAGGTTGACTGCGTACCCGAGCAGGCTCAGGAATTCGATTTCAAAATGTCGCAGACAGGCAGCCACATCATTAGCCCCGCACAGCGTCTGTATGGCCTGCGCATAGAGTTCGTAGATTTCCGGTTGCGGATCGTAGCGGTGCAGGAAGTGCAGTATGAGTTCATTGACATAGTACGCCGACAACAGGGCGTCACCGCGCAGACCGGACGGCGGGCCGGCGGTTTCAGCGCCCGTCAATGTACCGAGGTCCGACTTCGCGACCCACGAAACACGCAATGGAAGAAATGGCCGCAGGACGCCGGCAAGCCGCGACTTCGAACCGCGGCTTCCTCGTGCCACGAGGGCAAGCTTGCCGTGGTCGCGAGTCAGGACGGTGAGAATCTGGCTCGAGTCCCGAAAGGGCCGGTGATGAAGAATGTACGCTGGCTGCTGTTGAACGCGCCTTGGGTTGCTCATTGAAGATCGCTGCTACGGCGCCTCGTAGCCGAGGTTCATGAGATCCTTCTCGTTGTCGGCCCAGTTCGTCTTCACTTTGACCCATAGCTCGAGATGGACGTTGCAGCGCAGCTGTTCCTTGAGCTCCAGCCGTGCAGCTCGCCCCACTTTCTTGAGAACGCTCCCGTTCTTGCCCACGACGATGCCCTTCTGGCTGTCTCGTTCAACCCAGATGATGGCGTTTATCGTGAGTCCACCGGGTTCTTCCACGTAGCGTTCGACCTGCACGGTCAGACCGTACGGAAGCTCCTGATGCAGCATGAGTGTCAGTTTCTCCCGAATGACTTCCGCCGCCTGAAACTCGCGACTCCGGTCGGTATGCATGTCACCGGGAAACAGCGGTGGCGATTCCGGGAGAAAACCGGGCAGCATTGCCATCAACTGCTCGAGGTTGTCTTGCTTGTGCGCAGACACGGGAATGATCTCGGCGAAATCAAATCGCGCCGCCATGAGACCAAGCGCATCCAGGAGTTTTTCCCTCGGATGGACCTTGTCGATCTTGTTTAGCACCGCCACGACGGGTGCATCAACGCGCCGCAGGCGCTTCAAAACATCATCGTCTTCCGTCGTCCAGCGCGTCACATCACTGACGAACAGGATGACGTCGGCATCGGCGAGCGCATTGGCCGCCGTGCGGTTCATGAGTTTGTTCATTGCCTTGCCTGCCTTGCGGTGCAGACCCGGAGTATCGACGAAGATTATCTGTACGTCATCGGTCGTATGCACGGCAAGAATGCGATGACGTGTGGTTTGCGGTTTCGCCGTGACAATACTGATCTTTCGCCCCATGACTGCATTGATCAGCGTCGACTTGCCGACGTTGGGTCGGCCGATAACGGCAACCATGCCACACCGATGCGCCGTCACGGGCGTTCCCCCGAAAGAACAGTCAACATCCGGCGCGCCGCTTCCTGTTCGGCTTTCCGCCGCGTAGTTGCGGCTCCCTCAGTCGTCTGGGACAGCTCGCTGACCGTGCAGGACACGGCGAACTTCTGCTGGTGCGCCTTACCGGTCACGGCGAGCAGATTGTAGTCAGGCAGAGACAGCTTGCGGGCCTGCAACCATTCCTGCAGGCGGGTCTTGGCATCGCGTAGATCATCAGTATGCGGCAGCTCTTCGAGCCGCTGCTCGAACACCTGGCCGATTATGCTCGCCGCCGCCTCGAACCCGGAGTCGAGATAAACGGCGCCAAAGATCGCCTCGAGCGCATCGGCCAGAATCGACTCCCGCCGATGCCCGCCGGTCTTGCGTTCGCCGCTGCCTAGAATGAGGTGTTCTCCGATGCCAAGGTCCGAGGCCAAACCCGCAAGCGAGGTGTCTTTGACCAGCGAGGCACGCAGCTTGCTAAGGTCGCCCTCGTTGGCATCAGGACATCGTTCGAACAACGCCTCGGATATCACGAAATCGAGGACCGCATCGCCCAGGAACTCCAGGCGCTCATTGTTGGTGCCGTTGGCGCTGCGGTGCGTCAGCGCCTGCACAAACAGACGGGCATCCGTGAAATGGTAATGCAGCGTTTTTTCGAGCCAGCTCTCGGCCTTGTCCAATGGTATCGCTCTGGTTGCCGGGCCGCCTCGCGGCCGGATGGGTCTAGCGGCGGACCAATACTCGCTTGTCGAAATCCACCACGAAAGAGATGTTGGCCATGAACGGTGCCTTGTGCGAGTAGGTCGCCGCGACTTCAAAGCCGCCGTCGACCGTCGTTACCTTAACGTCCTTAGCGGTAATGATACTCACGCTTTCGATGTCGAAGCGCCGGGAAATGGACGTGCGAATCGCCCCGCGGGAGGCGCCTGTGCCGTCAAATTCGGTCTCGACGCCGTCAACCACGCCAACGACTTTCATGTAATTCAGGTACACGGGCGTCAATCGAATGCCGGCGAACGCAAACAGGCCCACGAACAGTACAAGGATGATCAGGCCCAACGTCGTCATGCCGGCCTGCTGGCGCTTATTTCGCCATTTTTCCAAGTAATTCAAAGACATAAAAACCTCTCCGTTCGCTCAGCCGTGCATGGATTACGTAACATTGTCCAACGTATCGCGATTTTACCGGTCAAATCAGTGACTGGCACCACATTATTGGATTTTTCTGCCGATGCGTTCCCAGACCGGCATATTCCACGGCACGAAGTGCATCCAGATACGCACGGCCTCGCCGACCAGGAATTCCTCGGGAATCGCACCGATAAAACGACTGTCTTTACTACGATCGCGATTGTCACCCATCACGAAATAATGCCCTTCCGGTACGAGATAGGTGTTGTCGCGGGTCGAATACTCGGGATTTGTTACCAGGATGTCATGCACGCGCCCGTCGAGATCTTCGACGAACAAGGGCACATTCCAGGAAGCATCTTCACTTTGCGTCAGGTCGACTTTTTCGCCGTTGATCGTCAGGCGATGCCGCTCATAAACCACGGTATCGCCGGGCAGTCCGACGACGCGTTTGATGTAGTTAATGCTCGGGTCCGACGGCAGCCGAAACACAATCACATCACCCCGTTCGGGGTTGCCGGTTTCGATCACCTTGGTTTCCGTTACCGGTAGCCGCAGCCCATACGAGAATTTCTTGACGAATATAAAGTCGCCTTCGAGAAGAGTCGGCATCATCGAACCCGACGGAATTCGAAACGGTTCAAAGACAAATGAGCGGATGACAAGAACGAATAACAAGACCGGAAAGAACGAACGCGAGTATTCGACCAGCACCTGCTGGGCAGTCGGCGCCTGCCGGCTGTCGGCATCCGCCGTCTTCCAGACCAGTTTGTCCATTGCGACAACGGCGCCCGTGAACGCCGTCAGTAAGGTCAAAATCAATGCCAGGTTAATAATCAAGATTCGTACTCACTTGTCTGTTCGTAACACGGCAAGAAATGCTTCCTGGGGAATCTCTACCGAGCCCACCTGTTTCATCCGTTTCTTGCCTGCTTTTTGCTTCTCGAGCAACTTGCGTTTGCGCGAGACATCGCCGCCGTAACACTTGGCGGTAACGTTTTTGCGCAACGCCTTGACCGTACTGCGGGCAATGACCTGGCTGCCAACGGCGGCCTGGATAGCGACGTCAAACATTTGCCGAGGGATCAATTCTCTCATTTTTTCAACCAGTTCGCGGCCGCGAGTTCTCACATTCTCCTTGTGGACGATAAGTGATAAGGCGTCAACACGCTCACCATTGATCAGCACATCCATGCGCTGCAGCTGGGCCGGCTGGAACCGCAGGAAATGATAGTCGAACGAAGCGAAACCGCGACTGACCGATTTCAGTCGATCGAAGAAGTCCAGCACAACTTCCGCGAGCGGCAATTCGTACTCGATGGAGACCTGCCCGCCCAGGTAACGCATCTGGGTTTGCACGCCGCGTTTCTCGATACATAGCTTGATCACTGAGCCCACATGCTCCTCGGGCACCAGGATACTGGCCGCGATAATCGGTTCCCGCAGCTCGTCAATTTCGTTGGCCGCTGGTAACTTGGACGGATTGTCGACATGCAGTGCATTGCCATTGGTGTCGACTACTTCGAACACGACCGTGGGCGCCGTTGTTATGAGTTCCAGGTCGTACTCACGCTCCAGCCGCTCCTGCACAATCTCCATGTGCAGCATGCCGAGAAAACCGCAGCGGAATCCAAAACCCAAAGCAGCCGATGTCTCGGGCTCGAAGTGCAGCGCCGCGTCATTGAGCCGCAGCTTCTGTAGCGCCTCTCGAAAGCTTTCGTAGTCGTCGGAGCTGATCGGGAACAAGCCCGCAAAGACGCGCGGCTGGACCTGCTTGAAACCGGGCAGAGGTTTTTCACATGAATGTTTGGCCGTCGTAAGCGTGTCGCCGACCGGGGCACCGTAGATGTCCTTGATCGCGGC
This sequence comes from Chromatiales bacterium, assembly GCA_004282875.1. GTDB lineage: Bacteria > Pseudomonadota > Gammaproteobacteria > Steroidobacterales > Woeseiaceae > UBA1847. The sequence continues at coordinate 5,176 of SHLT01000078.1, read as the reverse complement.
AATGACGAATCCGACCTCCCCGGTATTCAGCTCCGAACGATCTTCCATCTTCGGCGTGAACACACCAACCCGATCCGCGTTGTACGCAATCCCGGTCGACATGACCTTGATCTTGCTCCCTTTCTGCAGTCGGCCGTTCATAACGCGTACGAGTGATACCACCCCCACGTAGTTGTCGAACCACGAATCAATGATCAGGGCCTGCAACGGACCATCCGGATCGCCCTCCGGGGCCGGGATGACCTCGACAAGCTGCTCCAGGAGCTCGGATACGCCCTTTCCCGTCTTTGCGCTGACGTGAATGGCATCCTGCGCATCGATGCCGATGATGTCCTCGATTTCGGCGACGACTTTTTCGGGCTCGGCGGCCGGCAGGTCGATCTTGTTCAGGACCGGCAGCACCTCGAGGCCCTGGTCGATTGCGGTAATGCAATTGGCCACACTCTGTGCCTCCACACCCTGGGCCGCATCCACGACCAGCAGTGCACCCTCGCAGGCAGCCAGCGAACGCGACACCTCGTAGGAAAAATCGACGTGCCCGGGCGTGTCAATGAAATTGAGCTGGTAGGTTTCACCATCCGCGGCTTTGTAGTCGAGCGAGACGCTCTGTGCCTTGATCGTGATGCCTCGCTCACGCTCGAGATCCATGGAGTCCAGCACCTGCTCGGCCATCTCCCGGTCGGCCAGCCCCCCGCACATCTGGATGAAGCGGTCGGCCAGCGTCGACTTGCCGTGGTCGATGTGCGCGATAATCGAAAAGTTTCGTATGTGCTTCATTAAAGAGGGAAATCCGGTGTCGGCGGCCTGCTCATGAGGCCCTGAGCGAGGGGCCGTAAAATTCAGCCGCGGAGTATACCTGTTATCGCGTCGTGATCGAGAAAATGCATGCAGACAACGGCATCCTCGTATTCCACGACGGGAATGTCTGCAAACCAGCGCTCGTGCCATTCCGCGTTGCTGTCTATGTCCCGCACCTCGAGCTCCAGCCTGCCCTCGATAAGCGGCTTGAGTTCCTCGAGCAACACCTCGCAAAGGTGGCAATCCTCGCGGCTGTACACCTGCAGTGACTTCATTCGGTGCCCGCCAGACGACGTGTGATCACGGGCGTGAACTGCCGCAGGCACCGGGCGCGTTTCAGCCGGTACCGGCTGACCGCCGCCCCGGCAAGAACGCCAACCCCGCCGGCCACCGCCCCCTGCCAGTCCGGCAAATCTGCAAGGTACGCAATCCCGGTCATGATCAATACACCCAGCAGCGGAGCCCCGTACACCTGGAGCGCCGCCCGCAGGACGTTATGCGGCGCAAGTTCGATCTGCACCTCGTCGCCTTCACAGAGGTCCATGGCAGCGCTGATCGGAGCTTCGAAATGCCGCGAACCACTGCTGCTGCCAAACACGCCCGCCCCACATCCCTTGCCGGAGGCGCACCGCGCGCAGAAATCGACCGTATTGACGGTCACCGTCGCGGCGGCACCGTCGGACCGGATGGAGAGAATTTGGCCGCGCGCCGTTTGCATGACCGCAGTTTACAGGACGCGGATATCAGCGGCGCATCATGGTCGTTGCAATCTGCTCGACCGTCATGGCGGGTACATCACCGACAGCAGTAACACGGTGGCCATCGCGAATGGCGCTGTAAGAATTCGAGCCGCCGACGCGCGACGGACCTTCCGTAATGGCGGAGCCCTGTGGAGCGATGAATACCGACACGTTGGCCAGGCCATCGCTGAAGAGAATGTGAGTCACAACCGCATCTCTGCCGGGCAGCGTCTCGCCATGTGTAGAAACCGCGCGGAATCCCTGCGGAATATCGCTACTTGCCCACGACGTCTCGAGCTTATGAATCACATGCCGCGCCGGCTGCGTCAGCCAGCGGAAACTTTCGGTACTGTACGAAGGCGCCAGGGCACTGGCATGGATCTCCTTGTTCAGGCTGATGTCGGCAAACTTGACCTGCTCAATGGGATCACCATTCTCGCTGATCAGTTGGGCCTGCAGGGGGAAAGCCGTCTCGATATCGAGCCAGACGCGATGACCGTAGCGATAGCCGTCGTGCGGCCGAATCGCGACGAGTATGGCCTGGCGCCCCGCCACTCGCTCTTCCCTGACGATCGCAACATCGTATTCGCTGCCAAAACGAATCTCGCTGGAAGGCAGTGTCGAGAACAGCGTGGACTGGTCGTCCCATTCCTCAACCAGCACCGACCGGCGGTCCGGAAGGATGCAGTGAACCTCGTTGCCATTGCGTATGATTTCGAGGCCGTTACCTTCCTGCGCAACGACTTTTTCTCGAATGACCCCGTCAGTCACCGTATGCACAACCTTCAGCGCTTCGGCCTTGCCATCGCGGATGCGGAGAACGGTGCCCTCGTAGTTCGTCGTCTGTACCGCCGCACTCATCCGGCTGAGCCACTCATTGGGTTCGACGCGCTCAGCCAGTGCTACACCGCCGCAGGCCACCTGTGCCGTCGCAAGGACCGCCCAGAGCAGGTATTTTACCCCGTCAAGCTGCATCAGGGCTGTGTCGTCGTCTCGTCGACCGCCTCGTCGCCGGCGGTGGTCTCATCCAACGTGTCTTCCTCGATCACTTCATCCTCGGCCAGTTCTTCCTCGCTGAGCCGCAGCGTCACCAACCGGGCATTCATGCCGTTCGCACCGAACTCCGACGACGACGCGCCGTGGCTGAGGTAATACTGGCGTAACTCTTCGTCGGGAACAGTCACGCCGACCGGCTCGTCACTACTGGCAACGGCATCGATCGAGCCCGGATTCTCATCCCCGCCCAGGCCGGGACTGAACTGCAGGCCGACAATAGCCAGTAACGCAACCGATGCGGCTATAGCGGCCCCGACGAGCGGCCGCATCGAGCGACTCGACGGCGCTTCAGGCGCGACCTCATCAGCGACCATCGGCTTGTCGCCCAGCGCCGCGTTGATGCGGTCCTGCAGGCGATCCATGCCAGGAACTCCGGGCTCGCCACGCATGGCGCGGCCAATTTCCAGGAACTCGGCTGCCTGCTTCCTCAACGCAGCATCCTGACTCATTCTTCGCAGCAGGAGGTCGGCCTCGGCATCCGGCAATTCGCCGTCTACGAAAGCGGATATCTGCATTCTTATTGCGTCATTCATAATTACTCACGTGGGCCCATCGGACCCTGGTCACCGGGTAAGCGGACCGATCTTTTTGGCGATCGCGTCTCGCGCCCTGAAAATTCTCGACCTGACCGTGCCCACCGGGCACTCCATGGTCTGTGCTATTTCCTCGTAGCTCATGCCCTCCAGCTCGCGCAGGATGATCGCCGTTCGCAGATCCTCCGGCAGGCCCGCAATGGCACGTTCCACGGTCTCCTTCAATTCGTTACTGAGCGACACTCCCTCCGGAGTATCCGTCTCTTTGAGCTTGGCGTGCAGGTCGTACTGCTCGGGGTCCTGCAAATCCAGCTCCACATCCATCGGCCGTCGCCGCTGCGCTGCAAGATGGTTCTTGGCCGTATTCACGGCGATACGATACATCCACGTGTAGAAAGCACTGTCGCCGCGAAATCGGGGCAACGCCCGGTAGGCCTTGATAAAGGCCTCCTGCGTAATATCGAGTGCCAGCTCCGGATCCCGCACATATCGCATCACCAGGTTCACAATCTTGTGCTGGTACTTGAGCACCAGCAGATCAAACGCACCCTTGTCACCTTTCTGGACCCGCTTGACCAGCTTCTTGTCGGACGACTGATTAGACATTCAGACCCGCTCGCCGGAATTTCCATACAGCCTGTCGACACCGGGATAGACCGGTGTTGGGGCGATAAGTTCTCGAATTTCTGCCTTATTCATCTTTATTCTGTGACGCCGTTTGTCCGCGGCTAGGCAGATCGCCCTGGCACCCGCCATTCTTGTCATTTTTTCCTGTTGTATGAGCATGTTAGCAGCTTCCACCTTAAGCTCCAACGTGCCGCCAGATAACCTGCAGCCGCCGCCAGTCGGGCGAACTCCGGACATCGCCGCGCAGCAGCTCGCCGTGCCGCCCGCCATGGCGGCTTTGCAGCCGCATCCAGCCGGCTTTTTGCAGCAGCAAGCTGCCCGCTTCAAGGCGCGCCGCGTGCCACTGGCCGTCGGCTTCCAGCAACTCGACGTCGCCATCGGCATCGAAGCGGAGTCGCCGGCATACCCGCCACGCACGCCGCAGTTGGCGCAATTCCCGGCCTGTCATAACCGCCCACAGACCACAGCCTGCCAGCCTCAACCACACCGCCACCGGCAAACTCAGGATAATCAGGCAGCCCATCAGGGCAAACGTGACACCGGACCAGAGAACGATCCGGCGCAACAATGGCTCAGGTGTGATCTCGGCGAAGTATGCGATTGATGACACGCGCTATGGGCTCTGAAGACGGCATTTGCCGTTGCAAGAGATAGGCGTTCAGTTCGGGATCGGCAAGCTCCAGAACTGCCCGGAACGCGGCCTTATCGTCGTCGCTCACGTTCGGGTAGTCGTTTTCCAGGTAGCGCACCAGGAGCTCGTCTAGCTCACGCATCCCCCGTCGGCATTGCCACCGAAGGCGCGATTCCTCGCTCAATACTTCCTTTCCACAAGCATCTTCTTGGTCTCGGCAATAGCAAGCGCCGGGTTCAGGCCCTTGGGGCAGGTCTGGGTGCAATTCATGATCGTATGGCAGCGATACAGGCGGAACGGATCCTCGAGTTCGTCGAGGCGCTCCCCGGTCGCCTCATCCCGGGTGTCGACCAGCCAGCGGTAGGCCGCCAGCAGCGCCGCAGGACCCAGGTAGCGATCCGAGTTCCACCAGTAGCTCGGACAACTCGTCGAACAGCAGGCACAGAGAATGCAGGCCGACGGCTCGTTGATGAGTTCCTGGTCTTCTTTGGACTGCAGCCGCTCCGAGTCCGGCGGCGGCGGGGTGCGCGCCTGCAGCCAGGGTTTGATCGAGGCGTACTGCGCATAGAAGTTGGTGAGGTCGGTAACAAGATCCTTGACCACCGGCATGTGCGGCAGCGGGTAGATCTTGACGTCACCTTTGACTTCGTCGTTGGCTCGCGTGCAGGCCAGCGTATTGCCGCCGTCGATGTTCATCGCGCAAGAGCCGCAGATTCCTTCGCGACACGAGCGGCGGAAGGTCAGTGTCGGGTCAACCTCATTCTTGATCTTGATGAGTGCGTCGAGAACCA
>SHLT01000077.1 GCA_004282875.1 Chromatiales bacterium | reverse complement strand
CGCGTGATTGTGATGTAAACCCCTCTTTTTATTACTCTCTGGCGGTATTCTGGAGCGTCCGATCAAATCGCCTGAGAGTGCGGCATGTACGACCGACAATCAGCCATACAGCAACGGCCGCATCTTCAAGGCCGCGACGGTGAGGGAGCAAAACGTGCCTCGCCCAGGGTGCTGATTGCCGATGACGATCCTGCCATTCGCCTGTTGATGGAAGAGACACTGTCGGCGGCGGGGTTTGAAGTCAGCGGCGCCGAGAGCGGCGTGGACGCCATCGAGCTTTGCAACAGAATGCAGCCCGACCTCGTGCTACTCGACATCAACATGCCCGCAATGGACGGCATCACGGCCTGCGCCCGGATACGCGAGGCAACGACACTCGACGTGCCGATCATCATGGTCACCAGCGTCGACGACGCCGTATCGATTCAAAGCGCTTTCGAGGCGGGCGCCACGGACTTCATTCTCAAGCCGATTAACTGGCCGCTGTTCCAGCGGCGTCTCGAGACGGTGCTGCACGAGTGGGACACGGCCCGGGAAGTCAACGCCAACAAGCAGCGCGTGCGCCTGCTCGAAAAGGTCGTGCCGGAGCAGGTCATGCTCGTCGCCAGGAACGGCGACATCATCGAAGACCTCAAGAATCGGGGAGAGCCTGCGGACTTGCCCCGGCATCAGACGCTCGACGACCTGTATGGGCCGGAAACGGCGAGCCGCTTCAAACAGCGCATCAGCGGCGTGCTCAAGACCGGGCGCCACAACGATCTCGAATTCGCCGTCGACGGTCTGACGGGCGCAAGAAATCTCTCTGCTCAATTTCTTGCCGAAGGCCGCGAACGCGTCATCGTCGTCGTGCAGGATGCGGGCAGCAACGATGCGACGCAGAGCAAGATTTTCGACCTCGCGTTCATCGACGCGGCAACCGGCCTCCCCAATCAGAACCTTTTCGACCGCTGGGCCAAGGAGAAACTGGCCAATGCGCGTCTGAAGAGCAATCCACTGAGCATCATGACGCTCGGGTTCGACAATCCGGCGCTGCTCGAGCAATGGGACGCACCCTTCATACAAGAGGTGGGTGACCAGCTGAACCAGGCCGTGGCGCGCGTTCCAGGAGCGGCACGTATCGAGTTCGGCGAATCTGCGGCCCACGTCGCTCGCATCGACCCCAGTCGCTTCATGCTGATCTTCGACAAAACCTTCGATGCCGACGAATTGCACGCAACCTGCGAGCATCTTGCACAGGGCATCGCCGATAAACTTTCGGATGACTCGAAATCGATGACCTGTAGCACACACTTTGGCATTGCCAGCTTCCCTGCCGACGGCCAGGACCTGCAATCGCTAACCCTGGCCTCCGACACGGCGATGCATGAAGCTCTTGCAACCGGACGCCTGTACTGCCGGCACTCCAAGGCAGGGCAGGACCCCGCCCCGGACTTCGAGGACTACGGCGAGGAGTTGCGGCGTGCGATCGAGAAAGACGAACTCGAGCTGTTCTTCCAGCCTCGCCATTCAATGAGCGACGGCTCAATCACCTGCGTTGAGGCGCTGTTGCGGTGGCAGCATCCAATGCGTGGCTTTGTGGACCTCGTCGAGGTGCTGCATCTGGCGAAGGCATCCGGCCTGATCGTAAAACTGGGTAGCTGGGTGCTGACCCGAGCCTGCGAAGCAGCGTGCAGCTGGGACGGCACAGCACCACCCCGGGTCGCGGTCAACCTGTCACAGCAAGAGTTTGCCCGTCATGACCTCAGCGACCTGGTCAACGAGGTGCTTCAACGCACCGAACTCGACCCGACACGCCTCGAGCTCGAATTGACCGAGGCCGCGCTGCTGCGCTCGAGGGACGAGCATTCCGAATTACAGGCTCTCAAGGCCTTGGGCATCGGCCTGGTGCTGGATAACTTCGGCACCGGCCACACGTCCCTCGCGCAGCTCAGGCATTATCCGATCGACGCCCTCAAGATCGACAATTCGTTCGTTCAAAACCTGCCCGGCAATGACAAGGACGCCGCGGTCTGCGAAATGATCGTGACTATGGCCCGTTTGCTGGGCATGAAAGCGGTTGCGGAAGGCGTTGAGACCGAGGCGCAGCTCGGCTTCCTGCGAGACCTGGGTTGTGACGAATACCAGGGCTACCACGCCTGCAAACCACTGCCCTCGGACGCCATCGGCGAGTACCTCGCGGCGCCCCATAACACAGCCCGAAAATAGCGCAATCAATTTAACAGTAATTATGTGACGCAGTTCACATTTAGCTCCTGGCTGACGTGACTCGCTTCACAGTTCGCCCCCACCTCCCTCTGCTGCAATGTCCGTCAGTACCAACGGAGGGTCTTATGCGGCGGCGAACACTAATATTTTGTGCAATGGGATTGCTTGTGCCGGCCCTGCTCTGGCCGCTATTGCAGACGGGCGCCAGCCCGGCCGCTACCCTTGCCCAAGCCGCCGAGACTGCGCCTCTGCGCTCCAGCTACATCGTGCAGAGCACCTCCGCAGTCGCCGCACAACGCGTGGTCGAACAAGCCGGTGGCAAAGTCACGGCGACGCTGAACATCATCAATGCCGTTGGTGCAGAACTCGATTCGGCGCAAGTGACGTGGTTACGAAACCAGTCCGACGATATTCGCGTTTACGACGACGGCACCCTCGAGGTTTCGGGCGAAGTCAAAGATACGCATTACCAGACGCTTGTCGGCGCCGACGTTCTCCATAAACAGGGCGTCACTGGAGAGGGCGTCACGATTGCCGTGCTCGACACGGGGTTGTGGAAGGCACCGTCGATCGAATTTGGCGCGAACGGCGCGCCTCGCATCCTCGCACAATACGACGCATTGCCGGGCGGTTCGTTCGCAGCCGACGATTGCGGGGACGACGATGAGGACGAGGATGAGGATGAGTACGAGAATGACAGCGACTGTGGCTCCGTCTCAAACCCCGCATATATGGACATCGACGACTGGAACGGCCACGGCACACACATCACCTCGATCATGGTCAGCAGCGACAAGGTCAAGGACGGCCGCTACCAGGGTATTGCACCCGACGCCGGCATCGTTGCCGTACGCGCGTTCGAGCCGGATGGCTCGGGAACGTACCTGAACGTCATCAAGGCGCTGGACTGGATCGTCTCGCATCGCGCTCAATACCAGATACGTATCCTGAACCTGTCATTTGGTGCGCGGGCAGCCTCGCATTACTGGGACGATCCGGTAAACCAGGCGGTCATGGCGGCATGGAAGCGGGGCATCATCGTCGTAACGGCGGCCGGCAATAGCGGTCCAGGGCCGATGACGGTCGGCGTCCCGGCAAATGTCCCCTACGTGATTACCGTCGGGGCCATGACCGACAACTTCACGCCGAGTGATCGTACCGACGACAGGCTGGCCCGATTCTCCGCAGCAGGACCAACGGTCGAAGGCTTCGTGAAGCCCGATGTTGTTGCACCTGGTGGCCACATGCTCGGCAAGATGCCGCCCTATGCCTGGCTGCCCCTCGCCTACCCGGACTTCGTCCAGGCGGATGGCGACTACTTCAGTATGTCAGGCACCTCCCAGTCGGCGGCGGTCGTCAGTGGAGTCCTGGCACTGATGCTGCAAGCCGAACCGTCGCTGCCGCCGGACGACGCGAAGTGTCGCCTGATGGTGTCGGCACGATTCGCCATACGCGACGACGGGTCGGCTGCCTACAGCGTATTTCAGCAGGGTGCTGGCATGGTCGATGCGGTCGGCGCGGTCAATGAGACTGCACGCGGCTGCGCCAACCGCGAAATGTCGGCACTTCTGGACCTCTGGGGCCTCGCGCATTACGCAGGACCTGCCGGCGTCGACGAGACTGGCACCTACTATCTCGTGGACGAGAACGGCAAACGGCAGACCGGCGACGGACTGGACTGGTCCAACGGCGCCTTGTGGCCGGAAGGTTCTCTGTGGCAGCAGGGCGTACTCTGGAATCAGGGCCTACCGTGGAGTAGCGGTGTGCACTGGAACGATACGCATTTACTTAACCCGGATTCGTTGCTCAACCAGGGCGCTTTGTGGCCAGAAGGTTCACTGTGGCCCGAAGGCTTGAGTCGTTCGGCATCGACCTTGACCTGGGTGGACTTCGAATGAGCGCTCGCAATCTAATCTTGCTGGCAATACTGTGCCTGGCAAACTCAACCGTGCTGGCAGCCTCGGCCATGCCCATGCATTTCAAGCACGTGGCGTTGCAGGATGGTCTGTCACAAAACAACGTGCAGTCGATCCTGCAGGACACGCAGGGCTATCTCTGGTTTGCCACTGAAAGCGGCCTGAATCGCTACGACGGCTACGACATTACCGTCTACAGCCGTGAACGCGGCAACCCGGGCGGCTTCGCCAATGATTTCGTCTGGGTCATTGCCGAAGATGCCCACCATGATCTCTGGCTGGCCACGCAAGGGGGCGGCGTCGTCCGCTGGAACCGGTCGACTGACTCCTTCGATAGTTTCCGTCACGATCCGCAGGACCCGAACAGCCTGGCAAGCGATGACGTTCGTACGCTCCTCATCAATGACGACGGCACCATCTGGGTAGGGACCCGCGATCAGGGACTCGACCTGCTCAACCCGAATACAGGGGCCGTTGTGCACTATCGCCACGATGACGCCAATCCTGCTTCACTCAGTAACAACATGGTGTATGCGTTGCACACAGACGCTACCGGACGCCTCTGGGTAGGCACCGATGGTGGCCTGAATATTCTCGACAACGACACCGGCACGTTCGAGCGCCTGCAGCACGACCCAGCCAATGCGCAATCATTGTCAGACGATCGCGTTCGCACGATCCACGAGGACTCCACGCAGACGATCTGGGTCGGCACCTCGGCGGGCGGCCTCAATCGCTACGATGCAAGGAGTAAGGGATTCACACACTTCCGGCACGATGCGAGCGACAGCAGCAGCCTGAGTAATGATCACGTGCGCGTGATCTTCGAAGATAGTGACCGACGCCTCTGGGTTGGCACAACCGACGGCCTCAACCTGCTGGATCGCGCGACGGGCACCGCCAATCGCTACTTCGGTTCGCCTGGCGACCCGAACAGCCTCAACGACAACTACATCAACTCGATGTACCAGGATCGCAGCGGCCTCCTCTGGATCGGCACGCGTTCCGCCGGGGTCAGCCGCTGGAACCCAAGGAGCTGGTCGCTCGGTCACTATGTACAGCCATGGCTGGATGAATCCGACGTCACTTCGTTCGCCAGCAATGGTAATGGCGAATACTGGATTGGCACGCTGGGTGCCGGACTCGCCCTCGTTAACGAGCAGGCAAACACGCTACAGCGGTTTCTGCACGACCCGCTGAATCCGGCGACGATTGCCGACGACAAGGTAATGTCACTGCTGCTGGACCGCGATGGCTATCTCTGGGTCGGCACGATGACGGCAGGACTGGATCGCATCGATCCGGTCAGCGGCGAGATTCGTCACTACCGGCACGATGAGAACAACCCGCAGAGTATTGCAGCAGACGGCATCATGACGATCTTCGAAGATCGCAACGGCAAACTCTGGATCGGAACCTACGGCGGTGGCGTCTCGGTTCTTGACAAGAGTACGGGCACGTTTACCCAGTATGCGCATGACCCGAAGGATCCCGCGAGCCTCAGCGACCAGCGCGCAAGTGCAATCCTCCAGGACGGCAACGGTTCCATCTGGATCGGCACGTTTGGCGGTGGGCTGAACCTGCTGAATGCCGACACAGGTACGTTCCAGCGCTTCAGGAACGACCCGAATGAACCGACCAGTCTCGCCGACAACACGATTTATGCCCTGCACCTCGACGGTGGCGGCAATATCTGGGTGGGTACTGGCGGCGGGGGCCTCGACCGCGTTGTCACGCCGAACGCGTCGGGCGACACCCTACGATTCCAGAATCTGTCGCAGCGCGACGGCTTGCCGAGCAATGTGGTCTACGGCGTCCAGTCGGACGCATTCAACCGCCTCTGGATCAGTACGACCTACGGACTATCACGCATCGAGCCACGGCCGCTCAAGATAAAAAACTTTCACCTGGGGCATGGGCTGCAAGGCGAAGAGTTCAACTACGGCGCGCATCACAGGGCGCCCGACGGCAAGCTGTATTTCGGCGGCGCCAACGGCCTCAACGCGTTCTACCCGGACCAGGTTGAAGAAGGCACGTTTGCACCGAACATCGTCCTGACATTGCTGCAGAAACAGAATCAGCCAGCAACGACTGAGGTCCACTACGGCCTTCTCGACCGCGTCGATCTCGGCCACCAGGATGACGTGATCAATTTCGCATTCGCTGCACTCGACTTCACCGAGCCGGCGCAGAACACGTATGCCTACAAGCTGGAGGGGTTCGACTCCGACTGGATCGACGCTGGGACCATGCGTCACGCCACCTACACGAATCTCGATGGTGGCCAGTACGTTTTGAAAGTCAGGGCTGTAACCAGTGACGGCGTTGCATCCGACGCCGACTTCAGTCTGCCGGTCTTCGTTGACCCGGCGCCGTGGAAATCCAACATTGCCTACGCGGCATACCTGGCCACGGCATTGTTTCTACTTTGGCTCAACCGGTCCTACCAGCAACGCAAATTCCAGCGCGAAGCCGAATACAGCCGGCGGCTCGAGAAAGATGTCGAACGACGCACGGCCCAGCTCGAAGAACGTAATCTCGAATTGCAGATTGCCAGCCGCGCCAAGAGCGATTTTCTTGCTCGCATGAGTCACGAGATTCGTACGCCCATGAACGGCATGATGGGCATGACCCAGCTTTTGCTCGGCACGGATCTCGACGAAAAGCAGCAACGATTCTCGCAGACGATCAAGCGCTCTGCCGAGTCATTGCTCAACATCATCAATGACATCCTCGACTTCTCGAAGATCGAAGCCGGCAAGCTAAAACTCGAAAACGTCGAATTCAACGTTAGCGATCTCGTCGACGAAACGGTCGAACTGTTCTCGGGTGCCGCCTACGACAAGGGAATCGAGCTCATTTGCTCGACGCCACCAGGTAAAACCGTTGCCGCCGTTGGCGACTCGCAACGCATCAAGCAGATTCTCGTGAACCTGCTGGGCAATGCCGTGAAATTTACGCAGGACGGCGAAGTAGTGCTGACGCTGGAGTTGCAGGATGATCGCGACGGCTACCTTGACCTGCGCTTCGAAGTCTCGGACACGGGTGTCGGCATTCGTCAGGATAATCTCAAGATGATCTTCAAGTCGTTCTCGCAGGAAGACGGTTCGACATCCAGGCGCTTCGGCGGCACAGGTCTCGGGCTCGCGATCTGCAAGCAACTAGTCGAGATGATGGGTGGCAAGATCGGCGTCGAAAGCCGCCCGGGACGTGGCTCCCGCTTCTGGTTCAACGTGACTTTGCCGAAGGCGAGCCCGGCCTGGCTGTCGCGCCATGTCTCGTTCCGCCTCGCGAACCTCAAGGTCCTCGTAGTCGACAACAATGAGACCAGTTCCGACATCATCGTCGGCTATCTGTCGGCACTCGGCGTCAGCGCGACCGCAGCGAGTACGGGCGTCGATGCCCTCAAGCGGCTGGAGCTGGCCGCGTCCTCATCACCGTATGATCTCATCGTGGTCGATGCCGGCCTCGGGGACATGAGTGGGCTCACGCTGGGCAAGGCGATCAACATGGATCCACAGTTCAGTTCGGCCAAGGTCGTGCTGCTTAGCCCGACTTCGGCACCATTCAGCGGCGCCGAGCTGCTTGAGGCAGGTATCGACACCTGTCTCATGAAGCCGATTCGCCAGTCGTCATTGTACGAGACTATCCTGATGCTAACGGCCTCTACGGGCAATCTCGACCCGCGGAAAATCAACGCGGAGGTCGGCAAGGAAGAACTCGAGCGACTGCAGGGACACGTTCTTCTCGTCGAGGACAACCCGGTCAACCAGGCCGTCGCGCTCGGCATGCTCGAAGAACTTGGCTGCGACACAGTCGTCGCCATTAACGGCCAGGAAGCGATTGAACGTGTCGCCAAAGACCAGTTCGACGTCGTCCTGATGGACTGCGAGATGCCGGTCATGGACGGCTTTGAAGCGACATCGGCGATTCGCAGCATGCCTGCGGGCGGCCAGGACCTGCCCATCATTGCGCTGACGGCGAATGCCGTCGCTGGCGACAGGGAGCGGTGCATCGAATCCGGCATGCAGGATTACCTCAGCAAGCCGATTTCCGTTGAGCAGCTACACGATACCCTGAAGCGCTGGCTCGAAACCGACCATGGGCGCGACATCGAGCAGCTCGGCAATGGGCACGCCAGCGATGCCGAGACCGGCGCCATAGACTCGGCGTCACTTGACAGTATTCGCAATCTTAAAGGGGTCGGCGGTGACAACATGGTCAAGCGCGTCGTCGACCTCTACGTATCGAATTCGTCGATGCTGCTTGAGGATATCCGGCTGGCCCTGTCGCTGGACGATCCCGAAGCCGCGCGCCAGGGTGCGCACGCGCTCAAGTCGAGTAGCCTCAACGTGGGCGCCCTCGGGATAGCGTCACTCAGCCAGACGATTGAAGCGATGGGACGTGATGGTGTCCTGGACGGGGCCAGTGAGCACTTCTCGGAGCTCGAAAGCCTGTACGACACGACGATCGATGCGCTCAAGAAAGCCACTCGCCCGGCGGATGAATGTTAGACCAGCGCAGCTCGCGGCAAGTTGTGCTGATTGCCGACGATGATGACGGCACACGCTATATTCTTGCCGAAACTCTGTCACACGAAGGTTACCACGTGGTCCGGGCCCGCTGCGGGCAGGAGGCGGTCGACAAGTTTCTGCAACACGGCCCCGATGTCGTACTGCTCGACGTGGAAATGCCCGGCAAGGACGGTTACGAAGCCTGCCAGGCAATTCGCAGTCACAGCGAAGGTGGCGACGTACCCATCGTCATGGTCACGAGCAACGACGACTCGGAGTCCATTAACCGCGCATTCGACGTTGGCGCCACCGACTTCATATCCAAGCCCATCAACTGGTCGCTGATCGGACATCGCTTGCGCTACATTCTCCGGGGCGCGTCGCACCTGCGCTCACTGGCGATCAGCGAGTCGCAGAACCGCGCATTAATCACCGCCATACCCGACAGGATATTCACGATTGATCAGGAGGGTATGATTGTCGCTCATCAGTGCCGCCGCGATCCTCACAGCAGCCACCACGCCAGCGACGACCACCTGCGGGGCGAGAGGCTTGCCGACGTGTTGCCGGCTGATGTCGACGACGCGGTCGCCCGCGCGATCGACACAGTGCGCGCGAACGGCAGGGAAGCGACGTTTGAATTCCAGCTGCATCGGGACAATTCGGCACAGCGCTGGTACGAGTGCCGATTCGTACCGCATGTCGATCAGAAAATTCTTGTCATCAGCCGCAATGTCACCGAGCGCAAACAGGCCGAAGAGGAAATTCACCGGCTCGCCTACTACGACTCTCTGACCGCCCTGCCGAATCGCGCCAGGTTCAAGCGGGAGCTGCAGGCCCTGCTGGCAGAAGCAGGGCAAACACGTGGCGAACTCGCGGTCCTCAGCATTGACCTCAATCACTTCAAACGTATCAACGATGCGCTCGGGACCATTACAGGCGATGCCGTCCTGAAGGAAATGGCCGCCCGTCTCGTCACGGTCGCCGACGAATGGGTAAACGATGCCGGCATAAGAACCGACGCCTGCTGCGTAGCGTGCTTCGGCGGGGACGAATTTGCACTGGTCGTGCCGGGTCCGTCGTCCACGCGCGCTGCGGAACCATTGGCGAATCGGGTACGCGACACACTGTCCGAACCGCTGGTCATCAATGGCCACGAGTTCGTCGTAACAGCCAGCGTCGGCATTGCCACCTACCCGCAACATGGCGGCACAGTCGAAGTCCTCATGAAGAACGCCGAGTCTGCACGGCGTGAGGCCAGGCAGTTGGGACGCAACACGCAGGCGTTTTATCGCAGTTCGATGAGCACGGGAGTTACGGAAGGACTCAACCTCGAGAACGAATTGCGCCGCGCGCTCGAAAATGACGAACTCGCGGTTTACTACCAACCCAAGTACTGCGCGCAAACCATGAAGCAACATGGTGCCGAAGCCTTGCTGCGCTGGCAGCATCCAACGCGTGGAGAGATCGCGCCCTCCGCCTTCGTGCCGATCGCGGAAGAGTCCGGAATAATTTCGGATCTTGGCCGCTGGGTTGCGGAAAAAGTCTGTCAGCAGATCGCACTCTGGAACTACCTGGGCGTCGAACCCGGCCCCATTGCAATCAATGTCTCGGGACAGGAGTTTGGCCTGGGCGATCCGGTCTCGACTTTGACGGACGCCGTGCGGCATGCAGGCATTGCGGCCTCATCGGTTGAGCTGGAAATCACCGAAACGGTACTGATGAGCGACATTCGTTCAGTCATGCGGGCCCTCCATACGCTGCGCGAGGAAGGCTTCAGCATTGCCGTCGATGACTTCGGTACGGGCTACTCGTCGCTGCGCTACTTGCAACGCCTGCCGATCGACGTACTCAAGATCGACTACTCATTCGTACGGCACCTCGAGAAATACTCGGACACACGGGCGATTTGCACCGCAATCATCGCGATGGCTCACAGCCTCGGACTCAAAGTCGTCGCCGAAGGCGTTGAGAACCAGTGGCAGCTCGACTTCCTCCAGCGCGAGTCCTGCGACATGGCACAGGGATTCCTGATGAGCCGCGCTCTGCCCGCGACCGGCTTAACCGAACTGCTGCACAAAAACCCGCCACAACAACGCGTCCGCCGCAATGAGCGCATCGTGCCGTGGCCGCTCCAACACGCCTGATATGATGTGACGATCCCGTAGCTCACAGTCAGGAATCGCACTCAGGTGGGGCAATACGCACAGGGCATCCGGCTCAACCTCGGCCAGTTCCTGCAACAATTGCTGCAGGTGTTTTTCGTCGGCCTGACGATCGGCATGCAACGCAATGTCGTTCCCGTGCTCGCGGAACAGGAATTCGGCGTACCGGCGGGATCGTTCACCCTGCTTATGGCGTTTGTTGTGAGCTTTGGCTTCGTGAAGGGCGCCATGAACTTCGTGTCAGGGCGCGTTTCCGAAAAGGCCGGCCGGCGCAAGGTGCTCATATGGGGCTGGCTCGTGGCGCTGCCGATACCCTTCATCTTCCTGTTTGCCCCGTCCTGGAACTGGATCATCGCGGCGAACATCCTGCTGGGCATCAACCAGGGGTTCGCCTGGTCGATGACGGTCACGAGCAAGCTCGACATCGTCCGCCCCGACCAGCGCGGTGTGGCGACCGGCTTCAATGAATTCGCAGGCTACGGTGGCGTCGCCCTGGCTGGACTCGTTACGGGCTATCTCGCGAGCTACTTTGACCCGCGCGGCAGCCTGTTCGTGTTTGGCCTGGCCGTCATTCTTCTCGCGCTGGTCTCTGCCCTGCTGTTCTCGCGCGATACCCTGCCATGGGCGCGAGCCGAAGCCGCCGCCCATCGAGACGGTACTCACACCGGTCCACTACCGCGATTTCCGACCAACGTGTCGGAGCATCCGTCAACGCGGGAAATCTTTACGCTGGTCTCCTTCCGCCATCGGACGTTCATGGCATTGTCCCAGGCCGGATGCGTCGAGAAGTTTGTCGATGCCCTCGTCTGGGGGTTCTTCCCCCTATACCTGCATGCAAGGGGCGTGTCGCTAATCAATATCGGCTGGGTTGTCGGAGTCTATGGCTTCGTCTGGGGCGGCAGCCAGCTCTGGACCGGCCCCCTCTCCGATACGTTCGGCCGCAAGTGGCCGATCGTCATCGGCATGTGGACCTGTGCCATCGGCGTGCTGGCGACACTGTTTGTAGACGGTCTGACCGGCTGGTCGATAACCGCCGCTGTTACGGGCGTCGGCATGGCCCTGCTGTACCCGACACTCATCGCTGCCATTGGCGACATATCGCATCCCAACTGGCGCGGCTCGAGCCTCGGTGTATACCGGTTCTGGCGGGACCTCGGCTACGGCATCGGCGCCCTGGCACTGGGCCTGATCGCGGACGCCTACGGCGCCCTCGAGGCCGGGTTCTGGTTTACCGCCATCGCCATGGCCATTTCCGGTCTCTGGGTTGCCGTAGCGATGGACGAGACGCTCGCCCGGATCAACCCACGGTCTACTCGTACTGCACCGTCATGACCGTCCCGTCATTGCCGACGATGACGAAGTAAGGCGCTGCGACACCATCATCGACCCAGGTCAGGCCTCCCAGCTGCTCGGTGGTTCCGGTGCGAATGATGGCGCCGGGATCCGCGTCAGGATCCGTAACAAACGTCCCCGCCGAACCCACTGCACCCAAGACCGGAAGCAAGGGGGGGCCCGAGTCCCACTGCGTAACCGCAGAGAACCGTATATCGGACGTTCCGGGATTGTGTGCGGTCCACGTCAGACCATCTGGACTGGTCAGCATGGCATCGTTGGATCCGGCGGCGACGAATTGGTTGCCGTCCCACGTGATGTCGTTCAAGTCGTTATTCAGCGGTTTAGCCTGTTCTGTCCACGTCACGGCATCGAGACTGTTCAGGATGGTGCCGTTCGAACCAACGATGACGATCTGGTTGCTGTCGGTTGCCACGGCGTTGAAGGATGTATTCATCACAGCCCCACCGGCATCCTGCAGCGTCCAGACGCTGCCATCGGCATTGCTGGTGACGATGGCGCCGTTATTGCCTACGGCGATGTACCGATTGCCCAACCACGCGACGTCCTGCAGGTTCCTGGCCCCGGCGATATTACTCAGGTCTTCCTGAACCCAATTGGTGCCGTCGCCAGTCAGAACCGTACTGCTGGCACCTACGATCATGAACTGCGAATTTACGCCTTCCCAGGTCACTCCTGTCAGTGGCTCGGGAACTGCCGCTACTGACACATCGACCCAGGCATCGTCAGTACCGTTGGGGCTCGTCAGAATCACCCCGCTGTCGCCCACGGCAACCAGGGTATCCGTACCGTTCCATGCCACATCATTGAGTGACCGGCCGGTCATACTCCGTTGCGGCGTGCCCGCGACTTCGTTGGACAGAGCCGAGGAGCCACCCGCCGAATTGGCACTAACTCGATAGTAGTAAGTGTTGCCGGCGAGCACATCGACATCCGAATGGATCACGTAGCGAGTCCCCGACGCGGCAGGTACAACCACGCTGCTGGCGTCGCTCACGCCTGGCACATTGTCCCAGTAGACGGTGTAGTCGGTCGCATCCGGATCCAGTGCCCACGAAATCGTGTTCTGAATCTCGCTGCTGTTACCGTCGCCGGCGACGACCTGCACGAATTGGGGCACACCGGGCGGATTACCCGGATTGATCGGCGGGTTGACCGGCGGAATGAGCGACTCACTGCTGCTGCTTCCGCACGAGGTCTGGAAAAGCGCGAAGCCGGCGATGGCCAGGAGTTTTGCAATGTCGGATGGGTTGATCGTGGACATGAGATACATCCTGTGATCTTCGTGGAGAATCTCCCTGCCCCTTTAACGGGGCAGGAAGATTTGCGTTTACACGCTTTCTCTACTCAGGCTGGTTGGTGCCTGGCAGCGTCCACGTGTTGGCTGCATCGGATGAACGGTACTCATCGATCCACCAGATGCGGCGCGCGTTGGCCTCGGAGTCGATGACATCCTCACCGAGGTCATCGAATATCCACTGCCCCCAGACGCCGTAGAGCTTGGAACCGTCCGGATTGGCTTCGAGATTGGCTTCGCTGGAATGGGTGTCGCCACCGGCATTCATGCGATTGAACTCATTGCAAAAGCCAGAATTCTCGACGACCGTTCCCACTACCTTGTCATCTTCATAGGCGACCGTGGGATAGCAAACGCTCGTTGGATCGCCATCGAAGCCGGTATCCGTCTCTGTCCAGACAACATAGTCATCACCGAAGTTCTCAGCCCGGCTGTAGAACAGATCCTCCGGTTCTGCTTCACCTTCGGCAACCGTGCTGTTATCGCCGGTCTCGTAGACCATGAAGTACCGACTCGGGTTACGCAGATCGGAGTCGTATGCCGATCCGGCGTCGCAGGCCCAGGCCGATGTATCGATAGCGCCCAAACCATCCAGGCAACCATCGGCGATGGTCTTCGGTGTCGGTGCATAACGCGGATCCAGCGTCGTCACGCGCATGCGACTGTGCTGGGTGATGTTGCGCGCCTGCTCGTTGTCGCCCGCCGCGTAGTCGTAGCAAACGTGCGGCTCAAGAGCGCCGGACGTGCCCGTGACCGTAGACCGGTACGTCTCGCAGGTCACCGTGCCGTCACCTGTATAGCTCTGGTTGTCACTGGCCGTGAACGTGCTTGGCGTGGTCTGCCAGGTCTGCCCGCCGTCGAAGGAACGCCGCACGTAAAGGTCGTAGCGGTCATTGCCCTTGGCGTTGAGGCGCCAGTTCGGCGACCAGGCATACAGGAACATCACGAAGTCGCCGTCGATGAAGCCGCGATGGCCCTTGGAGACATCGAGCGGGTTGTACCAGCTCTGGTCCTTCAGGTTAACAAACGGATCCGTACGACTATCCGTGTCGCAGTCAAAGTAGCCACCCTCGAGCTCGCTGGTATCCAGCGCTGCGCCATCGGACGGGCATTGATGCCAGGTGAGTACACGCGTCTTGTTGCCCTCACCCTGCAGGTAGCCCTGTAGGATCGGGTTGGTGTCACCGACACCGAAAGTCGATGCGCCGAACGTCACGGTCGGGCACGCTGTTTCAACACCCGTGTCGTCATCCCTGCAGGTATCCGGCACGACACCGGAAAGGTTGGTCGCCGGTGCAAGACAGATCCCATCGGGATAATACGGGTTTTCGTCGTTCGTCAAAATCCAGCCGCCAGAACCGCCTACCGCTTCACACGCCATGTTCGTGAACGCGTAAGGATTGTTGTCGATACCGTCGACATAGCCAGCCGGCATCAC
The DNA here is from genome assembly GCA_004282875.1 of Chromatiales bacterium. Classification (GTDB taxonomy): domain Bacteria; phylum Pseudomonadota; class Gammaproteobacteria; order Steroidobacterales; family Woeseiaceae; genus UBA1847. The sequence goes on along the minus strand of SHLT01000077.1, from coordinate 1,860 downwards.
GATTCGCCGCAGCATGGTGTCGGCGGGACCGCCCTGCCGCATCACGCCCTGCTTCCAGGACGGTGTAGCGAGGATCCCGCTGGTGCTGTTCAACGCCTTTCCAATCGGCTGCACGAGCAGACTCGAGCGACGTGCGATTTCAGTGTCATACAGATCGTAATTGTAGGTACCGAAATCCCACATCAGCGACGTGTTGAGTACCGGGTAGAACTCGCCAGTCCTGTAGTCGGACTCAGGCTGGTTGAGCAGGTTGCCCTGCTTGACCAGGTTCTGCACCAGTCCGTTTGGATGGAAAGCGGTGTCCAGCGTCCGGGGCTCACCCATGTCGAAACTGAAGTACCACTGGTTCTTACCAATGTCGGCGCCGCAATCCGGGTCGTATGCCGGATCGTCGGGTTTCACGTCTTCGCAGGGTGTGCCACCCGGCAGGAAGGCGTATCGCCCGAGACCCTTGGACTCTTCGGCCGCCACGATCACCCAGGCACTGTCGATGGCAAGGTCGCCATCCGAGTCATAGCCCTGCAGCGATGTGCGCGGTCGCGTCGACGCCGTGTTGGCGATATTCGGCAGACCGTCATCATTGACGCAGATCAATCCCACGGAGCCGTCCTGACCCTGCGGAACCTCGACCGTGTCCTGGCAGAAGTTCTGCAGGCCGTAGTCCGCGGCAACTTCGTAGTTACAGTAGCTGAAATATTTCGCGTCCGTTGCATCGGTGATTCCCGGGTCGAAATACTCAGCGTTGCACTTGTCATTGTTGGTCAGGCGCATGGGCATTGCCATTGGGACATACACTTGCGGCCTGCCGCTGAGCAGGAGGTCGTGGTCGACAATGTTGATGGGATCAGGAATACCATCGCCCGTCGTATCTTCCATCTCGACGGTGTCGAAGTGCGCCCACGGAATGAACGAGTACCAGACATCGGTCTTGTCGTGCGCGACCGCACCGCTCCAGCCTTCACCCGGGCCAAGGCCCTGGCCGGGCCGCAGCCCGTCGGGGTCTTCCTGCCAGGTAATGACGAAGCCGGCTCCCTGCACACCTTTGACTTCGATGCGGTTGGGATCACGGCGGCCGGACGTCAGCCGCTCCGGCTTGGTCCACACCATGTGCGAGGATTCCAGTTCTCCGGTCCTCGGGTCGTCGCCAGGCAGCAGCACGCCGCGCGCCGTCCATACGCAACCGAACGGAACTTCGCCGGCCTGCGGATAGCCCTCGTCGGCGAAATCGATGGAACCTTGCGAGCCGGCGACCTCGAACAGGTCGGTCAGGTACAGGTCGTACTCGACGTCGATGTTCAGGTACTCGGCAATCGCATTGCGCTTGACGACATTGGGATCGGCCGGATCCTCGTCGGGATCGGCGTCATAGGCGAACGAGTACGCCGGTTGGCCCTGTTTGCAGAAACGGCCTGGCCAGGCGACCAGCACCTTGTTGCCGGCCGTCGCGTGGAAAACGTTGTAGGTGCCGCCGGGATAGAGCGTAAGGTCAATGGGTTCGCCCTCACAGGTCTCGAGCGGCTCGTCTGTTTTGTCATCCAACACCGGCACGGCAAAACTCTTCGTGCCATCGGCAATGACGGCAACGGTGCACGGGGGTATTCCGTCCAGCTTGAATTCGAATTCGAATTCACCGTCCTTGTCGACTTCTTCCGTTGCCAAAACGACTTCGGTTACGCCATTAATCAGCGTAACAGTCGACTTGTAGTCGAGGCCTTCGACTTCACCTTCGACATCGAGTTTGCCGTCCTTGTCATCCTTGTCCTTGAAAGTCGCCTCCTCAATGTAGACGACGGTGATGCCGTCAGGTGCATCTTCTTTCCACTCGGGGCCATGGCAGCTATAGCAGGACGGCTCGCTGTG
>SHLT01000170.1 GCA_004282875.1 Chromatiales bacterium | reverse complement strand
GAACCGCCGCACCGGCTGAATGACCGGTACGGAGCTTAGGGTCAGCCCCAGAGCATAGAGAGCGGAGCTCTCAGCGATGGCTGGCCCTTTCGCGTGTCTGAAGGATTCGTGAAACAGACAGCGGTCGCCAATCGAAGTGGCCGTGGTGAGAACTGAATTTAGAGATTGACGCTGACCAATTGAAGTCGGTGAGAGGTTTTAAGCATGACGATGGGTCTTGTTGGCCGCAAATGCGGCATGACACGTGTCTTCACGGACGACGGAATTTCAATTCCGGTCACCGTGATCGAGGCACAACCAAACCGAATCACACAGGTGAAAACCGTGGAGACCGACGGCTATCGTGCGCTGCGAGTTGCAGCGGGCAGCCGTAAAGCGTCCCGGGTGAGTAAGCCTGCAGCTGGCCACTTTGCTGCAGCAAAGGTAGAAGCCGGCGACCTAATGTCCGAATTCCACCTTTCTGACAGCGATGAGGGTGACTTCGAGATTGGCACGGAAATACGTGTCGACCTGTTTGCTGAAGGCCAGAAGGTTGACGTTATTGGCACCTCGATCGGTAAAGGCTTCGCCGGCACCGTCAAGCGCCATAACTTCAGCATGCAGGACGCAACGCACGGTAACTCGCTGGCGCATCGCGCCCCGGGCTCGATTGGTCAGAACCAGACGCCGGGTCGCGTTTTCAAGGGCAAGAAAATGTCCGGTCACATGGGTAACGTCCGCCGCACCGTGCAGAACCTCGAGGTTGTGCGTGTCGATGCGGAGCGCAATGTTCTTTTGATCAAGGGCGCTGTCCCGGGTCACGCAGGCGGCAGGGTTATTGTCCGCCCCGCGATCAAGGCCAAGCGATAAGGGGCGCCGATAATGAAACTCAAACTTCAGGACAAGGGTTCCGTTGACGTAGCAGAGGCTGCGTTCGGCGTGGACTACAACGAAGCGCTCGTGCACCAGGTTGTTACGGCGTACCTCGCCGGCAGCCGTGCAGGCACGAAGGCCCAGAAGAACCGCGCTGCTGTTCGCGGCGGCGGCGCCAAGCCCTGGCGCCAGAAGGGTACGGGCCGCGCCCGTGCCGGCACGATCCGCAGCCCAATCTGGGTTGGCGGCGGCCGGACATTTGCTGCGCAGCCGCGTTCTTACGACCAGAAGGTCAACAAGAAAATGTATCGTGCCGCGCTGCGGTCGATGCTGTCCGAGCTGGTCCGTCAGGATCGCCTGGTCATCGTCAAGGAGCTGACGCTCGAGGCACCGAAGACCAAGCTGCTCGCGACGAAACTGAAAGAACTCGATCTGGATAACGTTTTGATCCTGAACGAGGCATTTGACGAGAACGTGTTCCTGGCCGCTCGCAACCTGCCGGATGTCGGTATCTGCGATGTAGCCTCGATGGACCCGGTTGTTTTGATTCGCTTCGAAAAGGTGCTGGTGACGCTGCCGGCGCTGAAGCTTATTGAGGAGCGCCTGTCATGAGCTTAGCTTCCCACCAGGAAAGACTGATGACGGTCATTCGCGGCCCGCACCTGTCGGAAAAGGCGCATTTCGCGGCGGAGAAAAACCAGGTTGTCCTGAAAGTTCGTACTGACGCGAGCAAGAAAGAGATCGCCCAGGCGGTCACGTTGCTATTCGAGGTTGAGGTCGAGTCCGTAAAGACCGTTAACGTCAAGGGTAAGAACAAGCGCTTCCAGCAGACCAAGGGTCGTCGCAATAACTGGAAGAAAGCATACGTGAGGCTCGCCGAGGGCAGTAACCTCGAAGAGTTCTTCGGCGGCGAATAAGGGTTAGAAGATCATGTCACTGCATAAAGCCAAACCGACATCTGCTGGACGCCGTTTCGTCGTTGCTGTCAAGACGCCGGAGCTGCACAAGGGCAAGCCGTACGCGCCGCTGCTCGACAAGAAAACGTCGAAGGGTGGTCGCAACAACAACGGCCGCATTACGGTTCGTCACCAGGGTGGCGGTCACAAGCAGCGCTATCGCATCATTGACTTCAAGCGCAACAAGGACGGTATTCAGGGCGTCGTTGAGCGCCTCGAGTACGATCCGAATCGCAGCGCCCACATTGCGCTGATTAAGTACGCCGATGGCGAGCGTCGCTACATTCTGGCGCCGAAAGGCCTGCGTGCCGGCAACCCGATCATCAGTGGCGAGGATGCGCCAATCAAGCCGGGCAATGCCCTGCCGATTCGTGCGATCCCCGTTGGTACGACGATTCACAACGTTGAGATGAAGCCGGGCAAGGGCGGCCAGCTGGTCCGTTCGGCAGGCGCTTCGGCTCAGCTCGCTGCTCGCGAGGGTGCGTACGCCACGCTGCGTTTGCGCTCCGGCGAAATGCGCAGAATTCACATCGACTGCCGTGCAACGGTGGGCGAAGTTGGTCACGGCGAACATAACCTGCGCAAGCTCGGCAAGGCCGGCGCAAAGCGCTGGAGAGGTGTACGTCCGACGGTTCGTGGTGTTGCCATGAACCCGGTTGATCACCCGCACGGCGGTGGTGAAGGCCGGACGTCGGGTGGTCGCCACCCGGTCAGCCCGTGGGGCACGCCGACCAAGGGCGCGAAGACGCGCTCCAACAAGCGTACGGACAGCATGATTGTTCGCCGTCGCAACAAGAAGCGCTAATTAAGGATTTCGAAGATGCCGCGTAGTGTAAGAAAAGGCCCATTCGTCGATGAGCACCTGGCGAAGAAGGTGGCCGAAGCCGCTAAGAAGAACGATCGTCGCCCGATCAAGACCTGGTCGCGTCGCTCGATGGTACTGCCGGATATGGTCGGACTGACCATTGCCGTCCACAACGGACGCCAGCACGTACCGGTTCTGATTTCCGAAAACATGGTCGGTCACAAGCTCGGTGAGTTTGCGCAGACCCGCACGTTCCGCGGTCACTCCGGTGATCGGAAGACGAAGTAAGGGAGCCGGATCATGAATGTTGCAGCAACACTCAGATACGCACGTATCTCGCCGCAGAAATGCCGCCTGGTGGCAGACGTCATCCGTGGCAAGTCTGTTGACGAGGCCCTGCGCACCCTGACGTTTTCGCCGAAGAAGAGCGCACGCATCGTAAAGAAGGTTTTGGAGTCGGCCGTGGCTAATGCTGAGCACAATCACGGTGCAGATATCGATGAATTGAAAGTCGCGACCATTGAAGTCAACGAGGCACCGACGTTTCGCCGGTACCGCGCACGTGCAAAAGGTCGTGGCGCACGCATCATTAAGCGGAATAGCCACATCACGATCAAGGTAGGCGACGAGTAATGGGTCAGAAAGTACATCCAACAGGCATTCGCCTTGGCATCGTCAAGGATTGGGCTTCCAAGTGGTATGCCGATTCGAAGACGTTCCCCGAGCACATTCGCATGGACCACGAGATTCGTGTGTACATCAAGAAGAAGCTCAAGGACGCCTCGGTTAGCCGTATTGGCATCGAACGTCCGGCGAAGAAATGCAACATCACGATTCACACGGCTCGTCCGGGCATCGTGATTGGCAAGAAGGGCGAGGACATCGAGAAGCTCCGTATGGAGGTTTCGAAAATGATCGGTATGGCCATCCAGGATGTCCGTATCAACATCAACGAGGTCCGCAAGCCCGAGCTCGATGCACAGCTGGTTGCCGAAGGCATCGCCCAGCAGCTCGAGCGCCGCGTCATGTTCCGTCGCGCCATGAAGCGCGCCGTCACGAACACGATGCGCGTTGGTGCCGAAGGCATCAAGGTGAAAGTCGGTGGCCGCCTGAACGGTGCTGAAATCGCACGTTCGGAGTGGTACCGCGAAGGTCGGGTTCCGCTGCACACTTTGCGCGCGGATATCGATTACGGCACGGCCGAGGCTCACACGACGTACGGTGTGATCGGCGTGAAGGTATGGATTTTCAAGGGCGAAGTGTTTGAGAAGCCCGAAGCGGTTCCGGCAGAGCCTGCAGAAGCAGCGGCCGGCGCGCGTTCGTAAGGAATAGATAGATGTTACAGCCCAAACGAACAAAATTCCGTAAGCAGATGAAGGGTCGCAACCGCGGCCTGGCACATCGCGGAAGCAGCGTGTCATTCGGCGAGTACGCCCTCAAGGCGACCGGCCGCGGACGTCTGACTGCGCGTCAGATCGAAGCAGCACGTCGTGCAATGACGCGTCACATCAAGCGTGGCGGCAAGATCTGGATTCGGGTTTTCCCCGACAAGCCGATCACGACCAAGCCGCTTGAGGTACGTCAGGGTAAGGGTAAGGGCAACGTTGAGTACTGGGTTTGCCAGATTCAGCCGGGCCGCGTCCTTTATGAAATGGAAGGTGTGACTGAAGAGGTGGCGCGCGAAGCGTTCCGCCTGGCCGCTGCAAAGCTGCCCTTCGGCACCAAGTTTGTAGCACGGCAGGTGATGTGATGAAGGCAGCAGATCTTAGAGCCAGGTCGGTCGATGAACTCAACGAGGAACTCGTCGCGCTGCGTCGTGAGCAGTTCAATCTGCGTATGCAGGCTGCTACCGGCGAACATCCCCACAATCACGAGCACGGCCGTGTAAAGAGAGATATCGCGCGCGTGAAGACGGTTCTGGTTGAGCTTTCGCGCAAAGCGGGTGAAGACAAATGAGTGAAGAAAAGAAGGTTCAGCGCACCGTAAACGGTCGCGTCGTAAGCGCAAAGATGGACAGGACCGTGTCGGTCGCCATCGAGCGCCTGATC
>SHLT01000169.1 GCA_004282875.1 Chromatiales bacterium | reverse complement strand
CACCAGCATTACATTGTATCGAGCGGAATTTCGCGGCAAATGGCTGACAGTCATACAGCTCTACCGGCTGCTCGTCTGGGTGTGGATATCCTGGCTTATCGTCTACCTGATGACGGGCGCAGTGATTCTCAAACGCAAATTGCGGAAGAAACGGCAAGAAGCGGCGCAACTTGCGAAATTGAACCGCAAGCTGGGCAGTGAGAGCAAAAAATACGAGAAGATGGCAATGCGCGACGAGTTGACGGGCGCATTGAACCGCAACGGGGTTAACGGGGTGCTGGAGAATTCCATCCGGACATACTTCGACAATGAGCAGCCTTTTTCGATCTTGCTTCTGGATATCGATCACTTCAAGGTGATCAATGACGACTACGGTCACGCAGAAGGGGATCGAATCTTGAAGGAGCTTGTCGACGTGATTTCTCGACGTAAGCGTAATTCGGATTTCATTGCCCGCTGGGGTGGAGAGGAGTTCCTGGTCGTCTGCGATAATACGACGACCGATCAGGCCTACATGTTCGCCGAGGTGCTGCGCAAGCAGATTGCCGCTCATGCCTTCCTGAGCGAACGGCCAGTCACGTGCAGCATCGGCGTTGCCGAGATGTTTGGGGCGGACATCGAGCTTGCATTCCAATCAGCAGATGAGGCGCTCTATAAGGCCAAGGCCGGCGGCAGAAATCGTACAGAGGCTTATCGGCCAGCCTGATGGCGGGCAAGGGGCATCGCTCGCCTGGGACGGCGCGCGGGAGGAAGGCAAGGAAGGCAAGGAAGGCGCGACAAGCGCGTGCGGTTTGAATGGTGCCCAGAGGGAGACTTGAACTCCCACCTACTTACGTAGACCAGCACCTGAAGCTGGCGCGTCTACCAATTCCGCCATCTGGGCACACCGGACCTTTTCAGGTCGTCAAACGACTTGCCAAACCGGATATACGACAAAAACCATAACAGTCGTATAACCCGTGGTCGACTTGGCGATGTAACTACGTGATTCTCAGGTAGATTTTCATCACGAGTTTCAAAGCCCCGCACGCATCATCAACCGGCGCCTCTGCCAATTCCACCACCGGGGCAGGTAAGAACCGCGTACAATCGCAGCTCTGCGGGTGGCGCACTGTAAGAAAACAGCGGCCGCCTGTCAATCAACATTTCACACCAAACAGCGGAGTCGCAGCACTTGCCCCGAAACCCCAGGAAGACGAAGAAACCGCGCCAGCGCAAGCCTTACAAGCACCCAATCCCGAGCGCCAATGATCTGATCGATTTTCTGACCGAGGCGGGCAAGCCGCTCAAGGCCGACGCCATACTCAAGGCGTTCGGACTCAAGGGCCAGCGCATGCGGTCGGCTCTGGTAGACAAGCTCTATGCGATGGTGCGGTCGGGCCAGATCCTGGAGAATCGCCGAGGCGAATACTGCCTGACGGCGAAGCTCGACCTGGTTACCGGCACAGTCAGCGGCCATCGAGACGGATTCGGGTTCGTCATTCGCGATGACGGTGAGCCTGATGATGTGTATCTGTCGGCTCGTGAGATGCGATCGCTGTTCCATGGCGACCGTGTGGCGATTCGGGTCACCGGAATGGACCGGAGGGGGAGGGCCGAAGGTGAACTGGTCGACGTTCTTGAGCGCGGTACGCGCGAGACGGCAGGCCAGTTTATTCGGGAGCGTGGGATCGGCCTGGTCATTCCCGATAACCCGAAGATCTCCCACCGTATCCTGATCGCGAAAGGCGAGGCGGGCGGGGCGCAGCACGGCCAGATGGTCGTCGTCGAGATTCTCGACTATCCGACCCAGGTAGAGCAGTCCACGGGTCGTATCGTCGAAATCATCGGTACGCCCGGTGAAAAGGGCATCGCGACAGATATCGCGATTCACTCGAACGCCATTCCTTTTAAGTGGCCGAAGACGGTTCTCAATGAGATTGAGAAATACGGCGGTTCGGTGCCAGCCAAGGCAAAGCAGGGCAGAACCGATCTAAGAAGTGTCGACCTCGTTACGATTGATGGCGCCGATGCGCGTGATTTTGACGATGCGGTCTTCTGCGAACGTTCCAGCAATGGCTGGCGAGTCCTGGTTGCGATCGCCGATGTCTCTCACTACGTTGAGGTTGGTTCCGGGCTCGATAAGGAAGCCACTCGCCGTGGCACGTCGGTCTATTTCCCGGATCGCGTCGTGCCGATGCTCCCCGAGATTCTGTCGAACGGATTGTGTTCGCTGAACCCAAAGGTCGACCGCCTTTGTATGGTGTGCGAGATGCACGTGAACAGCGAGGGCAAAGTGACGCGCTCGACGTTCTTCGAAGGTGTTATGCGATCCAAAGCGCGGCTAACCTACAGCCAGGTCAATGACCTGCTCGCAGGCAAGTCGAAATCGACGGTACCCAAAGCGCTGCATGGAAGCATTCGTGAGTTGCATACATTGTACAAAGCGTTTGCCAAAGCACGTGGCCGTCGCGGCGCCATCGAAATCGATCTGCCGCAGACCAAGTTTGTACTAAACGACGACGGTGAGATCGACCGCATCGAGGTCGTGCCGCGCAACGACGCACATCGCCTGATCGAGGAATGCATGATCGCCGCGAACGTGCAGGCGGCGAAGTTCCTGAAACGCCATCGCATACCGGGTCTGTACCGGGTGCACCCGAAGCCGGACCCTGACCGCTTTGACGAGCTGCGTCTGTACCTGGTGTCGCTGGGTTTGAAAGTTGCCCACCCGGACCATGTCCAGCCGCGCGATTTCACAAAGATCATTCGGCAGACTGCAGACCGCCCGGATGCGAACGCAATCATGATGACGATGCTGCGTTCGCTGACCCATGCTGAATACTCGCCGACGAACATCGGGCATTTCGGTCTCGCGCTGGAGTCCTATGCGCACTTCACATCACCGATTCGGCGTTACCCCGATCTCCTTGTTCATCGCGCGATCCGGCACATCGTACGCGGCGGCAAACCTGGCAAGTACGACTATAGCGGGCGAGACATGGAACGGCTGGGTACGATCACCTCGGCGCATGAGAAACGCGCTGAGGACGCAACCCGTGAAGTCGAAGCATGGCTGAAGTGCCAGTACATGGAACAGCATCTTGGCGATGTGTTCGATGGTGTCGTGACTGGAGTTACGAATTTCGGCGTGTTCGTCCAGATTACGGAGCTGATGGTCGACGGTCTCGTGCACGTGACCAGCTTGAAGAATGACTACTATCAATACGATGCCGGTTCCCAGAGCCTCGTTGGTGAGCGCACGGGACGCAAGTACCGGCTCGGTGATGCCATGCGGGTCCAGGTGAATCGCGTCGATATGGAGACCCGGCGCATCGATTTCCAGCTTGCGGACAAGCAACGCCGATGAGGCAAAAAGTATGAGCAAGTCGCAGTACATTGCGGGCCTCAGGGCTGTGGAGCAGCTGATGGCTGCGGAATCGGCTGAAATCCGCCAAATTTATGCCGAATACCAGACAGCCAATCCCCGGGTCGAGGCCATTATCAAGGCGGCGCGCCAGGCCGGGATTGAGATTCAACCGGCCAACCGCGCCCGGCTGACCCAGATCAGCGGTGAATCGCGCCACCAGGGCGTGGTGGCCGAAGTCCGGCGTAGCACAATTATGGACGAGGCGGGTCTGCGCACCCTGGTTGAGGAACGGCTGCAGGAGGGCAGGTCGCTGCTTCTGCTGTTGCTAGATGGCGTCCAGGACCCGCACAACCTGGGGGCCTGTATGCGCACAGCCGATGCAGCAGGCGTGGATGCTGTGATCGTGCCACGCCACGGCGCAGCAGGCCTGGGGCCCACCGTCAGCAAAGTCGCGGCGGGAGCGGCCGAACAGCTCCCATTCGTGCCGGTTGCCAACCTGGGCAAGGTGCTGGTCTGGCTCGGAGACTATGGCGTGCAACGCGTGGGTACCAGCGACAAGGCGGATTCCAGCCTCTACCAGGCCGATCTGGCGGGCTCTGTAGCGCTGGTTATGGGGCGGGAGCACACCGGGCTGGGCAAGGCGATCGCGAGCCGCTGCGATACGCTGGTCAGCCTGCCCATGCAGGGCGCGGTCTCCAGCCTCAATGTTTCGGTCGCGACCGGCATCTGCCTGTACGAAATCGTCCGTCAACGGTCCTTGTAATAGGGCCGAGGCTTGGGTAGGATTCGCGTCCCCGTCCATAAGGCCGGGAATCACCTTGCTGCACCGGAAAGCCGGGCAGCTGTAATCCCTGGAATAACCCAGGCGATTTCATCCATAAGGGACAACAATGAGACACTACGAAATTGTGTTTCTGGTCCATCCGGACCAGAGCGAGCAGGTTCCTGCCATGGTGGAAAAATACCAGGGCATGGTGACCGAAGCAGGCGGTCAGATTCACCGCTCAGAGGATTGGGGCCGTCGCCAGCTGGCGCACCCGATCAACAAGATTCATAAAGCCCATTATGCATTGCTGAATATCGAATGCCCGTTCGAGGTGATTACCGAGATCAAGACTGCATTCAAGTTCAACGATGCCGTGCTGCGCCACATGGTGCTCTCCCGCGACGAGGCGGTTACTGAAGCCTCGCCCATGGCCGTTGCCGTGGCGGAAGAGAAGGCCAAGGAGAAGGAAGCGCAGCAACGTCGTGAAGCCAAGGCAGCTGCCGAGGCGGCACAACGTGCTGAAGCAGAGAAAGCCGCGGCTGAGAAGCCTGCCGTTGAAGAGGCACCGGCTGAAGAGCCTGCTG
>SHLT01000076.1 GCA_004282875.1 Chromatiales bacterium | reverse complement strand
TAATATATGGATCCGATCCCACGCCAATCCCTTCCCTCGTGACGCATCCCGAGCTGACAAGCGCTGCCAATAGAAGGGCGAGAAGATTGCGAGGTCGCACCATAGTGCCGTCATTGTAGCCCAGGAAATTGCAGCGGCGGGTTTCGGCCAAAAGGCGTTTATCAAAACCGTGTTGGTCCGGAATTGTGTCAATAGTATGTGTCCCGGATTGTCAGCATCCTGGCCGGTCTGTAATTTATGCTCGCCCGGCGTAGGCGCGGCCGTATCGGACGGCAGCCCATGCCTTGTACGATGCCTGCCATCACGGCAAGGCAACGGCAGTCCATGCGGCCAATTCCGCGCCCGCCCAGAGGTCGGCTGCGGAGCCTTACCTGCCGAAGGGCGACCTCACTGAACAGGTAAAAAGGCGCTGGATAGCCGCCGCCGGGTAATCGTTCAGATCATTGAGGCTCCAGCAGAGCCGCATATGCGGCCCGGAGGTAAACATGCGCACTCACGTTTTTCGTGGCGTATTGCTCGGCTTCCTGCTGCTGGGATTTTCGGTTCCTGGCATCGCGCTCGCAGAAGACAATGAGAAAGGCTGCTCGAACCTCGGCACCTGGTTCGGGGTTTTTGCACCCGGTGACACGCGGTTGACGGGATACTCGGTAACCGTGACGGGCAATTCCGAGAAGATGGGCACCAATAATTTCGAGTTCCCAACGTTTGATCCGTCGTTTCCGGACATTCCTGAGCTTCAGGGTGTAGAACCTTTCGCATCCGCAGTTTCCATTGGCGGTCTGCGCGGTAACTGGAAACGCGTTGGCAAGAGCAGGTTCGCCTACACGTTCATGGGTCTTGCTTTCGACGAGTTCGAAAACCCGGTCTACATCGCCAAGGTCAGCGGCGAAACCGAGGTCTTCGATAACTGCCGGTATCAGCGCGTCACGGCCGTAATGAAAGTCTTCCGGCCGTGGGTAAGCCCGTTCCACGGCGAGCCGGAATTCATCATTCCTATGGGTGAATTCTACGGCTATCGCGCCAACGTCGATCTTCCGTACTAGCCAGGTACCGACGAAAGACACAATGCCCCGGCTTCGGCCGGGGCTTTTGGCAACCAAGACGTTGCGTCATCCGGCCGTCAGCGCATAGCGTCGCTGCTGCCAGAGCACGAACAGTGCCGGTATCACGACCAGGGTTAGCAACGTCGCACTGACCATTCCGCCGACCATCGGTGCGGCAATGCGACGCATGACTTCGGAGCCTGTGCCACTACCGAACATGATCGGCAACAAGCCACCAATCGTCGCAGCAACGGTCATGATGACCGGGCGTATGCGCAGCAGCGCGCCCTCGATAACCGCATCTCGAACATCGGCTTGCGTCGCGATTGTTCGTCGCTCCAGTGCCTGGTTCAGGTACACGAGCATGATGACGCCGATCTCTACGGCGACACCCGCAAGCGCGATAAAGCCGACGCCGACAGCGACCGATAGATCGTACCCGAGCAGGTAGAGAAGCCAGAGACCGCCGATCAGCGCCATTGGCAGCGTTCCCATGATGATCGCAACTTCGGTGAAACGGCCAAAGTTAATGAACAACAGCAGCAGGATAACCGCCAGCGTTATGGGCCCAACCACCGCCAGTCGCTCCTGGGCCCGCACCATGTACTCATACTGTCCCGACCACGCAAGTGAGTAACCGGGTGGCAACTCAATCGAATCAGCCACAACCTGCTGTGCTTCTGCAACGTAAGAACCCAGATCACGGTCCGCGATATCAACGTAGGTCCAGCCGTTCAGTCGCGCATTCTCGCTCTTGATCACGGGCGGGCCGTCGACCACTCTCACATCGGCAACGTCGGCCAGCGCAATACGCGCTCCCGCCGGCGTGACAATAGGCAGCAATCGCAGTTGCTGCACGGAGTCGCGTACGCGCTGCGGATACCGCACATTGACCGGGTATCGTTCCAGCCCTTCGACAGTTTGTGTGACGTTCATGCCGCCGACAGCCGAACGAATGATGTCCTGCACGTCGTTGATATTTAGTCCGAATCGCGAGGCACGTTCACGATCGATGTCCACGTCCACGTAGCGCCCACCCACGACACGCTCCGAATACACCGAGACTGTGCCAGGAACCGTCTCAAGGACCTGCTCAAGCCGCTTGTCGATGCTCTCGATGACATTGAGATCCGGACCGGCGACCTTGATGCCAACTGGCGTCTTGATCCCGGTCGCGAGCATATCGATCCGCGTCTTGATCGGCATCACCCAGGCGTTCGTCAGGCCCGTGTATTGCACGGACTTGTCCAGTTCCGCTCTGAGTCGTTCAGGCGTCATGCCTGCGCGCCATTCACTGCGCGGTTTGAGCTGGATGACGGTTTCTATCATCGTCAACGGCGCTGGATCTGTCGCCGTCTCCGCACGACCGATTTTGCCGAAGACCCGCTTCACCTCGGGCACTTTCTTAATCATCTTGTCGGTGTGCTGCAGAATCTCCCGCGCCTTGTCGATCGACACGCCCGGGTACGTCGTCGGCATGTACATCAGGTCACCTTCGTCGAGCGGTGGCATGAACTCGGAGCCCAGACGCGTCGCAGGCCATAAGCCGATAACCAGAATGATTGCGGCAAGGACCAGGGTTGCTCGCGGTGAGCGAATAACGGCGCTGATCACAGGCCGGTAAGCCGCGATCAAGCCACGATTCACCGGGTTCTTGCCTTCGTGGATGACCTTGCCGCGAATGAAGTAACCCATGAGTACGGGCACCAGCGTAATTGACAGGCAGGCCGCGGCCGCCATCGCATAGGTCTTCGTGAAGGCCAGCGGTGCGAACAGGCGCCCTTCCTGCGCTTCGAGCGTGAAAACCGGCAGGAAACTCATCGTGATGATAAGCAGTGAGAAAAACAGCGGCGTGCCGACTTCAGCGGCTGCATCCGCCATGATCTTCCAGCGGTTCTCGCTGGTCAGCGCCTCCTTCTCGATGTGCTTGTGCACGTTTTCGATCATGACAATCGCCGAGTCGACCATGGCACCGATCGCGATGGCGATGCCACCAAGCGACATGATGTTCGCGTTGATCCCCTGCGCCCGCATGATGATGAAGGCGACTAGCACACCGAGTGGCAAACTCAGCACGATTACAGCAGACGACCGCAGATGAAACAGGAAGATCGCGCAGACCAGCGCGACCATGAGCATCTCCTTGACCAGCGTGTTCTTGAGCGTATCGACCGACCGCTCGATCAGCGCGGAGCGATCGTAAGTAACGACGATCTCTACACCCTCCGGCAGGCTGATTTCGAGCTCTGCCAGTCGCTCTTTCACGGCGCTGATCGTCGCCGAAGCATTTTCGCCCCAGCGCATGACCACAACGGCGCCGACGACCTCACCTTCACCGTCGAGATCTGCAATGCCGCGTCGCATTTGCGGGCCGATACGAATCTCGGCGACGTCGGACAGCAACAGCGGCGTACCCTGCTCGTTGACGCCCAGCGGAATCGCTGCCAGGTCATCGATTCCCTGCAGGTATCCCGTCGCCCGAACCATATACTCGGCTTCGCCCATTTCGATGACCGAGCCGCCGGTCTCCTGGTTACCTTGCTGAATCGCCTGTTTGAGCGTCGCCAGCGTCACACCAAACGCACGCAGCTTGTCCGGATCCACGACCACCTGGTACTGGCGAACCATGCCGCCGATCGTGGCGACTTCGGCAACGCCCGGTACGGTCTGCAATTCATACTTGAGAAACCAGTCCTGCAGGCTGCGAAGCTGAGCGAGATCGTGCTGCCCGCTGCGGTCCACGAGCGCGTACTCGTACACCCAGCCAACGCCCGTCGCATCGGGCCCAAGCGACGAACTCGCCGCGGCCGGCAGACTCGCCGATACCTGGTTCAGGTACTCAAGGACTCGCGACCTCGCCCAGTAAAGATCGGTGCCATCTTCGAAAATCACGTAGACATAGGAATCCCCGAAGAACGAATAGCCGCGCACCGTGACCGCCTTCGGGACCGACAACATCGCCGTCGTCAACGGGTACGTCACCTGGTCTTCGACGACCTGCGGTGCTTGCCCGGGGTATGACGTCTTGATGATGACCTGCACGTCCGACAAATCCGGCAGGGCATCGACCGGCGTTTCCTTGACCGACCATATGCCAACACCGGCAACGATAAGCGCCGCAATCAGGACCAGGACGCGGTTCGCAACAGACCAGCGGATGAGCGCGGCGATCATTGCATGCTCTCCATGCGCTCGAGCGCGACATCGATATTCGATTCGGAATCAATCAGGAACTGCGCCGAGGTAACGACGCGCTCGCCCTCCTCCAGCCCCCGGCGTATTGCGACACGATCGCCGGATTCGATACCGATGAGTATTTCGCGCGACTGGAACCGGCCGTCACCGAGGTCGACAACAACACGACTCGACGAGCCGCCGCGGATAATCGCCTCGCGAGGCACGTGCACGATGTTGTCGATCACAGAACCATCGATGACGACGCGCGCAAACATATTAGGGCGCAGAGTCTCGCCTTCGTTGTCAAAGCGGAGTCGAACTTTGAGCGTCCGCGTTCTCGGATCGAGTTCCGGGTACACGTAGTCAACCGTGCCACTCAGGCGCTTGCCCGGCAGGTAGTCCAGCTCCACGGTCGCCTCCTGGCCCGGCTCCACCCATGCGGATTGCCGCTCGAACACTTCGGCCAGCACCCATACGCGATCGAGTCGCGCCACCGACATGACTTCTGTCGCAGGCGTTACGAAGATACCTTCCCGTACGCCGAGGTGCGCAATCACACCGTCCGACTGCGCATAGACGCGTACGCGCTGGCTTGCTTTACGCTCCTTCTCCAAGCGCCGAATTTCTACATCTGTCACGCCGAGTGCGGTGAGGCGATCGCGTGATGCGTTGCGCAGCACGGCATTGTTGCTGGCAAGCGCGGCCAGGTATTCCTGCTGCGCGTTCACCAGCGTTGGCGAATACAACTCGAACAGCAGCTGCCCCTTGGTCACAGGGTCACCCGTCGCGGTGGTCGCGAGTTTCTCGATCCAGCCGTCAACGCGCGTGTGCACATGCTGCAGGGTATCTTCGTCGTAGCCGATGTAGCCGACTGTTTCTATCTTGCGCGGCAAGGTACCTCGCTCGGCCAGGGCCGTTCTTACACCCAGGTTGTTGAGCAGCGTCGGGTCAATCGCGACGACTCCGCTGCCCGCCGCTTCGTCGCCCGCGTACACAGGGACGAGGTCCATGCCCATTGGTGACTTGCCCGGCTCGTCACGCCGATAGTTCGGGTCCATCGGGGCTACCCAGTAGAGAATCTCGGGGCCGGCTTCCTCAGCCGAGCCACTGCCCTGCTCGGGAGTCCACACACGCCCAAGCAGTACGCCAATTGCGAGCGCCGCAGCAATAGCGGCGATAACCATAATTCTTGTGTTCATTATTCCAGCCCTCCGAGGTTCGCCAGCGCCGCATAACTCTGTGCGCGTTGGACCTGCAGCCGAACGTGTTCAATGCGTGTATTCAGATCGTCGATATAGCCGCGCATGACATCGGAGAAGTCTCCGGTATCGCTTTGGTAGGCGAGCAGCGCGGCCTGGGCCTGCCCTTTCGACTGATCGAGGATTTGCGTTTCGTAGAGTCCGAGCCTGCGTGTCAGGTCGGTCCAGCGCGCATATTCGGCATCCAGCTCGCTCGCCAGGCGCGCCACGAGCTCCGCTTCCGATGCAACGGCTGCGCGCCGGCTTCCCAATGCGGCCGCGAGCTTGCGATCCTGCCGGTTCTTGGCAAAGAACGGCAGATCGACGGACACCGACAGGCTTACGAAGTCCGACCGGGGTGATCCGTCGGGCAGGAATCCATCGCGATAGCCGTAACCGACATCCAGCGCCCAACCGGGCTTCTTGTTTTCCTCTGCGATTTTCACGGCGGCATGATGTGCCGTTACGCCGGCCCTGGCCGCCGCTATCGACGGATGCGCATCCAGGGCCGCCTTCAGGTCTTCCAGTGACGGGGGCGTGTCCCAACCAGGCAGCTTCAGGGCAACCGGCCGATATGCGTCCTGTCCGAGCCAGCGTGAAAGTCTGGCCTGTGCCTCCGTCCGGGCACGCTCCGCTTCGATCAGGCGATCGTCAAGACGGCTCAGTTCGAGTTCGGCACGCAACACGTCGTACTGGGTCTTCCGACCGACGGAGTACATCGAGCGCGTGATCGTGACCAGGTCAGCAAAGAACGGCCGCGATTCGCTGACCAGCATCCACGCCTGTTGCGAGTAGTAGGTCTCGAGCCATGCGATACGCGCCGCTGCCAGCACGTCACGGCCGCGAGCATCCGCGCTTTGGCTGAAGCTTTCCGCCTCGGCACGGAATCGCGCCGTTCCGTGCGCACGTGCTCGCGGAAACGACTGGCGCAGCCCCAGTTGAGCCTGCGTCATTCCCTCGGTCGAAAAGCTACCGCCGTTGATCGGGAAATTCGCGAGACCGACGCGCAGCACCGGGTCCGGCAAACTGCCCGCGGCAACCGCCTGTTCCTGCCGGGCCTCGGCCCGGGCGATAAGTGCCCGCTGCCCCGGTTCACCGGCCCGGACAAGGTCCTCGGCCTCGGCAATGGTGAGGGGCACACGCTGCTGTGCCATAGCGAAGGGTGTCCACAGCATCGTGGCTGTGAACGCGAGTAATGCGATATATACGGGCAATGGCCCGCGACTGACTGACATGATTCCAACTCCTGCGAGGAAAACCGAAAGGGTTTACAGCGCGGAGTTGGCTATCTCAGGTAAACGCAGAAGAGCTTGTGAAGGGGCGGCGGATTGCCGGGTGGAGCGGGCGGCTCGACGACCGGCACGTTCTGAGCGAACGCCGGGTCGCGGTCGTGCGTGGGTGCCATCGCGGGAAGTGCTGCAAAATCCGGAGACTCGTAAGGCTTGAGCGTACCGCTGCGGGTGTCGACGTTGACGTCGTCCAGAGCGCAGCATTCAGAGGCTTCGAGCTGGATCTCCGGGGGGCAGCAATCGTGTGCCGATTCTGCCACCTCGAGCGCCATCGCGCAGGGCAGGATCGCCAGGTTCAGCGAAACCATAAGCAACAGGGCACTGACCCGGCGACTGCCGAGGCGAGCCCAACGTTGTGTGAACCTGTGGATCATCGAGGCATTTTTAGACGTTTATCGGCCGCAAAGCAAGGAAACGGATCGATTTTCGGCGAAAATCAGGCTACTTCCTCGCCCTCGCCCGTCATGGTCAGGGAAAGAATACTGTGGCGAATCTCCTCGCCAAGGACCAGGCGCGCGTCCGCGCCGATCGACGTGACGTCGTCATCGAACTCGATCGCGCCGTCACCGTTACGCCGAAGCACGTTCTGTTTCTCCAGCATCTTGATGAAATCGTGAAACAGCGTCTTGTTGAAGAAATCCGGCGAATGCAATCCATAGATCATCGAGAGGCGTTCCGCGCTCTGTTGGCACATGGTCTCCAGCCGCGCGCGGGACAATTTGCCGGAACCATTGCCCACGAGGATGGCAACGACGAGGTAGAAGCGCTGCAGCATCGGTACCATGGACTGGCCCAGCATCAGCAGTTGAAAGGCCCTGGCCGACCCAGCCGGCGGCCTGACCAGCGTTTTCTTGCGCTTGCCGTAGCTGAGAATGCCGAGATCATGGAGCGATTCGATGGCCTCGGTGGTGACGTCGTCGATATCCCCGATATCCCATTTGAGGCACAGCTCCTTCTTCATGAACGGGTAGATCAGTCGAATCAGGCGCTGCAGCTCCGAATGCGGGAGCTCCTGTCCCTGGATGAAACAACAGGCGACCGATGCCGGCACCGCGAACAAATGCAGAATGTTGTTGCGGAAATAGGTCATGAGAACAGCCGTACGCTCTTCCATGTGGATGACCTCGCCCATCGGATGCGTGCTCCGCGAAATCACATCGAGCTTCTCGCCATGTTCGATGATTTTGTCTGCCGTCCAGTCAGGCAGCGTTACGAGATCCGAATAGTGAAAGCGACGTAACAGACCAAGACTGATCTCCAGCTGACGCCGCAGCTCCACGACACCGATGGTCTGTTTGGGAGTTGCGAGCAACACATACGCCAACAGGCTGATCGGCGTCACCGCTGCGGCGGCGTTGATGTTCTCCATGATCCGCCGCCCGACATCATCGACAATGCCCGCCAACCAGGTCGGCCGCTCGCCATTCTCGGATTCATAGTCGCGCCATTCGGGATGCACACGGTCGAGAACCGGCTCGAGCTCGATCGGCTCGCCGATATTCACACTGACTTTGCCAAATTGATCGCGCAACGACTTGATCGACCGAACAAGGCCGCCGAGCGTTTCTTTCTGTTTCTTCGCGCCGCCAAGTTCGCTGATGAAGGCGTCACCTTCGATCAGCTTTTCATAGCCGAAGTAGACCGGTATGAAGACGATCGGGCGCTGCGGATTCTTGACATAGGAATTGACCGTCATGGCGAGCATGCCGCCTTTCGGCTGCAGCAGCCGGCCGGTGCGACTGCGCCCCCCCTCGATGAAATACTCCATCGAGTACCCCTTGCCCAATACCTGCTGAATGTAGGAATCGAACACGGTTGCATACAGGCGATTGCCTTTGAAGCTCCTGCGCAGGAAGAACGCCCCACCGCGTCGCAAGATTCCGCCAACCACGGGCATGTTCAGGTTAATACCTGCGGCGATGTGCGGCAGATGCAGGCCAGCCTCGTAGGTCACATACGCGAGCAGCAAGTAATCGAAATGACTCCGGTGGCACGGCGCATAAATCACCTCTTTGTCCCGAGCTACGTCGTGCACTTTCTCCATGTGATTGAGTTCGATGCCATCGTAGATCCGGTGCCACAACCAGCGCAGCACCCGCACTGCCACACGAATCGTCGGATAAGAGATGTCCGCTGCGATTTCGAGCGCGTATTTCTCCGCTTTGCGCCTGGCGACCTCCTGCTTGCGGAAGTCGTCGCCGGCCTCGGCGAGGATCGCCCGGCGTACCGACGGCGCGCGCAGCACCTCCTTGATCAGCGTGCGCCGATGCGAGAGATCGGGTCCCACCGTCGCGACACGTCGCTTGCGAAAGTGCACACGCAGGATTCGGGATGCTTTGCGAAACGCGATCTCAGACGATTGCCCCTCCGCCCCGAGTGCGCGCAGCGGCAATGCATGACTGAAACGCAGGAGCGTGTCTCGACCCAGCAAGATCGTCGTGAAGAACTTCCGTGTGCGGCCGATGACGTCCCAGTTTTCGGAGAACAGCAGCTTGAGCAGCGAGCGTTCTTTCTCGGGCGAACGGCCCCAGTAGATTGCGACGGGAATTAGCAACAGCTCCTGGCCGCCATTTTCGGCCGCTTCGATCAGGCGTTTCAGGCGCTGCGATCCCGTCTTGCGCGGCCGCCGATACCAGAAGCCCTCCATGCGACGCAGGACGATGAAACGCTTGTATTCGCGATGACCGCAGAACTCAAACGCCTGCGTTGGCGATGGCATGCCGTGCGTGGCCGCGGCGCGCTCGAGCGCGAGCAGATCCGCCAGGCCGCCAGTCTCGAGGACATAGCAGACCTCGGCGTCGCTGTCGGTGATCAGTTCAGTTGGTATCTCCGGCTGAATCGCCGGGCGTGCCCAGATGGAGAACACCTTGCCCGCCAGCCAGTAGAGCGGGCGAATGAATAAGCGCGCGATGTTCATGGCGCACAAGTCTACCCAAAAGAATGTGCCAACAGGCCGTTGACAAACGAAAAAGATAGGGGCGCCGACATGCCGGACCTGCGTACCGAAACGCTATAATCGCGGTATGAAAATTCACCTGGCTGCGGCAGCAGCATTGCTTTCATGCGGTCTCGGAGTGGCAGACGATGCCACATCAATAGTGGTACTCGGCGTCGCCCAGGATGCCGGCTATCCCCAGACGGATTGCTACCAGCCGCACTGCATGCGTGCCTGGCACGATCCTTCGCTGCGGCGCATGGCGAGCTCTATCGCTGTTATCGACGAGCGCAGCAAATCGAAGTTCCTGTTCGATGCGACGCCGGATATGCGCGAACAGTTGTACGACCTGCACGTCGCGGCGCCCGACGGCGAGTATTCCCTCGACGGCGTTTTTCTCACGCACGGTCACATGGGTCATTACACCGGGCTCATGCACTTCGGACGGGAGGCCGTCGGCGCATCCGCGGTGCCCGTCTACGCCATGCCTCGCATGCACCACTACCTGTCGAGCAATGGCCCATGGGACCAGCTGGTGCGTCTTGAGAACATCGAACTGCGGAAGCTGGCAGACGGCCAGCCTGTGGAGCTCAATTCACGATTGTCGGTTACCCCATTCCTGGTGCCGCATCGCGACGAGTACACGGAGACCGTAGGCTACCGGATCGATGGTCCAGACAAGTCGGCCGTGTTCATACCCGATATTGACAAGTGGGCGCTGTGGGAGACGGACATTCGCGACATTGTTCGCGACGTGGACTATGCGCTAGTCGACGCAACCTTTTTCAAGGACGGCGAGCTGGGCGGGCGCGACATGAGCAAGATCAAGCACCCGTTTGTCGCCGAGAGCATGGACCTGCTACAGGACTTAAGCAAAGAAGAAAGGGCCCGTGTGATATTCATTCACATGAATCACACGAACCCTTTGCTTTTCGACGGTAGCCCGGAACAGGCCGCCGTGGAGAAACGCGGCTTCCGCTACGCTAGCGAAGGCCTGCGCCTCGAACTTTAGTCGTCGGTGGCCTCGTCGACCGCGTCGTCAACTTCTTCCGCTTTTTCCTCGAGCATGCCACCGATTTCACCGGCCTTATCCTTCGCATCCTGCATGGCATCGGTCGCTGCATCGCCGGCCGCATCCATCGCGTCACCAGCCGCGTCCATTGCATCACCAGCTGCATCTTCAGCGGCGTCCATGGCATCGCCAGTAGCATCGCCGGCCGCGTCCATCGCGTCACCCGCTGCGTCCATTGTTGCGTCAGCCGCTTCTTCTGCCGCTTCCACAGCGTCGCTTACAGCAGACTCTTCCGACTCGCCGCCACCGCATCCCATGACCAGCAAACTCAGAACCAAAATCCAGTATTTCATGCTTGTGCCTCCCAGCTATTTAACTTAAGTAATTATTCTTTCCAAAAAATACCGCAGATACTCGTTGATCTCATCGAGGTTCGCGGTCAGCCGGTGGTCCCCATCAACCAGGTGAAGGGTCGCACCACAGTTACGCGCGTAACGAATACTGTTGTCCACAGGCACAATATCATCATGCCAGCCATGCACTATGCAAATCGGCATTTCGGGCGCCGGCGGCGTGAGGTCCTCATAGCCCTCCATGAAGTACGCCGGCGCCAGCACAAAGAGCCCAATTGCGCCGACCGACGCTGCTGCGGCGGTGGCAACATGCCCTCCCATGCTGGAGCCAACGAGCACGATATCGTCGTCGATTCCCGCACATTTCCGGATGCACTTGTCGACCCGCTCCGTCGGGTCCGCAATGCCCTGGTAGTCAATACTGTCGGCGGCGTGCCCAAGGCTCTTGACCAGCTCCGCCATCGCGCGGATCTTCGTCCCCCAGGGGCCACTTTCCTGCCCGTGTGAAAAAATTACCATCGTCATACGAGTATCCCATCTCCTGAATCACACAATTCCTCGATATGGCGCACCAGCAACCAGTCCCGGTCCTGGCCCCAGAATACTTCGTCGCCAAGCCGCAGCGTTGGTACACCCCAGGAACCCGACTGCATCATGGCTTCGCGGTTGGCTTCAATCGGGGTGCGCCAGTCTTCAGACTCCATGGCGCTGAGAACATCGGGCCAGAACAGGCCCGTGCGCCCGGTCACCTTGCGCATGCCCTTGTCTGTCGCAACATCCACCGCCTCGCTCCAGATTGCCGTACCCGCGTTAAGCAGGAACTCGCGCCCCTTACGCTCAGATTCCGCATACAGAAAAACCGCGAGACAGCGCTCGACGCCAGCGCCGACCGGGTCGGCGATTTTTCCGTAGGGCACGCCGAGTCGCTCCGCTTCGCGCGACGTGTCCCTGGCTATGTACAGCAACTTCTTGTAAGGCACCTGCATGCCGCGCATGACCATTGGCAAGACCGGCCTAACCCGCAATTCCAGGCCGAATGCATCGGCAATCTCGAAAGTCCGCCGCAACGCGAGATAGGAATACGGGCTACGAAAGGAGACGAACAGCTCGAGCGGCGGCAGCTCTTTAGCGGCGGCTGGTGGCCTGACTGGAAGCGCGACCTGCGTCGCCTGGCGCAGCGCTGCGAGTCGCGCACCGTTGCTACCGTCCTTCGAGACGCCGAGGTCGTTGAGCCGGTCCGCAAGAAAATGCAATCGATCCACGCCCCAGAACCATTCGCCGCCGTAGTGCAGCATCGCGCTATTGTAATGACCCAGGCGCGACTGCAGTTCCTGCGACGCCTCGATTTCCAGATCGGCGGCTCCCGCCACACCCGTATCGGAGCGTCGCGCCGCGGCTTCATTGTCGCCCCGCCAGTACAGGGTGAGGACGTCCCTGAATTCTTCGACGAAGTCCGGCGAGTGCACCTGCGATGCAAGTTCGTCAAGCAAGCCACGCCGGTGCTCAACAGGCGGTGCCGTGCCGCGATCCAAAAACGGGATGCCGAGCTCGCGCGCCAGCCGCCGCGCGTCGACGGCCGCATACTCGGCGAGCATGTCAGGCGCTGGCTGGTACTCATCGCCGAGCGCCTGTGACAAGTACACGCGCAGCTCAATGTCATAGTGCGCCTGCAGCTCCGGCAGGTAATACGCCAGGAGGTAGGAATAGGGGTCGTCGAGCTGCAGGAATGCCGACACGACGTGCGCCGATCCGGTCAGTTTGCGCCGCATCTCGCTGGCCGAGCGCTGCACGCGCCGCGATCCCGGGCTCAGCAGCACGTTGAGAAAGTGCGACCTTGCTTTGCGCTTGATGCTCAATCTTCATCCCAGGTCGACGACGGCTTCCACAGGAGTTCGTCGAGGTCGGGCTGCCAGCGATACTCCTGCATATCCACTTTGCCATTCAACATTACGACACCCTCCTCGGCGAGCCGGTCACGCTGCATCCGGAACGCGCGACTGTCACGATCGAAGGCACTCTTGCCAGACGACGTAATGACGCGATGCCAGGGTAGTTCCATGCCCTTCGGCGAATGCCGCAATGCGTAGCCGACCTGCCGCGCACCGCGCGGAATGCCCGCAATTTCGGCAATCTGTCCGTAGCTGGCCACACTACCACGCGGGATATCCTGGATGGTTTCCCAGATGCGGCGCATGCGGGTCTCGCGATCCATCTAGTATCCCAGGCGTGCCCGGATCTCGCGCCGCGCATCGCTGAGCACCGTGTCTCGCTCGAGTGAATCGAGGATTTCCTTGACGACCTTCTTGGGCCCGCCTTCGCCCCAGGACTTGCCCTCGGCAAGGTACTTGTCGGCCGCCTGCCCGACCAGGTAGGTGCTGTAGTAGGCGATTGCACCCTGTGCGCCCGCTGTCAGCACGGTCGAGAGACCCAGCGTGCCGACCTTGAGCGCACTCGACACCAGGTGCAGCGCCCATACCGTTGTCATCAGAGCAGCCGACTCGGCCACGATGACGCGTACGATACCGCCCGCCTCCTTGCGACTCAGCGGCAGGTCGTACACGCGCGACAGGTGCACGACCATCCCGACATCGATGAACGCAGCAGCGAACAGGTCGGCGACCGGAACAGGATTGAACGCGACGGCGATGCCCTTGCCGATGCAGTAGGTCCGTATCAGGCGGTCGCCCAGTTCCTGGCGGGCCGCGAGAATTCGCCGTCCAACCTGGTCCGACAAGTCGGCGGCAAACAGGCTCGCGTTCAGTGCGGCGAGCGTCTTCCCTTCAGCCTCGAGGACGTCCCAGAGTTTGACGCGCAGTGCCGTGATGTCCGGGTCGCGGGCGCGTTCGGCCGTGACCTCATTACCAGCGGGGTCAATTTCGACCACGGTCTGCGCGCGGGGCTGGGCCGCGGCGACGATGACGTGATCGGGCTCGATCAGCCCCTCGGTTTTAGTTCGAATGGACGCGACGAGTGCGGCGCTCTCGGCCGTCGTGTAGAGATCCGCCTTGTTGAGCACAACCAGCACCGGACGCCCCTGGGCGAGTACCGCCCTGAGTGCGTCGAGTTCGGTCTCGGTGATGTCGCCATCGAGCACGAAGATGACCAAATCCGAACGCCCGGCGACTTCTTTTGCGAGTGCCTCGCGATCTTCGCCGCCGGCCTCATCAAGTCCTGGCGTATCAATCAGGAAAACGCCGCCGGCCTCGACCTCATTCCAAGCCTGCATCGACGAAAATCGCGTCTCACCATGAATGGGACTGACCGAGAAACGCTCTTCGCCGATCAGCGCGTTGAGCAGGGAGGACTTGCCCGTGCTGACCCGGCCGAAAACCGAGAGATGCAAATGCCCGTGTTCGATCTTGTCGAGCATGGCCTGCACCGCGTCATAGTCGTGCGCCAGCGATTCGCGCACACCGGCGGGCAAACGCGAATCCTGCACGAGCTCGCGCAAGCTCTCGCGAGCCAGGCCGAGATGATCGGCGCCCGCGTCGTCGCCGACGTCAGCCTTTTTTCTCGGCCAGGGCCATTTTGGCAACGCGGCGTACGCCCGCTTCCAAATGCTCACTGATTCCTTCCTCGAATTCCTTTGCCGCCACGTCCGGCAGCAATTCGCCATGCTTCGACAGCGTCAGCACGAGGCTGCGACCCAGTGCATCGAATATCAAGCCATAGGCCACGGCATGCACGAGACCACCGGCCACGGTACCGAGGCCGGGAAACGCTTTCAGGCCGTTGCCCGCGACTGCCAGCGACAGCGGCAACGCCCTGCCGACGCGACTCTGGCTCAGGGACAGGAACTCCTCGATGTCGAGGTCGCGCGGCGCCGCACCGTACAATTTACAGAGTTGCTGGGTCATGGCCGTGCCGATGTAGCCCTGGATCAGGATATCGGTGCCAGGACTGATGGCCGCCAACGCGCCGATGATGGCCTTGCGCGTCGAACTGCGAATGACCTGCTCGGACCGCTGCAGGCGGTACTCGCCCTCTGCTTCGGCGAGGCGGGCCGCGGCCATGCGAAACACAGCACGCTCACGCCGCGTGTCCAGGGAAGCACCTTCCTCGGCCAGCAGGCGGTTGATCGCCACGACCAACACGCCGATATCGGCGGGCCGCGTTCGCCGCGCAGCCGTCTCCTCGCCATCGGCGCTGCGCTCGATGACGTCGATCTCGCCGCCGGCCGACACGGCGACTACGTGACCGCTGTCGAGATCGCCGCCAATGCTGTCAACTCGTTCGAGCAGTTGCTGCATGAGTGATGCCTGTTCTTCGGCTGAATAGCGATCCGCCTTGTTGAGAACAATGACCAGTGGCTTGTCGAACTCGAGTAAGGCCTTGATGGACGACACTTCGGACCGTGTCAGGTCGCTGTCGCAGACGAACAGCACGACATTGGCGCGCCTGGCTTCATCGACGGCAACATCGGTCAGCCCGTCCTCGTGACCACCGATCCCCGGCACATCCGTCAGGAGAATCTCGGCGCCGCTCGCATCGCGCCAGCGATAGTGACGGACGTCGTCGGTGGAACCGCCAACGACATCGACGACAACATTCGCTTCCGGCACCATTGCCCTGATCAGGGAGCTTTTGCCGGCACTGACCTCACCAAAAAAGCACAGGTGAACAGCATCCTTGCGTGCGGCCAGTTCCTTGAGTTCCGCCTGGGCCTCGCTCACGTCGACGCCCACGGCCTCTGCTTCCCGCAAGCGCGCCTCGATGTCGTCTTTGGAGAGCGGCACCGCGCTCACTTTCTTCTCCGGCGCAATCTTGCGCCGAATCACGAGACGCCAGATCAACCACAGCGCGGTGAGCGCCAGTAGCATCATGATGCCGACGTAGGTATAGAGCAGGAATGCGGGGCCGGCCCTGAGCCGGTCCCAGACGTTTAGCGCGGACTCGGATATGAACAACAGCGCGCCCGTCGCGACGATAAAGACGAGTAATATGACGACCGCTATCGCGACACGAATGAACCGATCGAGTTTCATACGCGCAGATTACATCAAATGCGCCCCGATCCAGCGATCGATCGGGGATTGGCGCGTTTAGAGGATCATGAACCCGAGGTCCCGCTGGGAAAAATTCGCGAGATTCGGCGCGACTACGTCGAGCTCGATTTCCGGGATGCCGAACCACCGCGCGAGTGTCGCTGCGTACTGGTCCGCCGAGGTTGACGGAATCATGCGCCCGCCGCCCACATCTTCGGGACCACCGATCTCCAGTACGGGGTAGCTGCCGTAGAGGTCGCCACCGTTAACGGCGCCACCCACGATCAGCTGGTTGCCGGCCCAGGCATGGTCGGTGCCGTCGCCGTTGGAGGTCAGCGTGCGACCGAAATCAGACTGCGTAAATGTCGTGACGCTGTCCGCGATGTTCAACTCGACCGTTGCCGCATGGAATGCCGCAATCGCCTCGCTGATGCCGCCCAACAATCCTGGCTGGTCCTCGTTCTGGTTGTCATGCGAATCGAAGCCTCCGGTTGCCACAAAGAAGACCTGGCGTTGCATCTGCAGTTCGTCGCGCACCGCGATCAGGCGTGCGACAGTCTCCAGCTGCGTACCAAGCTGCGACAGAGGGAACACCGTATCGAGCACGGGCGCATTGTCTATCGCCGTGGTCACCGTATCCGCCGCGTCGATAGCACGTCGCTGAACGGCCGCAAAACCGCGCTCGTAAATTGTGTCGTACTGGGCGTCAACGATGCGGTTGAATGCGAGGCGTTGTTCGTTGAGGAGGTCGCCCGGCGTTGTCGAAAATCCTTCGAACTGCAGCGGACCGTTCGGGCCCATGACATAGGCAACGGTTTCATCTGCCGACTGGAACAGGTTGGAGCCGAACAGCGACGCATTGGTCGCCATCTGCTGGCCCGCGACGCCATCGCGGATCAGGTCCGCCATGCGCCCGGCCCAGCCCGTCTTGCTCGGCACATTGCCGCGCAGCGAGGTCCACTGGTCCTG
>SHLT01000075.1 GCA_004282875.1 Chromatiales bacterium | reverse complement strand
TCAGGTTGATGAAATCGCTGCTGCAGTTGCGCTATGCGCAGGCGCAACGGGCGGCATTCTAGACAGGAGTAGGACCAGATGAAGATGTGGAAAGTAGTACTGCCCGTGGCAGCCGTGCTGTTACTTGCCGGGCAGGCCGCTGCGCAGACGGACGAAGAGGAACGTATGCGCGAAATGGAAGCCCGCGAAGTGGCCATGGAAGAAAAGCTGCGGGCTGCCGAGGCCAGGATGGAGGAGGCCGCGCGCGAAATCGCCGAGATTACCAGGGAGCGCTTGCCGCGCATCGCGCAGATCGAACAGCGCTTTGCGTTCTCCGGCAAGCCGCGCCTCGGCGTGACGATCGAGACCAAGGAGGAGTCGGGTCCGGTCGAAGGCGTGGTGATCCTGGGTGTATCACCGGGCAGTGCGGCCAGTGATGCTGGCTTGCGCTCGGGCGATATCCTGACCGCGGTGAACGACGAAGCGCTCAACGCCGAAAGCGGCAAGCTTGCGAACATGCGCCTGCTCGACTTCATGAAAGGGGTCGAGGAGGGTGACGTGCTGAAGCTTGAATACCTGCGTGACGGCAAGGTGGGTTCGGTTGAAGTCGAGCCGCGTGTCGTCGCAGGCAGCACATTCACGTTTATGGGCCGGGAAGGCCGGAACCTGGCGATCCCGGTCGCCCCGGCTGCGCCGGAAATGATCGAGCGTTTCAAGGTGGAGTTCGGATTCCCCTGGGCAGGCACGGGTCTTGGTGACCTCGAGCTTGTGGAACTGAACGAAGGTCTGGGACGGTATTTCGGCACTGACACGGGACTGCTCGTCGTGACGGCACCGAAATCGGATGCCTTTGACATTCAGGACGGTGACGTCATCCAGAGCATCGACGGCCGGGAGCCAAAGGACGTCCGGCATGCGATGCGCATCCTGAGTTCGTACCAGTCCGGCGAGAAGCTGGCACTCGGCATCATGCGTGACAAGAAGAAAGTGACGGTGGACGTCGAGATACCGGCCGATCACCACGGCAGTCTGCACGATGACCTTCACCTCGAGGTGAGACCCGCCCCGTAAGATTTTCGCCCCGCCGGCTACGAGAACCCCATGGGCGTGTATGGCTTTGCTACCCTACGCGCCCATGCTTATTTCAGAATTTGACTACGCGCTCCCGCCCGAGCTGATCGCCCGCTATCCTGCGGCCGACCGGCGCGGCAGCCGTTTGCTCGAAGTCGGCGAGCAGCTCAACGATCTGCAGTTCTCCGACCTGCCGACGCTGCTGCGTCCCGGCGACCTGCTGGTGTTCAACGATACGCGGGTTATCAAGGCGCGGCTGCCGGCCCGCAAAGATACAGGCGGTAAAGCGGAAATCCTGGTGGAACGCATCGAGGATGAGCGGGTTGCTCTGGCCCACGTGCGAGCCAGCAAGTCGCCGAAACCGGGTGGCCGGCTGGAGTTTGCAGGGGGCGCCGAGGCGATCGTCGTCGGTCGGGATGACGACTTGTTCCTGCTCGAGTTTTCGGTCGACCTGATGCCATTCCTTGACGAGTATGGCGATGTCCCATTGCCGCCGTACCTCGAGCGTGACGCCGACGCGACAGACGTCGAGCGATACCAGACCGTGTATGCGCGTGACCCGGGCGCCGTCGCGGCGCCAACCGCCGGCCTGCATTTCGACGACGCGATGCTGGCGGAGACGCGGGATGCAGGTGTACGGCATGCTCACGTGACGCTGCATGTCGGCGCGGGAACATTCCAGTCACTCCGTGCGGAACATATTGAAGAGAACCGGCTGCACAGCGAGCGCGTCGAGGTGTCGCGAGCATGTTGCGACGCTGTCGCCGAAACGCGAGCCGCGGGCGGGCGGGTTGTCGCCGTGGGCACCACGTCGGTGCGTGCCCTCGAATGCGCCTCTGCCACCGGCGCACTGCAGCCGTTCAATGGCGAAACGGACATGTTCATCCTGCCGGGATATGAATTCCGGACTGTGGATGCAATGCTGACGAACTTCCATTTGCCACAGTCGTCACTGTTGATGCTCGTCGCCGCGTTCGCGGGCAAGGACCGCATTCTCGACGCCTACGAGCACGCTGTGCGTGAGAAGTATCGATTCTTCAGCTACGGTGACGCCATGTTCCTGACTCCAGCAGACGGCTCATGAAGCTAAGCACCAAAAGCACGGCGGGTGCCGCGAGGACCGGCGTGCTGGAATTTCGCCGCGGCACAGTGCAGACACCGGCCTTCATGCCCGTCGGCACTTACGGCACGGTCAAGAGCGTGACGCCCGAAGAGGTCGCCGTGGACGGCGCCGAAATCATCCTCGGCAATACGTTTCACCTGATGCTGCGGCCGGGCACCGAGGTCATTCGCAAACATGGCGGCCTGCACGAGTTCATGAACTGGCACGGACCGATTCTTACGGACTCGGGTGGCTTCCAGGTGTTCTCGCTGGCCGCCATGCGCAAGCTGTCGGAAGAGGGTGTTCGGTTCCAGTCCCCCGTCAACGGCGACGTCGTCTTTCTGACACCTGAAAAATCGATGGAGGTGCAACATGACCTCAATGCCGATGTCACGATGATCTTCGACGAGTGCACGCCCTACCCGGCAACCGAAAAAGAGGCGCTCGCGTCGATGGAATTGTCATTGCGCTGGGCGGCCCGCAGCCGCCAGCGGTTTGACGAACTCAAGAACGAAGAACCGGATCGCGGCGAAGCGCTCTTCGGCATCGTGCAGGGCGGCATGTATGACAATCTGCGCGAAGCGTCGCTGGCCGGGCTCACTGACATCGGCTTCGACGGCTATGCGATCGGGGGCCTTGCGGTTGGCGAACCCGAGCCGGAACGGCTGGCCGTGCTTGACGAACTGTTGCCGAAGATGCCCACCGCGGGTCCTCGTTACCTAATGGGCGTCGGCACGCCGGTCGATATCGCCGAGGCGGTCCTGCGCGGTGTCGACATGTTCGATTGTGTCATTCCGACGCGGCACGCACGCAACGGGCAGCTGTTCACGTCGCGTGGCAACGTCAAGTTTCGGCATGCCCGGTATCGCGATGACACATCGCCGCCAGACCCCGATTGCGCCTGTTACACCTGCCAGCATTACAGCCTGTCGTATCTGCGGCACCTCGAGAAGTGTGGCGAGATCCTGGGTCCGCGCCTCGCCACGATTCACAATCTTCATTATTATCAGAAGCTTATGTTTGATATTCGCCAGGCGATCGGCGCCGGCCGCCTGGCTGAATTCACGGCCAGCCTGCGGTCACGCTACGCCAAATAGTCGCAGAATCGAGCCTGGGGCTTGCCTTCACTGAAGTCGCCCCCAACTCCATCGCTTGTGCCATAATACCGCGCTGTTTTTCGGGGACTTCTCATGGATTTCTTTATTCAGAACGCATACGCGCAAGGCGCGCAACAGGGCGACTCCACCAGCTTCATCATCATGATGGTGCTGATGTTCGCCGCTTTTTACTTCCTTCTCATTCGCCCACAGCAGAAAAAGCAGAAGCAACACAATGAGCTGGTTTCTGCGCTGCAGGTTGGCGACGAAGTACTTACCGCCGGTGGCATCCTGGGCAAGATCACGGGCGTCAGCGAGCACTATGCTGTCGTCGCGATCAGTGACAACACCGAGATCAAGATTCAGAAGGCCAGTGTTTCGATGGTTGTTCCGAAAGGTACGTACGACGAAGC
This sequence comes from Chromatiales bacterium, assembly GCA_004282875.1. Classification (GTDB taxonomy): domain Bacteria; phylum Pseudomonadota; class Gammaproteobacteria; order Steroidobacterales; family Woeseiaceae; genus UBA1847. Next base: position 13,464 of record SHLT01000075.1, on the reverse strand, counting down.
ATGAACAAGTTTCCCCTGTGGCTTAACACGCTCGTACTCGCGATTCTCCTGTCGGGCTGCCTGTTTGCGCTACCCAACATTTATGGCAGCGTTCCGGCTGTGCAGATTGCCGACAACGGCGGCATTCCTTATGAAGAGCAGCAGCTCGGCGCCTTCGTGCGCAGTGTCGAGAATGCCGGCGTAAAACCGGAAGCCGCCTTTCTGCAGGATGGGCGTGTCGTTCTCCGCTTCGATGACACCACGCAGCAGGAACAGGCAAGCAACCACCTCAGGCTGACTTACGATCGTGAGGCCAACGTCGCTGCGACGCTGGCGCCGAAACTCCCGGCATGGGTACGGGATCTCGGTCTCAAGCCGATGAGCCTCGGGCTGGATCTTCGTGGCGGTGTTTACGTGTTGCTCGAAGTCGATATGGAAACGGCCATCGACAGCCGCATGAAGGGTTACCAGCAGAGTTTCGACGATCGACTGCGCGACGCGGAGATTCGACGTCGTGTCGACATCAACGGGCAGACGATCACGGTCCGCCTGACCGGGCCCCAGGATCTGGACGCTGCGCGGGACGTCATCCGCCGTACCGACCAGGATGTGCTGATCGTTGACGGGACCGACGGCAAATCGCTGACCGTGCGCATGAGCGAGGCGCAAATCCAGGCACGCCAGGACTTTGCCATCGAGCAGAACATCACGACCCTGCGCAACCGTGTTAACGAACTCGGCGTGGCCGAGCCGCTGGTGCAGCGCCAGGGTTCTGACCGTATCGTCATTCAGCTGCCGGGCGTGCAGGATCCGAACAAGATCAAGGACATCCTGTCGGCGACCGCGACGGTTGAGTTTCGGCTGGTCGACCAGTCGGGCGGTGAGCCCGGATCCCGACGTTACCAGGGGCGCGATGGCGAGCCTGCGCAGCTACTCAAGCGCAGCGTGATTGCCTCGGGTGACCAGATAATCGATGCGAGCGCCGGCTATGCCGAGGGCCAGCCGCAGGTCAACATCACGCTCGATTCCGCGGGCGGCGAAAACATGCTGCGCACGACGATGAACAATGTCGGCAAGCCCATGTCGACGGTGTTTATCGAAACCCGCCGCGTGGAGATCCCGGGGCAGCCCGGCGAGTTTCGCAGGGACGTGAGTGAAGAAATCATCAGCACCGCGACGATTCAGGGTGTGTTCAAGGATCGCTTCAGGATCACGGGCCTGACACCCGGCGAAGCGTCCGACCTCGCGCTGCTCCTGCGCGCCGGCGCACTGGCAGCACCGGTGTACATCGTTGATGAGCGGACCGTCGGTCCGACGCTTGGCCAGGACAACATCGACCGCGGCTTCAACGCGATCAAGATCGGTTTTCTCGCCGTGATTATTTTCATGGCGATCTACTACCGTGGCTTCGGCCTGATCGCCAACGTTGCGCTATTGTCCAACGTTGTCTTCATCGTCGCCATGCTCTCTGTGCTGGGCGCGTCACTGACGCTGCCGGGCATTGCCGGTATCGTGCTGACCGTCGGTATGGCCGTTGACGCCAACGTGCTGATTTTCGAACGCATACGGGAAGAGCTATCGGCCAACGCGTCGCCACAGGCGGCGATCAACTCTGGTTACGAGAAGGCCTTGTCGTCGATCACCGATGCCAACGTCACGACGCTCATCGCCGCGGTTGTGCTGTTTGCGATCGGCACAGGCCCGATCAAGGGCTTCGCGATCACGCTGTTGCTCGGCATCATCACTTCAATGTTCACGGCGATCGTCGGTACGCGCACGATCGTCAACCTGGTCTTCGGCGGGCGCAAGCTGCAGTCGTTACCGGTTTAGGGAAACACCATGCGAATTATCAGCAAGAAAACCAGCATCGACTTCCTGAGCCCGTTCCGGCGCAAGATTGCGCTTGCAGTATCGGCCGTGTTGGTCATCGTGTCGCTTGTTTCGTTGGCAACGCGCGGCCTCGATTTCGGTATCGACTTCACGGGCGGCATCCTGCTCGAGGTTGGTTACGAGCAGCCGGCGAATCTCGAGGATATTCGCGGTAACCTGGCGAACGCCGGGTTCGTGGATGCCCAGGTACAGCTGTTCGGCCGTGACACCGACGTACTCGTGCGACTGCCGCCGCAGCCCGAGGAGAGCGCAACCGCTGTCCGGGACCAGTTGCAGGCCACGCTCGAAGCCGGCGGGCAGAACATTGAGCTACGGCGTTTGGAAACCGTGAGTGCCCAGGTCGGTAGCGAACTCGCGGAGCGAGGTGCCCTCGCGATGGTGGTCGCGCTGCTGCTGATCTTCGTCTACGTCATGATCCGCTTCCAGTGGAAGTTCTCGGCGGGCGCTGTTGCCGCATTGGCGCACGACGCCATCGTTACGGTGGGCTTCTTCTCGATCTTCCAGTTACCGTTCGACCTGACGGTCGTCGCGGCCGTGCTTGCGGTTATCGGTTACTCGCTCAACGATACGGTCGTTGCCTTTGACCGTATTCGCGAGAACTTCTTCGCCTTGCGCGGAGTGTCGGCGGAAGAGGCCATGAACATTTCGATCAACGAAATGCTGGCGCGAACGCTGATCACCGGCCTCACAACCCTGCTCGTGCTGATCGCCCTGTTGACGCTGGGCGGCGAGTCGATTGCGCCGTTCTCGATCGCATTGATTGTCGGCATCATCATCGGTACGTACTCGTCGATCTACACGGCCAGTGCGACAGCGCTTATGCTGAACGTCAGCCCGCAGGACCTGATCGAGCCCATCAAAGACCCGTCATTGATCGACGACCTCCCGTAATTCGGTGGCAGTCACCTTATTTAGCCTTATTTAGCTGCCAGGATTGCCTTGATGTCCTGGGCGCAGAGTTTGGCGAGACCGGCGTAAATCTTGGGCGTGCCACACAGGATGTGACCTGCGTCGAGATAGCGTTCGCTACCGTCGAGGCCGCTGACGATGCCGCCGGCTTCGCGGATGATCAGTGCGCCCGCCGCCATGTCCCAGGGCTGGAGTCCATATTCCCAGAAGCCGTCGAGGCGGCCCGCAGCGACGTAGCAGAGATCGAGCGCTGCGGCGCCGGGGCGCCGTACGCCGGCCGTGTTCCTGACGACCTTGCCCAGCATGTTGAGGTAGGGGCCCATATCCATGTCGGCCTGGCGGAACGGGAACCCGGTTCCGATCAGTGCATATTCCATTTCCTTACGGCCACTCACCCGGATCTTTCGATCATTCAGCGTCGCGCCGTCGCCACGCGCGGCCGCAAATATTTCCTGGGTCATCGGGTCATAGACGGCTGCGGCTTCCATGCGGCCCTTGACCTGGACGCCCACTGACACGCAGAACTGGGGAAAGCCGTGCAGGAAATTGGTCGTGCCGTCGAGCGGGTCGATAATCCAGACCGTGTCGGATTCACCCTGCGTGCCGGATTCTTCGGCGAGGATGGCATGTTCGGGGTAGTGATTTTGAATAACTTCGATGACCGCCGCTTCTGCCGCGCGGTCGGCGTCACTGACGAAATCGTTGTGTCCTTTTTTCTCGACTTTGAGCTTGTCGAGTTTGTTGTGATGCCTGATGAGTATGGCGCCGCCACGGCGTGCAGCCATCACGGCCACATTCTGTAATGCGTTCATGAAACGATTCCGTCAATGTAAAAGAGCTGCGCGGCCTGTCCGTACGGGCCACGGGGGCGGTAGAATACCCGACTTTCAGCGGCCTGTCCCAAAGCAATGTCCATACGAATCGTTCTTGTCGGAACCACCCATCCCGGAAATATCGGGGCCGTGGCGCGTGCCATGAAAAACATGGGGCTCAGCGACCTCGCGCTCGTCAACCCGAAACATTTCCCGCACGAGGACGCGACCGCGCGGGCATCGGGAGCGTCCGATGTGCTCGATTCTGCCCGCGTCGTGGCCACGCTCGAGGAGGCGCTGTCCGATTGCGTGTACGTCGCGGGCGCGAGTGCCCGATCGCGCACGATCAACTGGCCCAGCATGGGTCCGCGCGATTGTGCGGAACGCATGATCCGGGAAAGCGGCCACGGGAAGGTTGCCGCGGTCTTCGGTCCGGAGAAGACCGGTCTGCACAATGACGACCTCGACCTGTGCCATACGCTGCTGACCATCCCGACTGACCCGGGCTTCAGTTCGCTCAACCTGGCCATGGCCGTGCAGGTTATAAGCTACGAATTGCGCGTGGCGAGCATGCTGGACCCGGGCCCTGTCTTCGAGGCCGAGGCGCCGCCGGCAACGGGCGAGGAGATGGAGCACTTCTACACGCATCTCGAGGACGTGCTGACGGATATCGAATTTCTCGACCCGGACAACCCGCGGCACCTGATGCGGCGTATGCGCCGGCTGTTCATCCGGGCGCGCCCGGACAAGAACGAAGTCAATATTCTGCGCGGCATTCTCACGGCCGTAGATCGCACGCGACGGGGCGACGATGACTGAGCGTAGGATCTACCTGGACTACGCGGCCTCGACGCCCGTCAATGCCCGTGTTCTGGAGCGCATGCGCGACGTCGCGCTATCCAATTGCGCGAATCCGTCGTCGACGCATGCCGCCGGCCGCGAGGCGCAGGATATTATTGCCGCGGCGGCCGGGCAGCTCGGTCGCCTGTTGAACGTGGACCCCGATACGGTGGTCTGGACTTCAGGCGCCACCGAGTCGGACAACCTCGCGATCGGCGGAAGCGCCCGCCACCGCGCGCACCGCGGGCGGCATCTCGTGACGATGAAAACCGAGCACAAGGCCGTCACGGATATGTTCGAGGCGCTGGTGAAAGAGGGCTTCGAGGTGACCTGGGTCGAGCCGGACGGCAACGGCCTTGTCAGCCCGGAGGTGTTCGCCGCCGCGCTTCGCGACGATACCCAGCTGGCGTCCATCATGTTCGTCAATAACGAAACCGGCGTGATCCAGGATATCGAGGCGCTCGGCGCCATCTGCCGCGAACGCGACGTGCTGTTTCATGTTGATGGCGCGCAGGCGGTTGGTAAGCTGCCTGTCGATCTCGGCGCGCTGCCCGTTGACCTGCTGTCGCTGACCGGCCATAAGTTCTACGGTCCGAAAGGTATCGGTGCGCTCTACATTGCGAATCGCCCCGGCTGCCGTGTCGAGCCCATCCTGTTCGGTGGTGGACAGCAGCGCCGCATTCGTCCGGGGACGCTGCCCACCGACCTCGTCGCGGGGCTGGGTATGGCGGCCGAGGTCGCCGCAACCCGGATCGAGGCCGACCTCAAGCACCTGCGCGGCCTGCGTAAAGCCTTGTGGGACGGCATACGCAGCGTCGATGGCCTCACGCTTAACGGCGACCCGGATGGTTTTCCAGGGATCCTCAACGTCAGCGTCGAGGATGTCGAAGGCGAGAGCCTGTTGCTGGCACTGGAGCCTGTTTGTGTGGCCACAGGCAGCGCCTGCAATTCGAAGAGCCAGGAACCGTCCTACGTGCTGCGGGCCCTCGGGCGCAGCGACCTGCAGGCACAGAGCGCTATTCGCTTCAGTGTGGGCCGACAGACAACGATGGAAGAGGTCGAGTTCGCCGCGGCGCGGTACCGGGATGCGGTGGCCAGGTTGCGGAAACTGGCGCCCGGGGCGGTCGCGTGACCCGGGATCCCTACAACCGTCCCGTGCGCAATCTGTTCGCCGGGCCGGCTCATGCGGGCACGCTCACCGACGGGGTGAGCATTATCGTGGAAGACCAGGGCGTGCGCGTGGAGCTCTCTGCGCGTGCCGAGCAGGGGCAGCTGGCGGCCATGCGCTTCAGGGTCTGGGGCTGCCCGCACCTGATCGCGGCCACCGAATGGGCCTGCGACCACTACGAAGCCGGTCCGGTGCAGGCCCTTGAAGTCTTCCCAGCCGCCCGGATTATGGAGTATCTGGCTGTACCTACGGAGAAGACCGGTCGTATACTTGTCCTCGAAGACGCGATCCAGGCGCTTGGGCGCAGTCTTGCCTCTTAACACTACAGGTTTTTGAATCATGGCTATTTCGCTGACGGATGCGGCTGCAGAGCGCGTCCGGACCTACCTCGACAAACGCGGGCAGCACCTCGGTTTACGCCTTGGGGTCACCAAGACCGGCTGCTCGGGCTATTCGTACGTCATCAACTATGCCGAGGCCATTGGCGAGGACGACGTCGTCTTCGAGGACAAGGGCGTCAAGGTTGTCATCGACCCCGAGGCCCTGAGCCTGATCGACGGCACCGAGGTCGACTTCGTCAAGAACGGCCTCAACGAGGCATTCAGCTTCCGGAACCCGAATATCAAGGGCGAATGCGGCTGTGGCGAAAGCTTCAACGTGTAGTTTCGCCGGAAACGCCGTAGTAGAATTAATAACTTATGTCTTTTCTGCGCCTAGCGGATTGCCGGGTGCTCATTATCATTTTTCTGGAATAAAGGATTTAGTACATGGCCGTTGAGCAGACACTCTCCATCATCAAGCCGGATGGCGTACAGAAGAACCTGATCGGAGAGATCTACAGCCGTTTCGAGAAAGCTGGCCTGGAAATCGTCGGTGCCCGCATGCTGCATCTGAGCAAGGAGCAGGCACAGGGTTTCTACGCGGTTCACAAGGAGCGCCCGTTCTACAATGACCTCGTCAGCTACATGACGTCCGGGCCGGTCGTGGTATCGGTTCTCAAGGGCGAAGGGGCAATTCTCAAGCACCGCGAAATCATGGGCGCCACGAACCCGGCTGAGGCGGACCCGGGCACCATCCGTGCCGACTTTGCCGAAAGCATCGAAGAGAACATCTGCCACGGCTCCGATGCAGCCGAGACGGCGGCTGTCGAGATCGAATTTTTCTTCGGCGACGACGGCGTTTGCCCCCGGACGCGATAGGGGCTGCATGACGGCGGCGGCTGACAAGATCAACCTGCTCGGCATGTCTCACGACATGCTCGAGCAGTTTTTTGTCGAGCGCGACGAGAAACCGTTTCGCGCCCGGCAGATCCTGCAGTGGATTCATCAGCGACGTGTCGTCGATTTCGACGAGATGACCGACCTCGCCAAGAAGTTGCGGGAGCGCCTGCACGCCGATGCCGAGATCGTGCTGCCGAGCGTGCAGTCACGGTTCGACTCGGCGGACGGCACGGTCAAGTGGCTGTTCGCCACCGACTGCGGCCAGGCCGTCGAGACCGTGTTTATCCCCGAACCGGGTCGCGGCACGCTGTGTATATCCTCGCAGGTCGGGTGTGCGCTCGATTGCGCATTCTGTGCGACCGGGGCGCAGGGTTTTAATCGCAACCTGACCAGCGCCGAGATCATTGGGCAGGTCTTCGTTGCGAATAGCGAATTACCGCGCCGTGAGAACGGCGAGCCTGCCGTCACCAACGTGGTGTTCATGGGCATGGGCGAGCCGTTGGCGAATTATCGCAACGTCATTCCCGCCCTGAAGTTATTGGTGTCCGACTGGTCGTACGGCCTGTCGCGACGGCGGGTCACCGTCAGCACTTCAGGCATCGTCCCGCACGTCAACAAGCTGGGCGACGAATGCAACGTGTCGCTGGCCGTATCGCTGCATGCGCCCAACGATGCGCTACGCGACGAGATCGTGCCGATCAACAAGCTGCATCCGATTGCGACGCTGCTGGATGCGTGCTGGACCTACGCGGCCAAGCATGCGAACCGCTTTATTACGTTTGAGTACGTCATGCTGCGCGGCGTCAACGATTCGCTCGCGCAGGCTGACGAGCTTGCCGCGCTGCTTGATGGAAAGCCGGCAAAAGTGAACCTGATTCCGTTCAATCCGTTCCCGGGGACGGTGTTCAAACGATCTTCGGCGGACACGATTCAGGCGTTTCAAAACAGGTTACGCAAGCGTGGCCTGGTCGCGACGACAAGGAAGACGCGTGGCGACGACATCGATGCCGCCTGCGGACAGCTGGCGGGCGAGGTGAGCAACCGCGTACGTAACCGACTTGGCGACAAGACTTTCGGTGACAGGAACATAAAGGTGGTGTCAGCGTGAGAAAGAGCGATCTGTTTGCAGTTGTGATTTTGTCCGGCTTTCTGTTATCGGCTTGTGTATCGACGACGACTGGAACACCGAAACCCGAGGCCGATGCGGCCGATGCCTCGGAACTGAACTACCAGCTGGGGGCGCGTTACTACCAGAACGGCAAATATGAGCTGGCGCGCGATCGGTTGCTGCTTGCTATCGAACTGCGGCCGAAGATGGCGGTGGCGCATACGACGCTGGGCATGACCTACGAGGCGCTCGATAACCTGCGCCTGGCTACCGAGTCCTATGAGAACGCCGTGCGCGTCGCGCCGCGCGATTTCGACGTGCAGAACGCCTATGCCGTTTTCCTGTGCCGGCAGCGGGATTTTGACGGCGCCCGCAGATATTTTGAAAAAGCGGCAGACCACCCGGAGAACGACAATGCGGAGCGCACGCTGACCAACGCCGGCCTGTGCATGGCGCAGAAGCCTGATTCTGCCGAGGCGGAGCGATTGTTCCGCGCGGCGCTCGATCGACGAGCAACCTACGGGGAGGCGTTGCTGCAGATGTGCCTGCTCAAGTACCGCGAAGAGGAATTCATGAGTGCGCGCGCTTTCCTGCAACGATTGATGAGTTCCAGCCCGTCGACGGCCGGCATATTGCTGCTCGCCGCAGAGATCGAGGGCAAGCTCGGCAATGAACGTGGACGCGAGGACTATGTGAATCGGCTGCTACGCGAATTTCCCGAGTCGCCCGAGGCACGCAGGGCCCTGAGCAGCGGATAAACAGCCGGCAATCACAATGAGTGACGAAACAGAAAACCAGCAAGAAAACGCCGCACCGGATGAGCCGGCGGGCCCGGTTGGTGGCGAACGGCTTGCCGAAGCGCGTCGCGAGCTGCAGATATCCGTTCTCGAGATTGCCAAGGAGCTGCACCTCGACGAGCCCAAGGTGCGGGCACTCGAACGCAATGAGTTCGACGTACTTGGCGCTCCCGTCTTCGCGAAAGGGCATCTCAAGGCGTATGCCCAGCTGGTCAACGTCGATGCCGCCGACGTGCTGGCCGACTACTATCACTTGAATCGAGCGGACCGTGCGCCGCCCGTGATCACGGCGCGAAGGAAACCGCGGCGCGAGTTGTCGCCCGGTCCCTGGATTGCGGCCATTGTCGTGATCATCGTCGTTGTGTCGGCTTACTGGTGGTTTTCCCGTCCGCCGCAAGCTGTCCCGGACGTGCCGCGACCGCAGGAAACCGGCGACATCGAGGTCATTCCGCCAGCGGATACCGATGCTGGCGTGGAGAATGCCCTGCCGGAAACGCAGGGCGAGCTGATCGACGAGCCGCCCGTCGCGGAGCCGGCGGTCGAAAAAGACGCGGAGCTGGCACCGGTACCGGCGGTTGAAGAAGGGCAGCTGCGCCTCCTGGTCACGTATACGGGCGACTGCTGGACAGAAATCACCGACGCCAGTGGCCGCCGTCTGCTGTTCGACCTCGGCAAGGACGGACGAACCGTGGAGCTCAGCGGCGCTGAGCCGTTCAACGTGCTGTTCGGTAATCCGGGTAACGTCAGCTTGCGTGTGAACGGTGAAGACTACGCATTACCGCCGACCAACCGTCCCGACCGCCCGATGCGGCTGACTATTTCAGGATCATGAGCAAGAAACCGCAGACAGTACGCGGGATGAACGACATCCTGCCCGAGGTGGCGGCCAAGTGGCGGCATCTCGAGGGCGAAGTCGAAAGCATTATCGAGGCTTACGGGTACCTGCATGTCCGCTTGCCCCTGCTGGAGCACACCGAAGTGTTTCGGCGCTCCATCGGCGAGGTTACCGACATCGTCGAGAAGGAGATGTATACCTTTGCCGATGACGGCGACAGCCTGACGCTGCGGCCCGAGGCGACTGCGAGTATGGTGCGGGCCGGAATTACCCATGGGTTGTTCCACAACCAGCGGCAGAAACTCTGGACGGTGGGCCCGATGTTTCGGCGCGAAAGACCCCAGGCCGGCCGGTATCGGCAGTTCCACCAGTACGATGTCGAAGCGATGGGCTACGAGGGCCCGGACATCGATGCCGAGCTGATTATCATGAGTGCGCGCCTCTGGCAGCGCCTCGGCATTGACCGGATTCACCTGGAAATCAATTCGCTGGGAACCGCGGAATCGCGCGCCAGCTATCGCGATGCGCTGGTCGAGTACTTCAATGGCGTGAAAAGTCAGCTCGATGAGGATAGTATTCGCCGGCTTGACAAGAACCCGCTGCGCATTCTCGACACGAAGAACCCCGAGATGCAGGCCATTGTGGCCGCGGCGCCGCTCATGATCGATCACCTGGACGAGGCATCGGCCGAGCATTTCGACGGCCTCAAATTGCTGCTGGACGCAGCGGGGGTGAAGTACGAGGTCAATCCGCGGCTCGTGCGGGGTCTCGATTATTACTCGAGGACCGTGTTCGAGTGGGTGACGGATGCCCTGGGATCGCAGAATGCGGTCTGCGCCGGCGGCCGTTACGACGGCCTGGTCGAAAAGCTGGGCGGTCGCCCGACTCCGGCGATTGGCTGGGCAATGGGTGTCGAGCGCTTTGTCGCGCTGTACGAGGCCTGTGGCGGGGAATTCCCGGCGACCGGGCCGGACGTGTACTTCGTGGCGGTCGGGGAAGGCACGGCGGAAAAGGCATTTGCGCTGGCCGAGCAACTTCGCGATGCGCTGCCCGAGGCGCGCTTTGAAAGCAATCTCGGCGGTGGCAGTTTTAAGGCGCAGATGAAGCGCGCCGACAGGAGTGGGGCAGGGTACGCGCTGATTCTTGGTGAACAGGAACTCAGCGAGGGGCGCATCGGGCTCAAGCCGTTGCGCAGTAAGGATGAACAGGAAAGCATTGCGCTGGACGAACTGGCAGCAGTGCTTCAGGTCAGATTGAGCGGCTAAGCGCCGCCGCAGGAAAAAGGCAGTCTCGTGGACGATTTACTTTCGGAAAAAGAACAAATTGAGCAGATGCGCACATGGTGGTCGACCTACGGCGGCTACGTCATTGGCGGCCTCGGGTTGGGAATCGCATTGCTCGCCGGCATCAACTATTACCAGTCGAGCAAGCTGGAGGCACAGCTCGAGGGCTCGGCGCTGTACGAGTCCCTGACCGAACACGTCGTGTCGGGCGACCTCGACGCAGCGGAAGCGGTGGTCGACAGGCTCAGCACCGAGTTCGGCGAGACCAGCTATGCCGCGCAGTCGCAGCTCGCCGTGGCGCGCCTTTACATGGACAAGAATCGCGATCAGGATGCAGCGGATGCGCTCCGCAGCGTCGTCGATGGCGATGCGGACGAGGCCATCAAACTGGTGGCCCGGGCACGCCTGGCGCGGGTCTTGCTGTACCAGAACCAGCCGCAGGAAGTCGTCGACCTTCTCGAGGGCCACGAGACGGCGGCATTTGCGGCGATCTACAATGAGCTGCTCGGCGATGCTTACCATGCGCTCGGGCGCGTTGAAGATGCGCAGGCGGCTTACCAGAGCGTCATGCTGGATCCGATGGCGCCGAACACGGTAGACCAGCGACTCGTGCAGTGGAAAGCAATCGACCTGCCGGAGGCTTCAGAGCCGGCCGCTGCGGTTGAGACGCCGGCCGCCGAGGAACCCGCAACAATCGATGCAGTCGAAGCCACCGAGGCCGAGGAACCCGAGGCAGAGGAAGTCGAGTGAGCAACGCATTTCGCATTATCAGCCTGATCGCCGTCACGTCGCTGCTGACAGCGTGCGGGTTATTCGGGGACAAGGAAGAAGAACTCGAGCCAATGGAGCTCGTGAAGATCGATCCGACCCTGAAAATCAAGAAGATCTGGAGTGCGAAACTCGGCGGCGACGCTGAATTCCTGCGCGTGGCTTTGCGCCCTGCCGGTGACGGCAGCCGCATTTATGCGGCCAGTCACGACGGCAAAGTATCGGCGTTCGATCCCGAGAGTGGCAATCGAGTCTGGGAAACCCGGCTTGATGCGGCACTCAGTGCCGGGCCGGGCGTTGGCGAAGGCCATGTCGTGGTCGCCGCGAAAGAGGGATTTGTCGTCGCGCTCGATGCGTCGAGCGGCGAAGAGCAGTGGCGTGCCGATGTTTCCGGCGAATCGCTGGCCCGCCCACTCATAAAGGGTGAGAGCGTGATTGTGCAGACGATCGACAATCGCGTCGAAGCGTTGTCATTGTTTGACGGACGCAGTCGCTGGACCGTGGTGCAGTCGGCACCCGTATTGACGATGCGTGGCTCGGCCAGTCCCGTGGCCGTGGGCACGACCGTTATCGCGGGATTTGACTCGGGGCGCGTCGTTGCGATGGATCTCGACACGGGTACGATCGCCTGGGAATCACTGGTCTCGCCACCGCAGGGTCGCTCGGATCTGGATCGCCTGTCGGATATTGACGGGGAGATCGCCGTCGTCGCGCAGGACATTTACGTAGCGGGCTACCAGGGGCGTCTCGCGTCACTGGCCAGTGAGTCCGGGCAGGTCCTCTGGAATCGTGAGATCTCTTCGTTCGAGGGCGTCGCGGCCGACTGGAACAGTGTGTATACGGTGCGTGATGACGGTGAAATCATCGCCATGACGCGCCGAACCGGCGCGGAAACCTGGCGGAACGCCTCGCTGCTGCGGCGCGAACCGACGCTTCCGGTGCCGTTTAATACGACCGTCGTAATCGGTGACCTCGAAGGCTATGTCCATTTCTTCAGCAATATCGACGGCGAGCCGGTTGCCCGAGTGCGGCTGGGAAGTAAGGGTATTTCCAATGCGCCGCTGGTCATTGCCAATCGCCTGTACGTGCAGAGCGATGGTGGCGATCTTGCTGCCTACGTTGTGGTCGATGACCGACCGCAGCGCACCCAGCCAGATATTGCCGAAGACGAGTCTTGAGCGATCGCGGTGAAGGTGCTTCCTGATGCTTCCTGTCATCGCGCTCATTGGCCGGCCTAACGTAGGCAAGTCCACGCTGTTCAATCGCCTCACGCGTTCGCGAGACGCGCTGGTGGCCGACTTCCCCGGGCTGACCCGGGATCGCAAGTACGGCTTCGGCAAACTGGGACCCATCCCTTACCTCGTCATCGATACGGGCGGTGTTGCCGGTGGTGAAGAGGGTATTGAAGAAGCGATGGTCGAGCAGACCGCCAAAGCCCTGCAGGAAGCCGATGCCGCGATCATCATGGTCGACGGGCGTAGCGGTCTGACGGCGGCGGACGAGCATGTCGCTGATCTCGCGCGCCGTTTTGCGAAGCAAACCTGGCTGGCCGTTAACAAGGCCGAGGGCCTCGAATCGACTACGGCCAATGCCGAATTCTACGGGCTCGGACTCGGCGATCCCGTCGCCATTTCGGCGGCGCATGGCGACCGCATCAGTGCCTTGATGGATGCGGTGCTGGAGCCGTTTGAGCAGGACGAGGAAGCGCCGGAAGCAGATGACGAGCACGAACTGCGCATCGCCGTGGTCGGGCGGCCGAATGTCGGCAAGTCGACGTTGATAAATCGCCTGCTCGGCGAGGAGCGGCTCGTCGTTTACGACATGCCGGGAACAACACGAGACACGGTTGAGGTGC
>SHLT01000168.1 GCA_004282875.1 Chromatiales bacterium | reverse complement strand
GGCTGACATGTCGGCCGACAGCATCACACCGTTCGGGTTCGAGTCGCTGCCCGTGAAGGGCGCACTGATTCACCTGTCGCGATCGTGGCGGCGCATGCTGCGCGACCACGCCTACGACGCGCTGGTCACCGAGACCTTGGGTCATGCCGCCGCGGCCACGGGACTTATCGCGCAGAGCCTCAAGTTCGATGGCGTCGTCACGCTGCAGATCCAGGGTGCCGGCGCACTGCAGATGCTCGTCGTGCAGTGCACGAGCGACCTGGACGTGCGTGGCATGGCGTCCGCAAGCCCGGAACAGGCCGCAACGAATTTTGCGGAACTCACCGCAGGTGCGCACTGTGCGGTCACGGTCGATGCGGGCGAGCGGCCCTACCAGGGCATTGTCGAGATTGACGATACCTCGCTCGCCGCAAGCCTGGAGCACTATTTCGCGCGTTCGGTGCAGGTGCCCAGTCACGTGGCGCTCATCGCCAACAGCGAGTTTGCCGCGGGCGTCCTGCTGCAGCAGGTTCCGGGCCAGGCGATCGCTGACGATGACTGGCAGCGGCTGCATTTCCTGATCGAGACCTTGTCTCCCCGGGATTTCGAGGGTGAGGCCGGGCTGGAGCTGATCGGCAAACTGTTCGCCGAGGATGACGTCCGTGTCTACGAGCCCCGCCGCGTAAACTTCCGTTGCCGTTGCTCCGCGCGCAAGACCGAAGACGTGCTGAAAATGCTCGGTGAAGAAGAATCGCGGGCCGCGCTCGCAGAGCAGGGCCGTATCGAGGTCATTTGTGAGTATTGCGGCCACCGCCGGCATTTTGATGCCGTCGATGTCGAGCGCCTGTTTGCCGACAACGTCGTTCCCGCCCCTGATTCCGTCCAGTAGTCCCCGCCGCGCCTGATTCGACCAATCAGGGCTTGACGTACCTATGACCCATATGTACCATGCTGTCACATGGTACATATGGGTCAGGAGGATCCATGCAGATCACGATCGATATTGAGAGCTCTATGCCGTTGTTCGCGCAGTTGACGACACAGATCAAGCGGGCGGTGCAGCAGGGCGACAAGAAGCCGGGCGATGCCTTGCCTTCGATTCGGCAGCTGGCCAACGATCTGAATCTGAACAACAAGACGGTCGCGAAGGCGTACCGGCTCCTCGAGCGCGACTGCGTGATCCAGACTCGCGGTTACCGCGGGACCTATGTACACCCCGACGCCCAGGAGAATAGCCTGGTCGATTTGAATGAACTGGTTACGGAAAAATTGACGAGCGCAATTTCAGCGCTCAAGGAGAGCGGTGCGACGGACTCGGAAATCCGGGTAGCGTTCGCCGCCATCATGAGCAGCGGAGACGCGTGAGGACAAAACCATGATAGAGCAACATCTTTTTTCAATTGCGTTTCTCAGCCAGGTTGTGCTGGCTTCGATTTACATACCGTCGAGGATTGCTCGACGCATGTCGTTCATTTTCGACACGTATCCGCCGTCAACGCACCCGCTGCTTTACCCGAAGCCATTCGACGACTACGTCAAAATGCAAAGGGGTTACCGATTGGCGAATCGGATTATTGCTGGAATCGGGTTTTCGGTACTTGTCGCCTCGCTGTTTGTTCCGCGCGGGCGGGAACTCATGAATGGCATGGCCTTCCTGTTTTTCATGGTCCAGATTTTGCCGCTGATCTGGTTAGAGGCAACGGTCCGCAAGGAGTTGAAACTGATGCGCAGCCTTAATCCGCGGACGACACGTACAGCAGAGCTCAATCCACGAAGGCTGTTTGACGTCCTGACGCCCGCGCTATTTTGGGCGACTGTTCTCGTCTACCTCGCGTTCTGGGTCTTCATCGCGTGGTTTCGTCAATTCGACTACCCGTGGTTCGGCGGTTTCATCAACAATCTCATCATCACGGGCCTCAACGTCTTCTTCGCATCCATACTGCTGTGGTTCATGTATGGCAAGAAGCTGAATCCGCACCAGAGCGCTGAAGACCGGATGCGCGTTACGCGACGGCTTGCCACGGTCATGTGTCTCGTCAGTATCGCGGTAACGCTGTACGCGGTCATCACTATATTCCTGAGTGCCGAGGATGCGCGTGCATTTCAACCCATCGCCAGAAGTGTGTATTTTCAGGTGATACTCCTGCTGTCGGTTCAGACATACCGGGTGGACTTGCTGGACTTCGATGTCTATCGGGAAGACGCGCAGGCGACCTGAAAAAGTCCGGCGGGACCGAAAACGGATTGAGGTGATCTTCGAATGTCCGATGTTGTGCAGGTACTGACTGACGAATTGGGTGCCGCTGCCATTGTCAGCGCCGAACGCCTGCGGGAGCGTGCAACATCTTACTGGAACGCGGCACCAACCGAGGCGAAGTGCCTGGTTCGACCCGGGTCGACGGCCGAGTTGGCCAGCATCATGCGTATCTGTCATGCGCACGGCCAGACGGTCGTTGCACAGGGCGGCAAGACAGGCATCGTCGAGGGTGCCGTATCCACAGCTGCGGACGTCATTGTCTCGCTCGAGCGCATGAATGAGCTTGAGTCTGTCGATACATCGGATGGTGTCGCGGTGATCCAGGCGGGGGCCGTGCTGCAGACGGTGCAAGAGCATGTCGCCGGCGAGGGTTTTCTGTTCCCGGTCGATTTCGGCGCACGCGGGAGTTGCACGATCGGCGGTGCCGTCGCGACCAACGCGGGGGGCATCAACGTCCTGCGCTACGGCATGATGCGCAACGTGGTGCTGGGCCTGGAAGCCGTGCTGGCCGATGGCACGGTTATCTCATCGATGAACCAGATGTTGAAGAACAACACGGGTTACGATCTCAAGCAGCTGTTTATCGGCAGCGAAGGCACGCTCGGCATTGTTACGCGTGTGGTGGTGCGCCTGTTTCCCATGCCCGTAAGCCGGGATACCGTGATGTTTGCCTGCGAATCGTTCGCTGCCGTCACGCGACAGCTTGGCTTGCTCAAGGTGGGCCTGGCCGGAACGCTGTCGGCGTTCGAAGTCATGTGGGAGTCGTTCTATTCCTCCGTGACCGCCGCGGGAGGACCGCCCGCGCCGCTGGAGCGTGGCTATCCTTATTACGTTATTGCCGAGGCGGAGGGTGCCGACCCCGGCGCGGATGCCGAGCGCTTCCAGCGCTTGCTCGAAGAGGGCATGGAGAGTGGCGACATTGTCGATGCGGTGCTGCCGAAGTCGGAAGCCGAGCGCCGGTCAGTGTGGAATGTCCGGGAAGAATTCGACGGCGCGTTACCGGCGTACCTGTACGATGTGAGCCTGCCGATCCGCAACATGGAAACCTACGTCGCGCGCCTCGGAGAGCGCCTGCTGGCGTGGCGTGAGGATGCCAGCTGCGAAGTCTTCGGGCATATCGCCGACGGCAACCTGCACATCTTTGTAAAACCATACGATGACGGCGGCCACCATGAAACCAGCGACGGCATCGTCTACGGCTGCCTCGATGGTCTCGACGGCTCGATTTCCGCCGAACACGGCATTGGCATCGACAAGCGGCCCTGGCTTGGCCTCAGCCGCAGCGCCGACGAACTCAACCTGATGCGCGAGCTCAAGCGGCTCCTGGATCCGCAGAACCTCCTGAATCCCGGAAAAGTCATAAACTAGCTTTCGACCCCGGGGGCCAGTGCGGTATACTGTCTGGCCGTAAATATAAATAAATCTTTATATTTTTATATGAAGGCTTCGACGAACAAATTGCTGACCCAGCTCCGGGCGCTGGCCGATCCTGTGCGGATGCGGCTCGTGGCCCTGTGCGGCGTTGCGGAATGCAGCGTGTCGGAACTGACCCAGGTCACGGGACTCAGCCAGCCACGCGTGTCGCAGCATCTCAAGCAGCTGATCGCCGAAGAGCTGCTCGAGCGTTTTCGTGACGGGCACTTCGTGTTCTACCGCGTGCCGTCTGACGGCGAATCGTCGTCCTTGCTCAGGCGCCTGCTGGCGCTGCTGCCCGATGATGAGCCCGAGTTTGAGAAAGATGTCGAGCGGCTGCGCAAGCTCCGCGCCGACCAGGAGCCGGCCCGTCTCGCGGACACCGTTGACGAGCGTCAACTGCACAAGGCGCTGGTGGAGTTGACCGTGGCCGCGCCGCTCGGCAATTTGCTCGACGTCGGCTGCGGCCAGGGCCGCATCCTGAAGTTGCTTGCGTCGCGTGCACACCGTGCCGTCGGTGTGGACATCGATTCGGACGCGCGCCGGCTCGCCCGTGCCGAATTACTGCTGGCCGGATCGCCGAACTGTTCGCTGCGGCACGGCGACATGTATGCACTGCCTTTCGACGACCAGGCGTTCGATACGATCATCCTTGATGGCATCCTCGCCGAGGCGGACCGCCCGACCGACGTGATCGCCGAATCCCTGCGCTTGCTGAAGACTGGCGGACGGCTGTTGCTGTTGTCCGCCATCGGTCGCGGCGCAGCGGACGCGGTGAAATCCGACTTCGCCGGCTGGGCGGCGCAGACCGGCTTGCGCCTGGCGCCGCCGCGGTCGATCCCTGACAAAAATCCGGGCTGGTTGCTCGGTGTGGCTACCTTATGAATATCCGATTCGATAACAAACCCAGGGTCTCGTTCGAGTTCTTTCCACCGCATTCCGAAAAGATGGAAGCGACGATGTGGCAGTCGATCGATCGACTGGCCGTTCTGGAGCCGGACTTTGTCTCGGTGACGTATGGCGCAGACGGCTCAACGCGCGAACGCACACACAATGCCGTCGCTCGAATCATTACGGAGACAAGTCTGCGCGCTGCGCCGCACCTGACCTGCGTTGGCGCGAGCCGCGGCGAAATCGACGACATTGCGCGCGAATACTGGGACATGGG
>SHLT01000074.1 GCA_004282875.1 Chromatiales bacterium | reverse complement strand
ACGCAGCAGGTTGGGCTGCTCGCTACTTTATTGTCGGCAGCCTGCGCGTCGCGCAGTCACAGCTCGTGGAGTCGACGTTCTCGATCATGGGCGCGCTGTGCAAGGCCGACAACGTCGTCACGCGCGAGGAGATCAATGCCGTTGAGAAGATTTTCGGCATGTTCAGGCTGCAAGGCGCGGCACGCGAGCAGGCCAAGGCCGCATTCAACCGGGGCAAACAAGCCGACTTCAATCTTGACGCCGAGGTCGACAGGTTCGCGCTAATCAGCCACGGACGCGGCCCCCTGCTGCAGCTGTTCCTGCAGGTGCAGTGCATGGCGGTGGCGGCGGACGGGCGTGTCGACCCTGCCGAACACGCGATGCTGGTGCGTATCGCACGACGGCTGGGACTGACCGAGGCGGATGTATCTCAGCTCGAGGCACTGTTGCGCGCGGCTACGGGCGGCCCGTCGACCGCCGGCGCACCGCCGACGAAAGACAGGCTTGCCGATGCCTACGCAGCCCTTGGTGTGACGGCAGATGCAAGTCCGGCCGAGATCAAGCGTGCGTATCGCAAACTCATCAGCCAGAACCACCCGGACAAGCTGGCGTCGCGCGGACTGCCGGAGAGCATGCGGCCGGTAGCGGAAGAGCGCTCACGAGAACTCAATGCGGCCTACGACCTGATCAAGAGCGCGCGGCCCGAGGTTCGGTAACGCGCTTCTCAGGCTGCGACGACGCGGTTACGGCCCTCGCGCTTGGCACGATACAGGCGTAAGTCCGCCTCGTTCAGCACGGTCCTGCGGCGCGAATCATTACCGATTTCCGCGAGGCCGAAACTGATGGTGACGTCCATACCCGACACGATGTCGGACCAGTCCGCCAGCTGCACGGCACGGCGGAGCTCACCACATACTTCGAGGGCGCGCTCGATGCTCGTATCGGGGAAGCACAGGAGGAACTCTTCGCCGCCATAGCGCGCCACGAAGTCTGAACTGCGGCAGCCCTCGCGGAGAATAAGCGCCACACGCCTCAGCACCCGGTCACCGGCGGCATGGGAGAAGTCGTCATTCACACGTTTGAAGTGATCAATGTCAGCGAGGGCAACGGCCGTCGTGCGCTCATTGCGCTGCGCGAGATTGATTTGCTGCTGCAGGTAGTCGTCGGCGTGGCGCCGGTTCGGGAGCTTGGTCAGTTTGTCGTGCGTTGCCTGCCGTTCGAACTCCTCGGCCTGCAGGCGCAGGTCCGCGGTGCGCTCTTCGACGAGCTTCTCGAGGCGGTAGCGCATCCGCGCGTACTGCATGATGACGAGCATGCCGGTCACCAGCACCAGCAACAGCAGGACAAAGAACGTTGTCGATTGTTGAGTAAACGCAGCCGCGAGCACCACGCCCGCTGCGCCCGATGCAAATTCGACGACGCTCGTGAAACCGTTGAAAACACTGCGCGGCTTGCCGCGCTGCAGGTAGACCACGAGCATCATGCCCAGATCGTTGATGACCTGCATGGCGACGAGCAGAGCCAGTAGCAACAGGATCGATGTAAGGTCCAGCTCCTGTAGCGGAACCGCCCCACCGAGCCGTTGGTACAACAGTCCGGACCCCAGGATGACGAAGATCATCAGGCCCGAATTGTGCACCGCAGCCATCAAGACCCTAGGCAACGGCACACCTTGCCGTAAGCGGTGCCAGGGATAGATGAAGGATGCGACCCCGTTGACGCAAGCGGCGGCAAGCGGTCCCAGGACGAGGATGCTCGCGACCTGGGCCACGCGATCGAACGACACGTGCCCGAACACCGGATGCGGAAACCCGACAGCAATGGCGAACAGCCCGAAGACCAAAAAGAATCCGGCCGTGCCCCACATGAACTCCGGACCCTGGAGCCCGGCGACGCTGGCCAACACGGCAAGCGCGACCAGTGCCGCCGCCAGCAGCACGAGTGAGTAAATGAAATCAGGCGCCCATTGACGGGCCCGGTCGGCGCTCCCGGATTTTGAGGATTGCTTATTCACAGTGACAAAGTATGCCTGATCCGGCGGCCCCGGGTTGTGACCGGCGTAGCCGCTGCGCTCATTTTTTTGTCAGGCGGAGCGTGCCCGGTTTTCGCGCCAGACGATCAGGACGTTGGCGCCGATGATTACGGCAGCGCCGACAAACACAATCGGCAGCGGCCAGTCATTCCAGATCAGCCAGCCAAACGCCATCGCCCAGATGATGCTGCTGAAGTTTACGACGGCGACGACTGCGGCCGGGATGTTCTTGAGCGCGGTCGCATAGAGCCACTGCGCCACGGCGCCTGAAATACCGACACCCAGCAGCAACGGCACCTCCTCCCACGTCGGTGCGTTAGCGACGAACGGCAATGCCAGGCCGGTCAATACCGCACCCACGACGAAAAAATAGAACGTGACGGTTTCCGGGCGTTCATGGCCGCCGAGGTGCCGCAGCAAAATGCTCATGAACGCCTGCAGGAATGCAGCGCTCAGCGCCGCAGCAACGCCGAGCAGATTCACCACGCCAGTGGGGTTCACCATGATGCCGACGCCGGCAAAGCCGACGAAGACTGCCAGCCATCGATAAGGCCCGACGTGCTCCTTCAGGAACAAAACGCCCAGCACGGGAATAAACAACGACGCGGTAAACAGCAGTACCGTCGTCTCGGCCATCGGCATGAGTGAGAACGCCGAGAATGTCAGGGCGAGCGACACGACGCCCAGCACGGCTCGGCCGATAACGCCGCCCGGCTTACTCTGGATCACCAGGATCTCCCGCCGCCCGAACAGGAATATCGCGACGAGGAACGGGATGCTGGCCACGACATTGCGATAGAACGAGATTTCGATGACGGAGTGATTTTCGCTGAGGTACTTCGCGAAGACGTTCATGACCGTGAACGACAGGACCGCGGCAACAGCGGCCCACATGCCGAGCGCAAAATGCTCCTGCCGTTGCGGTGGTGAGATCGGGTTTTCCACGAGCTATCTTGCTATGCGGCCAGCGTTGTCACGCGTTGCCCCAACCACAGGATTGCGGCTTCCGTCTTCTCCGTCCAGGGATGGCCGTAGCTCAGGCGGACGAAGTTCGTATAGCAGGCGCAGGGCGAGAAAATCTGCCCGGGGGCAATGCTGATACCCGCCTCGATGGCGTCGTCGAAGAGTCCCTCTGCGTCAATGCCTTTCGGCAATTCGAGCCACAGCACGGAACCGCCTACGGGGCGCGACGTCCGCGTCTCGTCGGGGAAATGCTCGGCAACGAGCGCCAGCATGCGTTCGGAATTGCGCTTGAGCACGGGCTTCAGCGACTTGAGGTGCCGGCTGTAGTCGCCGGATGCCATGAACTCGGCGAGCGTGAGCTGCTGCAGCAGTCCCGACGAACACGAAAAGGCGCGCTTTAGCCGTGCTATCTCGTCGATGTAGCCAGGCGCCACGACCCAGCCAATGCGGTAACCCGGGCAGGCCGTCTTCGAAAAGGAACCGCAGGTAATGATGCGGGCTTTGCTACCGAGAAACTGGGCCGGCACCGGTCGCGAGTCATCGAAAAGCAGGTCGCCGTAAACATCGTCCTCGACCAGCGCGACATCGTGCTCTTCGAGCATCCTGACGAGCCTGGCGCGATCGCCGGCCGGCATGGAAACACCGAGCGGATTGCCGAGCGTCGTCGAGAACATGCAGGCCTTCACCGGGTACTTCTCCAGCGTGCGCTCCAGTTCGGAAAGCGTCACGCCCTCTTCCGGGCAGGTCTGCACCTCGACGGCCAGCATGCCGAGGCTGTCGATGAGCTCGAGCATGCCGTGGTAGGTCGGCGTCTCGACGGCGATGACATCGCCCTTGGATGCGACGGCCGACAGGGCCAGCAATAGCGCTTCCTGCCCGCCGTTGGTGATGCAGATCTCTTCGGGGTCCACTTTCGCGCCGATAACGTCGAGATAGTGATAGGCGATCTGCCGTCGCAGCAGCGGCTCGCCCAGCGTCGATGCATAACCGATGCTGCGTTCTTCCGCCCGGGCCATGATGCGTTTCATGGTCCGGTGCAGAGACTTCGCGGCGGGCCTGGCCATCGTTGGATTGGCGATCCCGAGCGGCACGAGACCGGGATCGTTGACGCCGTCATAAACGCGCTCCATGAGGGAGCGGCACCGCAGCGGGGCCGGGTCGACGCTCTCGGTGCGGGTCGGGAGCACGATGTCATTGGCGGCAAAATGGCGCACGAAATAGCCCGATTGCGGGCGTGACTCGACTTTACGCTGCCGCTCGAGCTCCACGTAGGCCTGCCGAACCGTCGGGACGCTGACGCCCGCCGACTTGCTCATCTTTCGCAGCGACGGCAAGCGATCGCCCGGCAACAGCGTCCCTGTATCGATGTTTTCCGATATCAAATCAATGACTTGCTGGTACAGGAACGTATCGCACTGCTTGTCGACGTTGAGCATAACTGTGTAGGTCTTATTTATCAAAAACTGTATCTGTTATATCACCAGCATTCCCGTAGAGTCAATGCCTCATCCACACCGAGCCTGAGGAGACCGACATGAAAGCACAGCACCAATGCACGCACGAGGGCCGCACGGCGCGACACAACCTGCCGGTGTGCCGTCGCTCGAAATTCCGGATGCTGCTGGAGCCGTTCCTCGCACCCCCCACCCGGCTGCATCGCTACCGCACGGTAGCCGTGAGAATGCTCGAAAACTCGCTGGACAAAATGGACAACGGACGCTGCTTATGAGCAACGCGACGCTGTATGCACTGACGGTGCTGATCTGGGGCTCGACGTTCTTCGCCATCGAGTTTCAGCTCGGCGTCGTTCCGCCTGAAGTCTCCGTGGTCTACCGCTACAGCGTCGCCGCACTGCTGTTGTTCGGCTGGTCTTATTTCCGCAACTTGCCGTTGCGGTTTGCCGTTCGCCATCACGCGTGGTTCATGCTGCTGGGACTGCTGCTCTTCGGTTTGAATTACATCCTCACGTACACGTCGCAGGTCCATATCACGTCGGCGCTGGCCGCCATCGCGTTCTCGACGATGGTGTGGCTGAACATCATCAACTCACGTATTTTTTTCGGCGTTAAGGCGGGCCGCGGCGTGCTGTTCGGCGCACTACTCGGTGCGGCCGGCATGGTCTTCCTGTTCGCGCCGCAGATCAGCAAGGTGTCGTTCTCTGACAGCGTGTTCTTCGGCTCGAGCCTTGCGGTTCTCGGCGCACTAAGCGCCTCATTCGGCAACATGGTGTCGCAGAAAATCCAGAAGGCGGCCATACCCGTCGTCCAGATGAACGCCTGGGGCATGTTTTACGGCGCCGTGTTCATGGCCGTTGTGGCGCTCGTCAATGGACGGAACTTCACGTTCGAATGGTCCGCCGCCTACATCGGCTCACTCGCGTACCTGACCGTATTCGGTTCGATCGTGGCCTTCGGTGCCTACCTGACGTTGCTGGGGCGCATCGGCGCGCACAAGGCGGGCTACGCGATGGTGATGTTCCCGGTCGTCGCCCTGCTGCTGTCGACGCTGTTCGAGGGACTGGAGATAACGCTGACGACGATTGCCGGCACGCTGCTGGTGCTGGCGGGGAATGTGTTTGTACTCCGGACGAGAAGACCGGCTGCGGTGGCGACGGACGATGCCCGCGTCAGGTTTTACCAGCGCCGGACGCGACCGGTGTCCATATGCACAAAGTCAGACTGCTCGTAGTAGCCCACGCCACCACGCTGCATCCTGATCGCAGCATCACGGAGCTGTGTGGTCTTGATGCCTTCGAGGCGCACGTCGATGGCCTTGCCGAGTATGTGCTGGCTCTTCTTCGCCACGCCGCTCGCCTCCGAGCGAGTCCGCAGCATCTCGTTGGTCTTTGACGAGCGGTACGCCGAGATAATCTGGTAGGTGCCATCGCTGCCCAGCGAATCACGCACGTCGTAGATCAGGTCGAGCAAGGTCGGGTCGATATCGGCGATATCGCCGGTGCGAAAATCCGACAGGAATTTGTTGACGTCATTGAGCGCCTCGTCGACGTACTCACCGTCTTTCCAGTACACCACGTCGAGATGCAGGCGCGTATGCGTGTGGTAAAACGACAGCGCGCGCTCGTCGCTCACCGTCGTGCCCTCACTCAGGGTGGCGGTCAGCATCAGGGTGATTCCGAATAGCGCCGGAACCAGGATTTGCTTGAGAATACGATGACTCATAGTGATGTCGGACTACGCTCTCACGGCGTATACAGGCTTCAGGAATCGGGAAGAATATTGTGGCTCGGCCATGGATTTCAAGGACAGGAATCACACCTGCCGCATCCAGCGGCCGCTGTTTCTTGGCGCTGCTGGGGATTTTGTACCTTTTTTCCGGCGCTTGCGTGGGCGCCCAGGCCCAGCTAACTGGTGTTAATTGGCCCGCTATCGAAGCTGAAAGCCCGCAAATCGCGCGGCTCAGCGAGGCACTCCAGCACTATCGCCGCATCGCTGCAGCCGACGGCTGGCCAGTTATACCGGCAGGACCAACCATTGGTCCCGGCAGCCCGGACCCGCGGCTCGGCGCGCTTGTGACCCGCCTGAGGGCCACGGGTGACCTGGCGAACGACGGCCGGGCGTTCGACGACTACGACGATGCGCTCCAGGCCGCGGTGCGGCGCTTCCAGGTTCGCCACGGACTGGAACCGGACGCGCTGGTCGGCCGGGCCACGCTGCGCGCGCTGAACACATCCGTAGACCAGCGCATCAACCAACTCTGCACAAGCCTGGCGCACGCACGCAAGACCTTCGATGTGCAGCGAGCGGACTTCATCCTCGTGAACATTCCCGCGTTCAATGCGACGCTAAGCTTAAGCGGCAAGCCCGTATGGACGACAAACGTGATCATCGGCGAGAAGGACGCCAAAACACCGCTGTTCGAATCACGCATCAAGACTGTGGTGGTCAACCCAACCTGGAGCGTGCCGCGAAGCATCGCAAGTGAGGAACTGCTACCCAAGATTCAGAACGACATCAGCTTTCTCGCACGCGGCGGCTACGATGTATTCGATGCCACGGGACTTCCGGTCGATCCTTTGACGGTCGACTGGCCCTCGCTCGGCAGGCACGACTTCCCCTTCCGCCTGCTCCAGCGACCTGGACCTCAAAACGAACTCGGCCGTATCAAATTCCTGTTTCCGAACCAGTACGGTGTGTGCATGCATGACACGCCCAGCAAATACCTTTTTGCGTATTCATCGCGAGCATTCAGTCACGGCTGCATTCGCATGGAGAACCCTGTGGACTTTGCCGCGCAGTTGCTGGCGCGGGACAACTGGTCGAAGGAGCAACTGGAGGCGCAGCTCGCATCCGGAGAGACAAAATCAATCAGCCTGGCCGAACCGTTACCGATCGTCATTACATACCTGACTGCCTCGGTCGACGAATCCGGTACGGTATTCTTCTACCGAGACATTTACGGCCGGAATACCCGGCCGGCAACGTGTGGCCCGGGATCAGGTTAGGCGAATTCGATATACTGACGCGATCAGGGTCGCACTCTTTCAGGACGCAGACGTGAAGCAAGACTACTTACAAATGAGGGTTCTCGAACTGGCACCGCAGGTGTACGTGTCGGGCCAGGTATTCGAGAGCGACCTGAAGATGGTGGCGGACCAGGCCGTTCGCAGCATCGTGAACAACCGGCTCGATGACGAAACCGTCGGTCAGCCGAAGTCCGCTGACCTGGCAAAGGCCGCCGAGGCGCTTGGCATGAACTTCGTGCATTTTCCGCTCGAGTCGCGGTCGATCAGCAAGGAGACGGCCACCGAGTTTGCCAAAGTCTGTGACACCCTCGAGCGCCCTGTCCTCGTCTTCTCGGCCACGGGCGTGCGCTCGACGAAGGCCTGGGAAATGGCCGAGCCGGAGATGACCAAGGTCTGAACGGAGGCGTAAGCCGCTCAGCCGGCTTACTCGTAGCGACGCCCCTGGTGCTCGATCCAGCCGCCAACATGACTGCCGCGCGGATCGTGGTGCGTCCAGTGAATAACCCCGCCGCGATCGTTCCACTCGTACTCACCAAAGAACGCTACGGTATCCCCAACCCTGAGTGACGGCACGCGCGGTGCAAGATCGATGTTGTGCGCAATGAGCACGGTGCGACCCGGTGCGACCTCGACGATAAAGCGCTGATGGCGACTGCCGTCGTTGTCGTCGGACAGGACGCGTGTCACCGTCCCGCTGCCGCGAACCTGGTCGCCCGCCTGCCAGTCGGCATAGGCGGCCGCCGGCGGACTCGTCGCTGGCGCATTCGCTGCCGGCCCTGGCTGAACCGACTGGTTCTGATAAGCGACAAAGATGAAAGCGAGAATCAGTAAGGGGACAAATGTCTTTTTCATTCCACGTCGAGCATAGCAGGACTGCCGCCGAGAATTTCCACAACTTCGGTAAAGCGGCGCTTGAGCGCCTCATTGTCGTCCCAGAATGAGGTCAGCCTGCGTCCCTCACGTACGGCGACATCGAGTGCCAATTCGCCATCGTCGTTCGTCAGGGCCGGGTCGGCACCTTTCTCGAGCAGGTAGCGCACGAGTTCAACCTGTGCGCCGTCGGCCGCTTCCATGAGCAGGGTCTGGCTCTCGTAGCGATGGTCGATGGCAACACCGGCTGCGAGCACTTCGTCGATGACGCGTTTGACGAACCGCAGGCGCTGCTCGTCGACGAACGCGGCGCGCTCGTCGTCGCGATCCATGCGAATCGTGGGCGGTGCGTAGTGAATGACGGCCTGGTGCGCGTAGTTCCAACCGGAATCGCTGAGCTCGGACATGGCGAGGCCCTGCTCCAGCAGCAACTCGAACATACGGATGCCATGCTCGATGCGGCCTCTGCCCTCTTCCTGGATGACATCGACCACGTCGTCGTAGATGCGATCGTAGTATTTCACGCCGGGCAGCTCGTACCCGGTGTCGAATATCAGGGCCAGCACGTCCGCATTGCCACCGGCGATTGCGCCCTGGATGACGCGCAGCGTATCGTCGCTGGTGGCGCCCATTCGCACGAGACGCTGTATGACCTCGAGATCACCGCCTTCGACGGCATACTCGAGCAACCTGCCCTGCGACCAGTTCGGGAAATCGGCCGGTCTATCCGGCGCGATCGTCGCCCCATTGTCGAGCAGCCACAATGCGACGCGTTCGTGGCTATTCATGGCCGCCCACATCAGCGGCTCAGCGAAATTCAGTGACTCGGATCCCACCACGCCATTGACGTCGGCACCTTTGGCCACGAGTGCTTTGACGACGTCGAGCATGCCATTGCCGGCCGCCTGGACGATCGGCGCCTGGCCGTAGTCGTAGGGCCACGTCGGATCGGCACCGGCTTCCAGTAATGTCAGGGCCGCTTCGGCATTCTCGCTCTCGATCGCAATCGAGAGCGGCTGGCTGTAATAGTGGCTCTCGAGGTTAACCTTGCCGCCATTGCGTTCAAGGACTTCGTGAAGGCGCTCTAACGGCTGCTCTTCATAAAAGATGCTCAGTAACTCCGGACCCTCGTCGTCCTCGTCCTCAGGAACGTCGTCGAAGAAACCTTCGTAGTACCATTCCTTGAAGACGCGGTCGTTACAGTCGACGTGCCGTTCGTGAGAGACGTACACGAACGCTCCGCGCTTGGTGATGTTGTTCTCGTAAATCGGGTCAATGATCCATGCGCTGTCAAATGCGCAGAGCCCAAGCGCCAGCGCGTCGACCAGCGTATCGTCGATCGCATCTTCGCGATTGCAGTACTCGTCAGGGTCCTCGTCCTCTGAGCGGGCATCCAGCGCACAGAGCTCGTAGCCGATCTCGCCAACGTCACTCAAGGTCATCTCGCGCTTTTGCGACTGGGCAAGCAAGGCGTCGGCCATGGCTGCACAAATCTCGGCGGCATTGCCTTCGAACACCGACTGCTCGTTCACGGGACAGCGCGCGAGATAGTCTTGTCGAAGATCGGCCAGATCGCCGAGTCCGCGCTCGCGTGCCGCCTCGGCGACTGACGCAGCGATCTCCTCGCGGTCTTCAGCGTACTTCTCGTCCTGGTACTCCGACCACTTGGCAACGACGAAGAAGAAGCCGACGATACAGATCACCGCCAGGCCGATCAGCGTCATGAAGATATTGTAGGCTTTGCGGATAACTCCCATCCGACCATCTTAGATGAGAAGCCCTGAAGATTTTGTGACTCAGTGCGTGCCTCAGGAAGACGGGGCGGATTTTCCCGAGGCCTTGGGTATCCGGACCCGGTTGGCCATTTCCTCGAACCAGACGAACGCTTCTTCAATACTCTCGACGTAATCCACTACGCCCCTGCCGCCATTTATTTCAATCTCGAGCAGGAGCTCAACCTGCTCATAGGCCCTTTCGTCGACTGGCATCAGGAACGCTGTATTGGTCCAGACCGAAATATTGTGGGCCTTAAATGCACTACCGAGGTCAGCGATGGCGGCGGGATCACCATTCTCGAGCGACTCCAGTTCGCGCATGTCGAATACGAAGTCAGTGATGCCGGTCCTCGCGATAAGATCGACCGCCGACTGCCGCATCTCCTGCAGCTGATCGGATTTCACGGCGCCGTCGATTCTGACCAGAATCGCCCGTTTTTCGTCCAGAATAGAAAATTCGATAGCCACGCCTGATGGTCCCAACTTTGAGTCGGATTTATTCTAGTTTAGACCAGTACAGCGTGAGCGTCTCGCCATCGCGCGGGGCCATGCTGGCCGGGGCTTCAGGCAGGCGAGAAAGATTTCCTCAGGGCTACGGGTGCCGAGACCCGGCGGGCCATTTCCTCAAACCACGAGAACGCTTCGTCGATTGTCTCGACATAGTTCATGACGCCCCGGCCACGATTAACCTCGATGGCGTGCAGGAGTTCAATTTGCTCATAGGCTCTCTCGCTCGCGGGCATCAGTACAGCCGTGTTGGACCAGACCGTGAAGTCGTGATCCTTGAACTTGTTCGCAAGATCGACAATGGCCGCGGGATCGCCACGCTCGAGCGCCTCCAGCCTGCGCATATCGACAATGAAGTCGGTAATGCCGGTCTCTGCAACAAGAGCGACACACCGTTGCCGCATCGCTTCGGTCTGATCAGCATCGAGGATGCCGTCGATCTCGATCAATACCGCCCGATTCATGTCCAGAATAGAAAATTCAATCGCCAATTTATTCAACTGCCCTATACATTGTGCGCACGTTCAGGAGTTAGCCCAAACGTGATCGTCAATCTTTTTTTCTTCACCTGACTAGTCGTCAGCGACAAATACCGCGGTTGTTCGTGCCGGCACGAAGAACGTGTAGTTGTCATCGTCGTAACGCGCATGCCGCACCCTGTCGTCGTGTGACTCTTTCTGAACCTCGTGCAGCTCGAACTCGCTGTCCTCGCCCGTTTCAAAGTAGAACGTCTGTGCTTCGGTCGAGGCATTGAACAGGACGATGATTTCGATACCTTCCATGCCCCGCAGGCTCATGACCACGAGTCCCGGTACCTGGTCCGGGCCCGTGTTGTGAAACTCCAGGCGCTCCATCACATCATCGCCGCTCCGCAGCCGGAACAGTTTCGAGCTGTTGCGAATCCTGAGCATTTCGCGCAGGTGCTTGCCCGCGGCGCGAATGTCGTGCCGGTCAATATCACCGAGATCCGCGTTCGCGAGCCGCTCGCCGATTTGCGACCAGCTGTTCTGGTTATCGCCAAACGGCGGCAAACCGCGGCCCCAGCCGTTCTCCTCGTAGGTAAAGTCGAGCACGTTGAACCAGTCGCCTGAGTTGTAGCTGTTCCTGTCCATCGACTTCGACCGCAGAATATCCTGGCCCGCGTGGAAGAACGGAATGCCCTGGCTGAGTGCGATGATGCTGTTAGACAGGTTCACGACGCGGACGCGCTCGTCCGTGCTCGTACCGAGAGGCAGCTTGTACTGACCGATGTCGAACAGCGTCTCGTTGTCGTGCGCGGCCACGTAATTGATGACTTCCTGCGGATCGCTCGTGTAACCGGCACCGGGATTCCCGAAGTAGTCGATGTCGGCGCCGCGAACGAAGTTGCCGTTGTAGTCCATGAACATGTAGTCCGACAGCGTGCCGGCCAGCCCCAGGCGAACCCAGTCCGTCAGGCGCAGGAGCTCGTCCCGCTCGCCGTCGCTGCCGCTGTTCAACGCGTTCGGGTCGAAGAACAGGCCGTTGCTGAATCCCTGGCGCCGAATGTGATCGTCGCCGCTGTCAAACGGCCCGCCGCCGCGCACGGCATCGCGCATGCGATCATTGAACGAGCCTACGCCCGTCCCCATGCCCATGTTGGCCTGGGTTGCCTGCTCAAAGCGTGCATTGTTCGCGACTTCGCCGAAGTTCCAGCCTTCGCCGTAAAGATAAATCGCCTTACCATCGACGCCGTCCTCGCGGCGATCCAGGGAATGCAGCATGTCGCGCGCGTTCTCGATGTTCTGCCGGGTGTGGTGGCCCATGAGGTCGAAGCGGAAACCGTCGACCTTGTAGGCAGTCGCCCAGGTCCTGAGCGAATCGAGCATGAGTTTTTCCATCATGTTGTGCTCGGACGCCGTGTTCGCACAGCAGCTGCTGAGCTCGATGGACCCCGCGTTGTTCAGGCGGTGATAGTAATCGGGCACGATCTTGTCGAGCACCGACTTCTCGCCCTGCAGGCTGCCGCTCGTATGGTTGTACACGACGTCCATGACGACCCGCAGCCCGATGTGATTAAGCCCCGCCACCATCTCGCGGAACTCGACGATACGCGCCGTGCCGTCGGCATCGGTTGCGTAGCTGCCCTCGGGCGCCGTGTAGTGGAACGGGTCGTAACACCAGTTGAATCCGTCCTCGTCACGAATCGCATCGATCGCCGCCTGTTGCTCGGTGCCGTCAGGCGCATACCCGGTCAGGTCGCCCGGGGTTGCATGGGTGCTGCGGTCCTCGGGGATGGTCGCGCAGTCGAACGCCGGCAACAGGTGCAGGTGGGACAGGCCCGCCCGCGACAGGCTTCGCAGGTGACTCATACCCCGTGACGAGGGCTTTGCGAAGGCCTTGAAGGTGCCGCGCACGTGCTCGGGCACGGACTCGTCGTGCATGCTGAAGTCGCGCACGTGCAGTTCGTAAATCGAAACGTCCTCGGCGGCCGCAAGGCCAGGCTTGCGCAGCTTGTCCCAGCCATGCGGCTTGAGATCGGCATCGTCGAGGTTGATGATCTGCGTGCGCTTGCTGTCCATGGACAGGTTCAGCGAATACGGATCGGTCACGAGGAAGCTTTCGACCTGTCCGGTATAGCGGGCGAACACCTCGACTTCGTAGAGGTAGTACTGGCGATTCCAGCTCGCATCGCCCGCGACGCTCCAGGTGCCCGTTGCCGGGTCCTCGGTCATGGGAATGATCTCGCTCGCCGGGTTGGCGTTGTCGGCGTCCGCGAACAGGTGCAGGTTCACGGACCGTGCCGTGGGCGCCCAGACGCGGACCGTGGGGGTTTCTCCATCGAACGTCGCGCCCAGCTCGCCATCATAGGTGAACATCTCATCGAGCACGCCGGGAGGCTGGATGCCCGTCGCATCGCGCGGTTCGCCCGCGGCGTCGGTCGCCGCGAGGGCAAACTGCGCTTTCAGAATCTGCGGCACGTCGCCGATGTTGGCGGCGGGCAGTTTGTAGACCGGCAACCCGGCAAGGTGCCGGAACTTGTCGGCGATGGCGCCGTCGACCACGCCCTCGCGCGTGAGGTCGATCGAGGTGCCGCCCGTCAGGCCGCCGGCCGTGATGGCGAGGCCGGCGTCCTCGCTGTAGTGCAGCGAGACCGTGCTGTCATCCGCCACGTTCCACGCAAAGGTGTCCGCCGCGAGCCAGTAGGCGCGCGCTTCGGCGAGGTTGCCTTTAGGCAGCTCGCCGCCGATCTCCAGCAGGTGTGTCACAGGGTCGTAGGTGAACACGACGAGGTCGCCAGTGTTCGGCACCGTGAACGCAATGTTCGGTCCATTCTGCGCTCCGCCGGCCCCGTAGTTCTCATCCCAGGTCTCGTTGTGAGCAACCTTGACTTCGTAGTCACCGGCCGGAATCTTGCGCGTGGCAAAACTGTAGAGGCCATCACCATCGGGGTCCTGCAGCCAGGAGCGCAGGCACGATGGTTGCCAGTCGCCCGGGCAGCCGAGCTCGGACTGGAAGCTGCCCGGCGCCGTCGCGATCACGGCGTTCTGGTTGCTCGTGATCCAGTGGCTCGCGTGGTCGTAGAAGAACTTGACGTCGGCCGCGGCACCGAGGCTCAGGGCGATATTCGCCCCGTCGCGCTGCGCATTGGCGCCGTAGTTTTCGTCCCAGCTGCCGTTCAGCGCGGTCTTGTACTCCCAGTCGCCGGCCGGCACGTTGAAGACGCCCTGCCAGACGTCGTCGTCGGCATCGAGCGCGAGGAAGGTGCTGCTGCAGGCGGGATCCCAGTCGCCGGCGCAACCCAGCTCGTCCTGCAGGCTGCCGACGACGGTGACCGACCCGGGCTGCACGATCGGCGCATCATCGACAATGATGTGCGTGCCGTGATCGTACGTAAACGTGACATTGCCGTCGGCTGCCAGCGCCAGCGGAATGTTGGCGCCGCCCGCATTGCCATCGGCACCGTAGTTCTCGTCCCAGCTGTCATTCAGGGCGACCTTGTATTCATAGTCGCCGGCCGGGAGGAAGAACGTCGATGTCCACACCGAACCGTTATAGACCAGCTCCGTCGCGGCGCACTCGGGCTGCCAGTCGCCCGGGCAACCGAGCTCGTCCTGCAGGCTGCCGACCAGCGCGACGCCAGATGGCACCGCGGTGTGATCGGCAAAGGATGGCGGCGACGAGACGCTCAGCGCGAGCAGCGGGACAATAAGGAGTGAGAAGAGTTTGGCGGGACGGGCAGGCACGGTGGTCACGAGAAAACCCCTTTATAAAACGAGAGTTGTTTCTCGTTTCACCGTACGGCCTGCCGCGATCGCCGGTCAATGCGATGCAATCGTATTCATAGCATGCTTTCGGGCTACCGCCCGTTCCCGCAACTCGTGTATGGCAACTGGTCGCGCTGCTCGAACGGAGAAATCTCACCGTTGCTCTTTTCGAGCGTGAGGGTCACGCCATCGCGTGGCGCCAGGCTGACCAGGGCTTCTACGGGCGGGTTGCTGTGAAGCTGCACGCGGTAGTCGCCCTCGGGCAACAGCATGATGCCGGCGGACCCGAGCGAGCCGCTCGCGACCTCGGTACTGCCTCGGTAGACGCTGAATGACGTCGCCACGGTCTCGGCCAGGGCCGATTTGAGTTCTTCGGCGCTTCCCGCCGTGACATAGCGCCCGCCGGATGCAGCCGCGATGGCCTGCAGGCTGGACGCGTCTTCATCGGCGGCGCTGCCGAGTCCGAATCCGATCACGTGCACGACGATGCCCTGCTGTTGCAGCGCGTACGCCGCCGTCACGGGATCGCCGCCGCAGCTTTCGATGCCGTCCGTGACGAGCACGACGATGCGGTCACTCTGCGAGGCTTCGAAATCACGCGCGACCTGGTTCAATGCATAGGCGATCGGCGTCTGGCCCGTGGGCCGCAGCCCGGCGATCGCTTGCCGGATGTAGTCGCGGTTGTTGTCACGAAACGGCACGAGCAGGGCCGAATCGGTGCAGTTGTTCTGTTTGGGGGCGCTCGTATTGCCATAGGCGCGAAGCGCGAGTTCCATGTCGTCCGGGAGCCAGTACGTGACCTCTTCCAGGGTCGTCTTGGCGATTTCCATCTTGGACCGGCCTTCAATCTGGCCCCACATGCTCTGGGACGCGTCGACAACGACCTCCACGGCACGATCGCTCAGTGAGAGCGCCGGCTGCCCGTCCTTGCGCGCCAGGACTTCCAGCGCCGCGCAGCTTGTGTCGCGAACGTTGACCAGGATCTCGGACTCCTGCGTGTCACCGTCGAGGCTCGTGGCAAACGCGACGATCCGGTTCTCACCGATCGCGACCGGCACGCTGCCCGCGAAGGTTCCGCCGGCAAGGCGCGCGGGAACCGGCTCCGAGCCGTTGACGCTGAGCGTGACGCTGTCGACACCGGTAGTGCGCAGGTTCAGGAAGGCCTCGGGCAGCTTGCTCGGGTCGGAGACAGGAATGAAAGTGCCGCCCGTCGCCCAGGCGATCGTGTCCATCGTCTTGCCGCCCTTGGTGTCCTGCCCGAGCATCAGTGTCTGGATGGGAATGCCGCGCTTGGTCGCCTCGACCGCGGCGTCATAGGCCTTGTTCTTGTTCGACATGCCGTCGGTAAACAGCATGATGACTTTCGACGAGCCGGGCCGGCCGTTGCGCTCAAGCTCGGCCAGCGCCGAGGTAATGCCGGCAGCGATGTTCGTGCTGCCGGAACGCGGCAGCAGCCGGAGCGTCTCCATGACGGCCTCGCGGTCCGACGTCATGGACTGGGCGATCTGGCTCTTGCTATCGAAACTGACGACGCCAATCTTGATGTCGCTCTTCGGCGAGAGGTTCTGCACCAGGCCAATGGCACCCTGCGCACGGTAGTCGCTGGGGTCGCTGCGCCGCAGGCTGCTCGAGGTATCCACGACGAACATGATGTCGAGGTAGCGCACGCCGCCGATGGCCGAGGCAATACCCTCGACTTCGACGCTCGTGGTGCCGTCCTCCACGGTAAAGCCCGCGGAAGGCGACTGGATTTCGACCTGTAGCCCGGTATCGGCCGCCATGGCAGTGCCTGCCAGCGCCAGTACCAGGAAAATCAATGCGTTACGCACGGGATCACCTGCTTTTGTCCTAACCTATCGAAGCTTACGGCACTTAAGGTTACATAATCTGGGACGTGGCGCACAGATTTGCCTGCTCGTGCTCAGAACCGATTCGGCGGCGATAAATGCTCGGCTGTCGAGTAAACTCCGGCGTCATGTCATCACAAGCACCCACCGCAGAGACGGCGTACGAAGCGCCGGGCTGGGCGCAGGCCATACGCCGCGTCACGGACCACATGGTCAGCGATTTCCTGGGCGGTCCGAGGCCGTGGAAGTTCGCCTGGGTCATCAACTTCCAGAAGGCCGGCACGTTCGTTTTTCTGCTCGCGCTCATGGCCTGGTACAACAATACGTCGGCCGCCGCGTGGGTTTACGTGGCCATGCAGGGCAGCTACGGCCTGGTCTGGATTCTCAAGGACGTCGCATTCCCCGACCCGAGCTGGCAACGGCGGATCACGATCGGCGGCGGCATCAACGCATTTGTCGGTGTGCTGGGCTGGTACTGGGTGTTTGGCTGGCTGCTGATCTCAGGGACGTCGCAATCCGACTACCC
>SHLT01000167.1 GCA_004282875.1 Chromatiales bacterium | reverse complement strand
CTTCGCCCGTCGCTATCGTGTCATCGTCCTCGACGCTGCTGCCCTTCGCCAGCGCCACCGGCGGCGTGCGCTCCGCGGTCACGTCACCCCGCGCGAAGACCACCGTGCCCGCTTCGTCGCCGAGCGCTGCCGGCGAGACCAGCAATACCGATAAAATTGAAATGAGTCGCTTGTTCATCGTGGCACCCACCGCAGCATCAGGCCGAACTCGAATCGGTCATAAGAATACAGCGCTACGTCGGAGTCGTTGTTGACGTAGCGCACACGCGGAACCAGGGACAACCCGTCGGTCATGACGTCACGAAACTCGACCTGCAGCATGACCGTCAACTGCTCGTCCTCGCGCGGCACCCCGTAGAACAGGCCGTCGTAATCGCTCGTAAGCACCCCAGCGGAGAGAAACAGCGAATGGTCGCCCAGCGGCGCATTCAGGCTGACACGTCCGCCGAACTTGTCGTTGCCGTAGGGCGAGCCGGCCTGTCGCTCGTCGTCCTGCCCGCCGATCAGCTCGACCGAGACGCTGCCGAGCGGCGAATACCGGTAGCTTGCGCCGATGCGCGCCAACAGGCGATTGACGTCGAGCACGTCGATAAGGTCATCGTAGCGAACCGCCCCCGTCCGCACGCCGAGACTCAGGTCCCAGCGATCGGTCACGGTGCGCCCGACCAGCAGGTCGGCGCCCAGGTAGGACTCGTTCGAGTCGCCGTCGCGGGCGGTCCAGTAGCCATCCACACCCGCACGGCCGAACATCGCGCCACGCCGCCAGCTCGCGCCGCCCATGCCGCTGACGATACTCGAGTCGATGAATGACGCGTCGCTGTTGTGGCGATGACCGGCACGGCCGCCCAGGTACCAGGCGGTCTGGTTGCGGTTGGGCCTCGTGTAGTTGAATCCGATACCGACTTCGCCGAAGGGCGAATCGGTCTCGATGTTTTGCGGGCTCAGCGTGAATCCGAGGAACTGGTTGTCGGCGGTAGACCCGTTGGCATTGCTGTCGTAGCCCGCCGTAACCTCAGCGAAAGGCGTGAAGCGCGCCGCCGGGCTCGACCGGCGTGTGTCGATGGCGGCGATATACCGATTGAGCACGTCGCGCACGCCGGGCGGTGGATTCTCGCCAAGCAGCGTGACAAACAGCGGCCTCGCCTGGTCGGTATTGCCGGACTCGAAATAGGCACGCGCGAGTTCCATGCGTGCGCCCGAGAATCCCGGCTCGACCGCCAGTGAACGCTGCAGGCTGAAAATCGCCTCGCTCGTGCGGCCCGTGTCGAGGGCGGCGATACCAAGCAGGTAATCGAAGTACGGGTTGCCGGCAAGCTCCGCCTCGCGGGGGCTGAGAAGCGCCCAGGCGCCCGCGGCGTCATTGGTGGCGAGTCGCGATTCGGCGCTACGCAGCAGGGCTTGCGCCGCAGCATCTGCCTGCACCTCGAGCGTCGCATCGGACTGAGCCGACGCCGCTGTGGGCAGCATAGCTGCAAACATGGCGAACATGGCGACGCGGCCGGTTATTCTCTTCGCTGCGGCTAGAACCGAACCCACTCCCTGAAGTCAGACGCAGGCGTCACCGTTTACTTGCTGAGGTGATCGAAAACACCATCCCAGTCAGCGGCCGGCGGTTCGCGCCTGAATGCTCCAATCCGATCGAGGTAGACAGTATACAGGGCCTCGTCCCGCCTTTCTCTCAGTTCGGTGAACTTCTGCCCGGCCACATCGAAGCGCCTCTCGCGGTAGGCGTGCAGCGCACTGGCATAATCCTCGAGATCCTGTGCGGACTGTGCGCCCAGTTCGGCAGCCGGCCCGAGAGGTTCGTAGATTGCGACAGGTTCGTTCTTGCCCTTGACGCGAACGAGATCGAGTTCCCGGAAGGCAAAATCGGGAACGAGTTCGGTGGTGCGTGCACTGACAATAATATCGACGCCGTACTGCTTGGTCAGGCCTTCGAGGCGCGCCCCCAGGTTCACGGTGTCGCCCATGACGGTGTAGGCGACGCGAAACTCCGAGCCCATGTTGCCGACATTCATATCGCCACTCGCGATGCCGACGCCGACGCGAATCTTCGGCCAGCCCCTGCGCTCGAACTCGTCGTCGAGGCTCTCTACGGCGCTCAGCATGTCGAAGGCCGACAACAACGCATGCCGCGCATGCTCTTCGTCATCCAGCGGTGCGCCCCAGAACGCCATTACGCAATCGCCCATGTACTTGTCGATGGTGCCACGGTGTTCCTGGATCGCGCGCGTGAACGGCGTCAGGAACTCGTTCATCAGTTGCGTCAGCTCGCGTGCATCGAGACCCTCAGAAATCGTCGTGAAGCTGCGCACGTCCGAGAACAGTACCGACATCTCGCGCGTGTCCCCCTCCAGCGACACGTCGGCACCGCTGGCATCGATCTCTTCGACCAGCTTTGGTGGGATGTACTGCCCGAAAATCTGTGACAGGTGGCGCTTGTTGCGCTGCTCGATGAAGAACCCGTAGGTAAGGTGTAACAGCGCCGCCACGATTGTGTACGAGAGGATGCTCGCGAGCGGCACAACGAGCATCAGCGACGACCACATCCAGAAATTGAACGCCATCGAAGCGATGAAGATGCCGGCTATCAATGAAAGGGCCAACAAGGGACCCAGGCGCGGCAGCACCAGGGCCATAACGACGGCGACGGTAAGCAGAAGCACGATCTCAAGGCCCACCGAGTAGGCCGGCTGCCGGCGGATTTCTCCGTCCATGAGTCCGGCAATCAGGTTGGCGTGCGCCTCGACACCGATGTAGCGCTGACCAACGGGCGTTGATCGCAGGTCCAGTAAGCCGGCCGCGCTGGCACCGAGCAATGCGATGCGATCGTCGAGTAACTCGGCAGGCGCACTGCCGTCGAGCACGTCAACTGCCGAGATATAGGGGAAGCTTTCCTGCGGCCCACGGTACGGTATGAATACGGCCACCTGCTCATTGACGGGAATGCGCAAGTCGCCGAGCAGAAAGGCCTCGAGATCGACACCTTGCATCGAGCCGTCGGCATTGGCCGCGAAGTCGAGCCCGACACCGGGCGTCCCGAGCGCGACACGAGTAACGGCCAACGCAAGCGACGGGTAGAGGTCGCCGTTGAATTCCTGCACGAGCGCCGCACGCCGAAACACGCCGTCGGAGTCGATGAGCGGCGCATCAAAGAAACCGCCGTCGATCGCGTTTTCCTGCAGCGCGGCGAGGCTTCCCGTATAGCCCGCGGCACGCACGAAAGGAACCGCTACGTCTTCGATGTCAGCCCGCCTGATAATGGGGGCAGGCAGCATCCCGGTCGTGCGCGGCTCGTTGTCGCCGACGGAGTCCTTGAAAACAAAACCCGTCACAACATCGCGGGCGATCAGGGACTCGGCGAAGGCTTCATTACCGTCGCCGCGACCTTCCTCGGCAAACAGCACATCGAGGCCGAGCACGCGGACGTTGTAGTCGTCAAACAGACTGTCGACGAGTGCGGCAAGCGTCGCCCGCGGCCACGGCCATTGCCCAAGTTCAAGTTGGCTGCGCTCGTCGATGTCGATGATCACGACACGTTCGTCGACTGTGCCGGGCATCGTCATGCGGATGCGCGCGTCGTAGAGATAGTTCTCGATGCGATCGAGAATTTCGAATCGGGACGTGCTCGCAATGTGAAGCGCAAAGAGCAGAAATGCCGCGCCGCTGATAGCGAGGCGGATCAACAACCTTAGCGAACGAACCTGGCGCGCCGATGACATGGCCGGAAGTGTACTGCATGGATGATTCGACCGCCGGTTCGATTCGATCGAGACACCGGCATGCAATTCCTCCGCCGGTTGGATGGTACGCCAAGCTGATTATAAACAATGGCTTACGCGAACAGGCGTGAGCCGGAGCGACAGGGTGCGCAACGGATAGGCGGCTAGCGTTGGTCAGCGATGGCTACTTAACCAACCGCCGCTTCCAACACCTTCTCATCGATTTCGACTCGCTTCTTGTCCACTCTTGTGTAGTCGAACAGGCCTTTCTGCGACTCGTTGAGGAGATTCCATACCGTCTCGATGGGCACAATGAAATGGCGGTACGCGACAATGTCCCGAGCGCCGTAACACCCTCGATGGCATTCTTGGTGTCGGGGCGCCACATCAGTGAACCGTTCTGGTTCTGCAGGTATTCACCGGAGTCTGCGACCGGGACCGATCGACGTCGGCCAGGTGTGTTACCAGATCCCAGTCATTTTCGTATTTGCTGCTAAGGTGTACCCCATGCTTCCCCGCATCCTGCTTGGCACCGCGCTGATTCCTGACACTGACAAGGAGATGCAGCTGTATCAATCCGGCGACCTCTTCTCGATCAAGATCCCCGGCCGGGGCGATCTCATGAACAGCCGCATGATCGGCTCTGAAAAGGCCCTCGCAGACCTCGCCTGCGAGAAGTTCGGCAAGAACACGAAACCGCGACTGCTGATCGGCGGGCTTGGGATGGGGTTCACTTTGGCAGCGGCCCTGAAGGCGGTCGGCCCCGATGCCGAGGTGGTCACCGCGGAGCTCGTGCCGGAAGTGGTGACGTGGAACCGCACGTTGATTGGCGCGCCGGCCGGCG
The DNA here is from genome assembly GCA_004282875.1 of Chromatiales bacterium. GTDB lineage: Bacteria > Pseudomonadota > Gammaproteobacteria > Steroidobacterales > Woeseiaceae > UBA1847. The sequence goes on along the minus strand of SHLT01000167.1, from coordinate 319 downwards.
ATCCGCTCAATGACAAGCGCAGCCACGTCATCGTCGGTGACGTTGCCGATGTCATTCGGCAAGAGCCCGCGGGTTTCGACGCCATCCTGATGGACGTGGACAACGGCCCCGAAGCACTGATCCGCCGGGAAAACAACTGGCTCTACAGCCCCGCCGGTCTGCGGGCCACTCGCGCTGCGCTGCGGTCGCGCGGCGTACTGGCGGTCTGGTCTTCGAGCCCCGACCGCGCCTTCAGCAAACGGCTGCGGCAAGCCGGCTTCAATGTGCGCGAGCACGTGGTGCGGCCACATCGAGCCGGCAAGGGACCGCGCCATCACAT
>SHLT01000166.1 GCA_004282875.1 Chromatiales bacterium | reverse complement strand
AGGCCTCGGTTTCGGTGATCATGGCCTTGGTCAGATGCCCGTCGATATGAGAACAAAGCACCTTGCCGAGAAGGCTGCGAGCGACCTCGACGACGTTGTCGCACCTGTAGAAACTCTCCGAGAGCTTGTTGAATGACACGGCCGATGCTCTTTACGCTGCTTTATCCCGAAACACGCCGGCGATACGCCTGCCACAATTTCCGCAATTGCCGTCGTGCGTCAGATTCCAGGTAGAAAGCATATACCAGTCGCGACCCAGCAACGTCTCGCCGCAATCGGGACAGTAGGTGCTCGATCCTTTGAAATCGTGGACGTTACCCGTGTAGACATAGTGCAAGCCTGTTTCCATCGCGATCGTCCGCGAACGCGTAAGCGTGGCCCTGGGCGTCGCGGCGATATCGCGCATCTTCCAGTCCGGGTGAAATGCCGAAAAGTGCAGCGGCACGTCGGGTCCCAGATGTTCCATGATCCAGCCGGACATGGCCTCGATCTCTTTTTCGGAGTCGTTTTCGCCCGGGATCAACAGTGTTGTGATCTCGAACCAGGTGTCGGTTTCGTTTTTCAGGTACCTGAGCGTATCCAGCACTGGCTCGAGGTGTCCGCCGCAGATCTTCCAGTAGAAGCGGTCAGTGAACGCTTTCAGATCGACATTGACGGCATCCATGTGATTAAAGAACTCCTCGCGGGGTTCTTTAGTCACATAGCCCGCCGTCACTGCAACATTGAAAATGCCTTGCTCCCGGCATGCCCGCGCAACATCAACTGCGTACTCGAGGAAGATCACTGGGTCGTTGTAGGTGTAAGCCACGCTGCGGCAGTCTTTCTCGATCGCGGTGTTCACAATCCAGTGCGGCGTGGCACTTACCTGCAGCCGGTCGAACTCCCGCGACTTCGAGATATCCCAGTTCTGACAGAACTTGCAGGCGAGGTTGCAGCCGGCAGTGCCGAACGACAGGACGCGCGAGCCCGGCAGGAAGTGATTGAGCGGTTTCTTCTCAATGGGATCGACCGCAAAGCCGCTTGAGCGGCCGTACGTCGTGAGAACGACTTCATTATTGGCGCGCCCACGCACGAAACACAGGCCGCGCTGGCCCTCTCGCAGCTTGCAATACCTGGGACACAGGTCGCACTGTAGCCGCGAATCCTCGAGCCGGTGCCAGTAACGGCCTGTCTTGCCCGATACAGGGGTCGTCGTCATAGTCGCCTCTCTAGCATATTGGGGCGCGCGTACCCGCTGTCAATGGGCAGGCACCCGTATTGCTACCTATTCCCAGCGTGATTCATGGGCTTAGAATAGTCTTCAGGTGGGTCAGGAGGCTTCACGATGACCTTGATCCGGAACCCGGCCGTCGCGGGCCAGTTCTACTCCGGGAACCCACAGGAGCTCAGAGCCACCGTTGCGACGTTGCTGGACGAGACGCAGGCAATGGACACGCCTGCCCCAAAGGCACTGATCGTGCCGCACGCCGGATATATGTACTCCGGCCCGGTGGCTGCCAGCGCCTACGCCCTACTGCGGCCTTATCGGCGGCAGTACACACGCGTCGTCCTTCTCGGCCCCTGTCACCGCATGCCCGTCAATGGGCTGGCATTGAGCAGCGCCGAGGCCTATCGCATGCCAATTGGCGATATACCGCTCGATCAAGCGGCGGTGGCACATCTCGACATTCCCGGGGTGCGAGTCGTCGACGCAGCCCATGCCAGCGAGCACAGCCTCGAGGTGCATCTGCCGTTCCTGCAAGCTGTCCTCGGCGAATTTGCGGTCGTGCCGATCGTCGTCGGTGACGCGGCTCCCGAACTGGTGGCGGAGCTGCTGGATGCACTATGGGGTGGACCCGAGACCCTGATCGTCGTCAGCTCCGATCTCAGCCACTACCGGCCCTACTTTAATGCCCGCGCAATCGATGCCGTGACTTGTGATGCGATAGAGAATCTGGACGCTGTGCGTCTCGATCACGATATGGCCTGTGGCGCGATCCCGGTGGCGGGTCTGCTTCTCGCCGCGAAGCAGCGCGGCTTGAAAGTGACCACGCTCGATCTCCGCAACTCAGGCGATACCGCGGGTGAGCGTGATTCCGTCGTCGGTTACGGCGCCTGGATGTTTGCGTAATGAAGATCCTGGCCTGTCTCTTGCTCATTGTCAGCTTCGCGGTCCAGGCGGACGACTATGCGGCGGCACGGCAGTCGATGATCGACGAACTGCAGCTCTACGCGAAACTCGCGCGCGATACTGACGATGCGCGCCTGAGCGATGCAGTCCTGAGAGCTATGAACAGGGTAGAGCGTCACCGCATGGTGCCGGCTTCGCAAATACCTTTTGCGTACGAGAATCGCCCGTTGCCGATCGGACACGGCCAGACGATCTCGCAACCCTACATCGTCGCCCTTATGACCGAACTTATCGACCCCGATGCCGACGACGTGGTTCTCGAAGTCGGCACGGGCTCCGGCTACCAGGCCGCCGTACTCGCCGAACTTGTCGAGCATGTCTACAGCATCGAGATTATCGAGGCCCTGGCGACCCAGGCGAAACCTCGCCTCCAGTCCATGGGCTATGACAACGTCACGACAAAACTCGGCGACGGCTACTTTGGCTGGGAGGAACATGCACCGTTCGATGCCATCGTCGTCACCGCGGCGGCCAGCCATGTACCGCCGCCCCTGATCGAACAGCTCAAGCCGGGCGGCCTGATGATCATTCCGGTCGGCGGCCGGTTCATGACGCAGACCTTGCTGTTGCTCGAGAAGACGGATGACGGCGAGATCATCACCCGGCAATACGGTGCCGTGCGCTTTGTACCGCTGACCGGCAAGCACTAGACAAGCACGCATGCGCAGCGTCTACCCCGCAACCCTGCTCGTGTCGGCGGGCGCGATCGGCTACGAGCTCCTGCTGATGCGCGTGCTGTCCATCGTGCAATGGCACCACTTCGCCTACATGATCATCAGCCTGGCCCTGCTCGGTTACGGCGCCAGCGGCACGTTGATCGCGCTTAACCGTCATCGACTGGAAAAGCGGTTCAAAACAGCCTTTGCGGTCAGTGCGCTGCTTTTTAGCGTCACCATGGTGCTGTGCTTCATGCTCGGCCAGCGCGTACCGTTCAATGCGCTGGAGATCGTCTGGGATCCCCGGCAGTTTCTTTATCTGAGCCTGCTTTACCTGCTGTTCCTGGTGCCGTTTCTCTTCGCGGCCTCGTGCATCGGGCTGGCATTCACCTACCGCCGCCTTGCGATCAGCCGAATCTACTTCTTCGACCTCATCGGTGCAGGCCTTGGCGCACTGCTGATCATCGGCGCGCTGTTCGTACTTGTGCCGCAGAACGCCCTCATCTTTCTGATGGTGCTGCCGTTGATAGCCTCCTTCCTCATGACGAAGGAGTCCTCGGCGCGGACTGCGCTGTTCGCCGCGCAGTTCGTGTGGGTGGCACTGTTCCTGACGGGGATTCCACAAACACAGCTCGACCTTCGTGTCTCCGAATACAAGGGTCTGAGCCAGGCGCTCCAGGTCGTGGACAGCCGTGTGCTGCATGAGTCATCGAGCCCGCTGGGCCTGGTCTCGATCGTTGAAAGTCCGACGGTACCCGCGCGCCATGCGCCGGGCCTGAGCTTTACTACGTGTCACATACCGCCCGAGCAGCTGCAGGTGTTCACGGACGCAGACGGCATGAGCGCCATCACGCGATTCGGCGGCGACCCGCGGTCAATTGCTTACCTTGGCGATGTCACGGCGGCGTTGCCGTACGCATTGCTCGACGTGCCCAGGGTGCTCGTTCTCGGTGCAGGTGGCGGCAACGACGTGTTGCTGGCTCTTTATCACGGCGCTGCTTCGGTCGATGCGGTGGAGCTAAACCCACAAATGAGCGAGCTTGTCGCCGATACCTATGCGGAATTCGCGGGTCATATCTATGCCGATGAGCGTGTGCGCCTGTTCACGCGGGAAGCGCGTGGTTTCGTCGCGCAGAGCGCCGACTCCTACGACCTTATTCACATCGGCCTGCTTGATTCCTTTGGCGCATCGGGCGCAGGCGTGCAGGCGCTGAACGAGAGTTACATCTACACTGTGGAAGCCCTGCGCGAGTACCTGGCGCATACCGCGCCGGGAGGCATGATCGCTATCACGCGTTGGCTCAAACTGCCGCCGCGAGACAGCCTCAAACTTGTCGCTACAGCACGCCGGGCGCTTGTTGCTGAGGGTATTGACGAGCCAGCGGCGCATCTTGCGATGATTCGCAGCTGGAACACAACTACGCTGCTGGTTCGCGGTACGGCATTCACGGTCGACGACGTTGCGGCAATCAGGTCATTCTCCCGGTCACGTTCATTCGACACGGTCTGGCTGCCTGGCATGCGAGGTGACGACGCAAACCGCTTTAACCGGCTGGCCGAACCCTACTTTTACGAAGGAGCGACAGCACTGCTCGGCGATGGCGCCGACGAATACATGGCCCGTTATAAGTTCCACGTTGAGCCTGCGACCGACAATCGGCCCTACTATTTCCACTTTTTCAAATGGACGACGCTTCCAGAGGTGTTCGCATTGCGGCGGATGGGCGGCGCAGGGCTGATTGAGTGGGGTTACCTGATTCTCGTTGCGACGCTTCTGCAAGCGGCGATCGCCGGCCTGATCTTGATTCTGCTGCCACTCGTAAGGGCGCGGCGCGACTGGCCGCGCGGAACAGGCGCGCGCATGGGCGGTTACTTCCTGCTGCTTGGGTTCGCCTTTCTGTTTATCGAAATGGCATTCATCCAGAAGTTCATACTGTTCCTTAGCCATCCCTTGTATTCGGTCGCCGTTGTGCTGAGCAGCTTCCTCGTGTTCGCGGGCGTCGGCAGCGCCTGGTCGGACACTGCCGCTGCGAGGCTCAAGGCGCGCGGCCACGAACCGATATCGATCGCTGCGAGCTGCATTGCGGTACTGGCTGTTGTTTACG
>SHLT01000165.1 GCA_004282875.1 Chromatiales bacterium | reverse complement strand
AGCGCTTGCATGGCATGCAAGAGGTCGGCGGTTCGATCCCGCCTAGCTCCACCACTTCTCCCGTTTAAAAGTGCTGTTATGAGACTTGCCCGGTTCTGTGTTGGATTGGTGATTCTGCTCACGGCACTGGTCGCTTGCACCGACCATCCCGCCGGCGAGCTCGATATCTACGGGCAAGCGGTGGCCAACAATGAGCGCAGCTGGGCCGACCGGCGCCGTGACAAGCTTCGCAAACCCGATCGCGTACTGCGCTTCAGTGGCCTGCAGCCCGGCATGACCGTGATCGATTTGATGGGCGGCGGCGGCTACTACGCCGAGCTTATGAGCTACGTCGTCGGGCCGTCCGGCAAGGTCATCCTGCAGAACAACAAGCTGTTTCTTCAGTTTTCGACCGAGGAGATGGAAAAGCGCCTCCGCAGGAACCGGCTGCCGAACGTCGAGCGCCTGGATTCCCAGTTCAGTGATTTCGAACTACCGGCCGGCGTCGACCTGATCTTCCTGGGCCTGTCGTATCACGACATCTATATAGAACGTTCCGACCCCGTGAAAACGACGACTCGAGAGGAGTTCTTCCCGCAGGTCTGGGATGCCCTCAAGCCCGGTGGCCGGGTCCTCGTCATCGATCATGCGGCGAAGCCGGGCACCGGAATCCAGACGACCGAAGCCCTGCACCGCATCGCGGAAGACTTCGCAATTGCGGACTGGCAGGCAGCGGGATTCACGTTCCTTGGCAGTCTCGATGTGCTGCGCAATCCCGATGACGATCACACGCTGCGCATGCGGGAAGATGCCATCCGCGGTAAGACGGACCGGTTTGTGTTGCTCTTCGAGAAGCCGGCCTCGGAATCGGCCGGGGAATAATACGCCTGCTGTTGCCTGCTAGCTGATCGGTACCGGATGTTCGAGGTTCAGGGCCGATAGCGTTGCCCGGAAGGGCCTGGCCGGTGTGCTTAGCGGGCGGGCCGTCACCGTCCAGTCGGTATCCGGCGGCAAATCGAAATAATTGTCGTCAAATGCGAAAAACGCAGACTGGAGCTTCACGTTTTTCAGGAAGCAAGCCGACCGCAACTTCAGCGTTACCTCCTCACCGTTGGTATCGGCGGTCGCTTCCAGTTCCGGCGTGGTGGCAAAATCGAGGTTCCTGTTGCCCGGGTAGTGCGTCGCCGTTAACGGGTTGCCTTGTGACCCCTCGTCGAAGGTCACGAGGACCGCGTCGTGTTTCGGCGGCCCGAAACGATACGTGTAGGTCGTATCGAAAAAGCGCCCGAGGAGCTTGTCGATCGACACAGTTTCGGTACTCGCCGGGTCCACCGACACGGAGACTGATGCTTCGGCAATGGCGTGGCTGGCGCGCTGCAGGACCCTGACATGAAGATTCCCGCTGACCGCTTCGGGCGACTCGTTGTTGATACGGACATAGAGTCCATCCAGGCCGCGATCGTCGATGCTCAGTCCGAGGCGGCTCCAACAGCGCTTGAGGAAATAGTAGAGCGGCTTGGGATTGCCATCGGAATCGAGCATGCCCCAGCCGGCGCCGGGAACGATGTCGTTGAGCCACCAGATAAGCCCGCCGCCGCAGTCGTCGTCGGCGCTACGCCACTGGTTGAACACGTGCTCCATGATCTCGCCGGTCACGACCTGGGAGACGGCAAGATAGCGGCTGTTGTCGGCATAGCGAAGCTGGACGGGGTCCACGCCATAGAGCTCGCGGATGTAATAGTCGCGAACGTCTTCAAAATCCCAGCCGGCGCTGGCATCGCGGGGTACACCCGTCTTCCAGGCCGGCCCGTGAGTCGCGGGACTCAGGCCGCCAAAGTACTTTTTCAGCGCAGCGTCGTCGGGCACGTTCGAAAATGCCAGGCATTCGGTCGCGAACTTGACGCGGGACCGTTCGAGATCCGAGAAGGGTTGCTGGTAGGCACCGACACCAAAGTAATGGGCGATGCCCGTCGCATTATGGAAGGGCAGTGCGCCTTCGCAGGGCGATGACGGAAAGTAGGGTAGATCGCAGCCCGCGCTCGTGACGATCGTGGGCACGGATTCGTGGAAAAACGAGCTTGTCCAGATGTCTTCGGTCATGCCGAACATGGCGGGCTGCTGCTCTGTCTCGCTGCCGCCGCACAGGATTGCAGTCGACGGGTGCGCTGCGAGCCGTTGGGCATGTTCGTGGATTTCAGCCGACGCTTCTTCCAGGAAGTCCGGGTCCTCAGCCGGGTAATCCATATTGGCGAACATGAAGTCCTGCCAGACCATGATGCCCAGCTCATCACAGGTTTCGTGAAAAGCCCGATTTTCGTAAACCATCGTGCCGCCAACGCGAATCATGTTTACGTTGGCATCGCGCAAGCGTTCGAGCTTACGGCGCATGGCAGCCGTGTTGCCATCCAGTGCTGCGAAATCGTTGGTGGTCCAGCAGCCGCCGCGCGCGAAGACGGGCGTGCCATTGACATGCAGCGATACTTTTCCCAGGTCACGATTGATTTCGACCTCGCGAAAGCCGACCGAACCGCTCCACACTGCCTGCGAACTTCCTGCTCCGTCGACGACCACTTCGCAACGGTGTAAGACCGGATCACCGTGCGTGTGCGGCCACCACAGCGCTCGCTTGCCGACGGCAATCTGGCCGCTGACGCGGCAAGTGTCGCCCTGGACTGCGACGTCGAGATCATACCGCTCGTTGTCAACGGTCAGGGTTGCCGACTCGGGGGGAGACTTGCCGCCGACGCATTGCATAGTGACGTCAACCGAGATCGAGGCGCCATTATCGGTGCACGCCGGGACTATCCCTGCAGATTCGACGCGATAGGCGTCAACGGCTTCGAGCACGACATGCCGCCACGGGCCGATCGGCGGTACAGGCGGGGTCCACCCCGGGATCCGTCCGAGCAGTGTCGTCCTGATCCAGCGAAGCTGCTGGTGATTGACCAGGTTGGTCTTCCAGCGGGGCCGCGGACGACGTGTCTTCAGGTCGTGGGCGACAGAGCGAAATACGATGGCCAGGTGGTTGGTCGACGCAATGCTGTCGCTGATGTCGATCCGGTAGCGCCGGAACATGTTGCGCGATGCGTGAATCGGTTTCCCGTTGAGCCAGACCTCGGCGATGGTCGCGAGTCCTTCGAATAGCAAGACACTGTGCGCGCCTGTGTCGCCTTCAAATTCCGTTTCATACCACCAGTCGAACGCGTCGATGTTCAGGCCGGGGTGGAATAGGTTGGTTTCGTTGCCGAGCACGCTCGTCGCAACCGTTCCGGGGACCTCGGCGTCAACCCAGCGAGTTTCCCGGTCCAGGTCTCTCGGCTCGGCAGCCTCGCCCGGCGCCGTTCGATACAGGCGCCAGCCTGCCATAAGCGTCGTTGTTCGAGTGTGCGCCAGGGTCATGCGCGACGCCTCAGAGATACCGATCGACGAGTTCTTGGGTCGCGGCCTGCCAGCGCGCTGACATATCATCAATCGGCGTCAGGTCCAGTGTTCTCTTGCGTGCCAGCGTCCGCGCGAGTTTGAACTGCACGGTCTTTGCGATTTCGGAAATCTCGGCATAGGTCCGGGCGGTGGTGTCCAGGCCGGTTTCACCGCGCTCGGCCAGCCAGTCCAGGTAGTTGGCGGCCAGTTCGAAGCAGGCGCCGTATTGCCGCAGCGTGGCAAACGAGTAGCCGTGAAACGTCTCCATGGGTTCGCTGGCCAGCCATTCGAGGTCTTTTTCAAAGCGTGTACGAAACAGGTCGAATGGATTATGCGCCGGCAGCCTCTCCAGCTGCGTGCGCAATGACGCGACCGACTGCGCCGTCAGTTCATCGTCCCGCACATTGGTGCTGTTCTTCGTAAGCTTCACGACTTCTATGTAGGGTGGCAGCATGCGTTCGTGCACCAGTCCATCCGTCTGGAATATGTCCCGAAATTCCGGACCACTGAGCTCATAGTACGCCTGGCCGTGGAAATAGCCCATCGATCCGGCGTTTGCGTCGATAGTGTTGACCGCAATCGTTGTCTTGGTGTGTACGGACTGATAGGCAGTCCCCAGCGTGTCGGGCAGGTAGAATGAGTCCATCTCGACAAGGACCGGCCGGCCAGCCTCGACCTGCTCCTCGACGTGCTGAATCAGCGACACCCACGGATTCAGTTCGATCACTTCCATGCCGTACAACGTGTACAGGTCCTCATGTGGATACTTGAAAAACGTCCACTGGTCGACTTCGAAGTCGATTGCGAGCGAGAAGGCGAGTCCGGCACGCGGATCGAAGCCCAGCGAATGAATGAGCTCAATCAGCACGTCTACATAACAATTTGTTTCGGCCCAGATCCTGTCCTTGGCGTGCAGGCAGCTCCGATCGTAGTTCGCCGGGTCTAGCGCGATGATGGCGTTCATCGGCCCTTGTAGGCGATCTGCATGGTGGCGTTGTGCTGGCGAATGCGGTCATTGTTGACCATCAGGGCGGCGCCGTGGGCATCACGCAGATGGCGCGCCAGGCTTTTCTTGCTGTCGTTTCGATAGGCGGAAATGCCGACAATCTGCATCGCGCGAGTGATGATGTCGACCATCATTTCCGAGCACCGGATTTTTGCGTTGTTGACGCGGATCGAGAACCCGTAGTCGTCAAACGCCGTGTCCGTTTTCTCAGCCAGGAGACGCTCATACTCGGCGATCACCTCGTACAGCCCACTGCGCATGCTGAATAAGAGTTCGTTCACCTCTGACAAGCGCAGCGCTGCGACGGGTGGAACCTCGGGTTGCTTGCGCGCATCCTCGCGAACCTTCTTGCGAGCCATTTCGACGGCGCTGGCGGCGAGTCCCGTCCAGAGCGAACCCCATGTCAGGTGTGACACAGGGTGCATGGACTTACTCAACACCCGGGCGTAAGGAACCGGCATGACCTGTTCGGCAGCGCCCGTGGAGGAAAGAACAAAACCGCTGCTGCATGTGCCGCGAAACCCCATCGTATCCCAGCC
>SHLT01000073.1 GCA_004282875.1 Chromatiales bacterium | reverse complement strand
CAATCCCCTTGCTGACACCCTCCCAAATCACCCCCAAACCCAACCCACGTCACACTCCACCCTGTGACCTGACGCATTACCAAACGCCCCATTGAGGCGTACACTGGATCTGTAATTTCGCAAGGTCCGACCGTGTTGGAGTTCCCCCAAAGTAGCCTGCCAGTCATCGTCGTCGGCAAATCGACGACGGCGCTCAGTATCCAGCGCCTGGTTGCCAAGCTTGGCTATCCCGTACACGCGGCCTGTCCGCAGGATTCCTGGTCCGCGAGCACCAAACACTACCGCCCGCTGCCCGCAACCTACCTCGGCCGATGGCGTGGCGAGCTCGGAAAGTTCGGCTACGCTCACCTGCACGCGCTGCCGTTCGAGAAAGCCGTACTGATTCCCAGTTCCGACGATGACGCGCTCTGGGCGTCAAAGCTTCCCCTGAAACTACGCGAGCGTTTCCTCGTCTGCAGTTCTGACCCGGCAACGATGCACAGGCTGCAGGACAAGGGTGAGTTCGCCGAGCTGGCGAATCAACATGGCATTGCCTGCCCGGAGTCCTACCCCGTGAGGAGCAGGCGGGAGTTACTCGATTTCCCGTTTGCAGCGGCCGGCTCCTATTTCTTCAAGCCATTGAATTCACAGGCATTTCGAGCCAGATTCGGCGTCAAGGCGCTGTCATTTTCCGGCAGGGACGAAGCGCTGCGCCTGTGGGACGCGCACGACCTCGTATCCGCCGGGGTGCTCATACAGGAATACGTGCCCGGCAATGCTTCAGACCACTATTTTATTGACGGATTTATCGATCACCGCGGTGAAGTCCTCGCCCACCTGGCCCGTCGCAGAATCCGAATGTACCCGACCGATTTCGGGAACAGCTCGCTGTGCAGGAGCGTCGCCATGTCGGATGTCGAACCCGCATGGCATGCATTGCGTTCCCTGCTCGACTCGGTGGCTTATCGCGGAATATTCAGCGCCGAATTCAAGCGTGACGAGAGGGACGGTCGTTTCCGGCTGATCGAGATTAACACTCGCCCGTGGATCTATATCCAGTTCGCCGACAAGTGCGGCGTCAACTTCTGCGACCTGTACATACGGGATGCGCTGGGTGAGGAGCTTGCGCCCGCCGACGTCCCGGATGTGAACAAGTACTGCGTCAGCCTGGTTGCCGATCTGCGGGCCCTGCGAAGCCTGCCGGCGTCTTCGAGGCCAGGCAGCCTGCGTGTAATTGCCGTCTGGCTGAGCGCGTTCAAGCTGTTGTTTGAATGGTCCGATCTGCGGCCCGCGGCACGCAGGTTTTTCGAGACTTTGTGTTCCTGGAGCCGCTATTGCAGGCGCAAGCTGGAACACGGGAGGCGCCGCTCCGCGGCAATACGTGGATTAACGGATAGTGGGAATAAACCCAAGGTATCACAATAAGTTACGGAGCTGACTTAAAGCACCAGTCAAGATCATGGCAAACGGAATTGTCATCGCCGGGACCCGCAGAGGCTGACATGTGTGGCTTCGCCGGAATCCTTGGGATCGAGGCGGCAGACGCGATGTCTCCCGATCCGAAACTTCTCCGGAAGATGGCGGATACGATTGTCCATCGCGGCCCCGACGCCGCCGCTGAATACGTTGATGGCAGGCTGGGCTTCGCGCATCGCCGATTGAGCATCATCGACCTCGAAACCGGCGACCAGCCCATGGTCAGCACCGACGGTGACGTCGCCATCGTCTTCAATGGCGAAGTCTTCGATTACATCGAACTCAGAGACGAACTCAAGAAGCGCGGCGTGCAGTTTCGAACCACGTCGGACACCGAAGTGGTCCTGCAGCTCTATAGAACCTACGGTATCGATTTCGTATCGAGACTCAACGGACAGTTTGCTATCGCGATCTGGGACCGTCGCGACCAGGCGCTGCACCTTGTGCGTGACCGCATCGGCATTTGCCCGCTTTTCTATACACTCGATTCAGGGCGGTTCGTCTTCGGCAGCGAGATCAAATCGCTGCTGCCGGCGCTGGACGCGAGACCTGCGATATCGATCGCCGGTCTCGACCAGCTGTTTACGTTCTGGGCACCACTCAGCCCCAATACGATATTCGACGGCATTCAGGAAGTCTCAGCGGGGGAAGTGGTCAGCGTCGAGGAGGGCCGTGTCACCCGCAGCCGCTACTGGGACTGGCCTGTTCCCGCGGATGAGTACGACAACGCCGCGGAGTCCGATCTCGTCGAGGAGCTCCACGACCTGCTGGTCAATGCGACCCGCTTGCGGCTGCGTGCGGACGTTCCCGTGGGCGCGTACCTGTCGGGCGGCCTCGATTCTTCGGCCATCGCCAGTCTCGTTTTGAATCATACGCACAACAAGCTGCGGACATTCTCGCTGACCTTCGACGATCGTGCATTCGATGAATCCGGATACCAGTCGATGCTGGTCGACCACGCCCAGGTCGAGCACAGCGAGCTGTGCGTCGGGCGGGCACAGATTCTCGAGCAGCTCGAGCACACGGTCTGGCACACCGAAATGCCGATCCTGCGCACGGCACCGGTGCCGATGGGCCTGTTGTCCGGGCACGCGCACGATGCGGACTTCAAGGTCGTGCTCACAGGCGAGGGTGCCGACGAGGTGCTGGGCGGCTACGACATTTTCAAGGAAAGCAAGGTCCGGCAATTCTGGTCACGGCAGCCCGAGTCGCCGGTTCGGCCGCTGCTGCTCAAGCGCCTGTATCCGTACCTCAATCTGCCGGCGGGCAAGGATGCGGCATACCTCAAGCTGTTCTTTGGCGACGGCATCGACGCACCGGGCGATCCGGGGTTCTCGCACGCTCCACGATGGGCCACGACAGCCAAGGCGAAACGCTTCCTGTCGGATGAAGTACTGGCGGCACTCCCCGACGATCCTGTCCAGGGCTATCTCGATTCGCTGCCGGAACCGGTCCGCCGGACGGACAGTTTCAATCGCGCGCAGTACATCGAGTCCAAGACGCTGATGAGCGGCTACCTGCTCTGCTCGCAGGGCGATCGCATGCTGATGATGAACTCGGTCGAAGGCCGCTTTCCGTTCCTCGATCACCGCGTCATCGAATTTGCGAGCAGGCTGCGGCCCGAGCTCAAGATGAAAGTCCTCAATGAGAAATACCTGCTGAAGCAGGCGGTGCGGCGCTATCTGCCGGACGCCATCGTCAATCGGCACAAACAGCCCTACCGCGCACCCGACGTCCCGGTGTCGACCGACTCCGGCGATCTGGCGGACAGGTGCCTGTCCCCGGGGTCCGTCAAAGCCAGCGGCTTGTTCGACGTGGGGCGCGTCGACCATCTCAGGGACAAAGCGGCCCGCGGGCGCCTGTCCACATCCGAATCGCAGGCGTTAACGGGAATCCTGACGACGCAGCTGGTCCACCAACAATTCTGTCAGCAATAGGAATACCAGGGAAATGCAAGACATGATTGATCCAAGAAAGACGTTGAGAACGCTGATTCTCGAAGATTACCTGTTCACCGACGACGAGTCGGCACTGACCGACGACATGTCGTTTCTCCGAGAAGGGATTCTCGATTCCATGGGCATCCTCGAGATCATCCTGTTCCTCGAAGAGCGTTTCCAGGTACACGTTGCCGAGGACGAAATGGTCCCGCAGAACCTCGACTCCATTAACAATCTCCTGGGATACATACAGCGAAAACAAAAGGCGGCGTAGTCCTCATGAGGACACTTCTCGAAAAACTCAACCTGGTCGCGCGCCAGTACCCTGAGCGCGTCGCGGTTGTCGATGCAGACCAGTCGATTACATACGAGGAACTAGCCGGCGAAATTCGAGAGCTGGGCGCGACGCTGGCGGCCCGGTGTCCGGTCGGATCAACAGCCGTCCTCGTCATCGAGAATTCAATTCGCTACGTCGTAGCGCTCTACGGCTGCTGGTCCGCAGGCCTGATCGCAGTGCCGACGGATGCGCATTCGAGGGAACGCGAGATCGAGCAAGTCGTGAGCCATGCCAGGCCGGCATTGATGATCGCATCGACGCGCAAGAAAAGCGCGGTCGCCGTCGCCGAGCGCTTCGCGATTCCGGTCCTCGATATCGAACGTGCATTCGATACGCCGACCGTAGATGCCGGATGCGAACCCCGCTCTCACGAGGATGCGCTGATTATTTACACCTCGGGGACGTCAGGAGATCCGAAAGGCGTGGTGCTGACGCACTCGAACCTGCTCGCAAACACGGAGTCCATCGTCGACTATCTCGAGCTGACGCACGAGGACAGTATCCTCGTCGTTCTGCCATTTCACTACAGCTATGGAAACTCGGTGCTGAACACGCACCTGTTCGTCGGCGGCAAAGTCGTGGTCGGCCCGAGCATGATGTATCCGCAGGCGGTCACGGATGAGCTGCGACGTCAGCGCGTCACGGGTTTCTCGGGCGTCCCGACGACCATGGCACTGCTCGTGGACCGAACCGACCTCGGGACGGACCCGCCGCCCCTGCGGTATGTCACCCAGGCCGGCGGCGGAATGGACAAGGACCTGACACTCCGGCTCAAAGCCGCCATGGCCGCTCCGACCCGACTGTTCGTCATGTACGGTCAGACCGAAGCCACGGCGAGACTAACCTGGCTACCTCCCGATCGGCTTGACGAAAAACTGGGTTCGGCCGGGATCCCGATACCCGGCGTCACCCTGCGCATCGCGGGCAAGGACGGCCGCCAGCTGGGTGAGGGCCAGGTCGGCGAGGTGCTGGCACTGGGCGACAACATTATGAGCGGGTACTGGTGCAATCCCGAGGCGACCGCGGCGACCGTCATCGATGGCTGGCTGCATACAGGCGACCTTGGCTATCTCGATGCCGATGGCTACCTGTTTATCCGGGGACGAGCCTCCGAGATGATCAAGACCGGTGCGTACCGGGTTAGCCCGAAAGAGATCGAAGAGCTTGTCGCCGGTCTCGAATTTATTGACGAGGTTGCCGTCTGCGGCGTGCCGGACCCGCTGCTGGGACAGGTTGTCGCCGCGTTCCTGGTCGGAGAAGAGTCGCCGGCTAATGCGCGTAAGGTCCTGTCCCTTTGCCGGCAGTCGCTGTCGTTGCACAAGGTGCCGCGCTATATCGAGTGGCGCGACCGCCTGCCCAAAACGGCGAGCGGCAAACTGAAAAAGCACATGCTTGCGGCAAGTCGCGAGCTACGAGTCTGATTGGTCGCGGAGGCGACAATGAACAAGCATTTACACATCGACCTGGACGCCGAAATCAGAGCGATTTCGGATTCGATTCGCGCTGCGCTGCGCAACAAGCTGCATCGCCGCGGCCTCGTGGTCGCGATTTCCGGCGGCATCGACAGCTCGGTCGCAAGCGCGCTGTCCGTGAAAGCCCTCGGTCCGGGGAAGGTATTCGGCGTGCTGATGCCCGAGGCGGAGTCGTCGTCGGAGAGCCTCGAACGGGGAACGCAACTCGCACAGCACCTCGGCATCAACTTCGTCGTGAAGAATATCGGCGAGACGCTGCGCGCGATCGGGTGCTACGACGAACGCGATGCGGCCATTCGCTCGGTGTTTCCTGATTACGCCGATGGCTGGAAGAACAAGCTCGTCATAAGCGGCGGTCTCGACAGGGGAATCAACTACTTCAAGCTCGTCGTGCAGGACCCCGAGGGCGCGAGATATGAGAAAGCACTGCCGCTCAATGAATACCTGACCATTGTCGCCGCCACCAACTACAAGCAACGAATTCGCAAGTCCATCGAGTATTTTCACGCGGACCGCTTGAACTACGCCGTTGTCGGGACACCAAATCGCCTTGAATACGACCAGGGTTTCTTCGTCAAGAACGGTGACGGCTCGGCAGACGTCAAGCCTATTGCGCATCTTTACAAGTCGCAGGTCTATGCACTTGCGCGGCATATGGGGCTTCCCGACGAGATATGCAATGCGGTTCCGACCACGGACACCTACACGCTGGACCAGGGCCAGGACGAGTTCTATTTCGCGCTGCCATTTCAGCAGATGGATATCGCGCTGTATTTCTACAACCAGGGTTCGTCTGCCCGTGACCTGGCGCGAGAACTCGGCGTCACGGAGGCGGTTGCGGCGAATGTCTATCGTGACATCGAAGCGAAACGGCGCACGACCGAGTACCAGCATCTGCGCCCGATCCTGATGCGTGAGATTGCTTTATAGGGGGACGATATGAACAGCCAGCAAAAAGTTGTCCAGCGGATGATAGATCGCTTTGCGGGGGACATCATAGACTGCGAGGCCGAGAGCGATGCAGAGCGCCTGCGCGAGTTTCAGCAGCAGGCATTTGGCGAGGACGCGAGACAGTCCAAACCACGATTCACCCGATGGGCCTATTTGCTCCGGCCGGATAGCAGGTTGAGTTATTGCGAGCGAAACGGCGCCATTGTCGGCCAGCAGGGACGCCTGAAGACCACCCTGCACGTCGGAGAGCGGAGCGTATCGGCCGTTTGGGCAACGGACCTGAGAGTTCGTGATGACTGGAAAATGAAGGGGCTCGGCGTTGCGCTGATCGGCAAATTGTTGCGCGACTACACGGTTGTCATGGCGCTGGGGATCTCCCGGGAGGCGAGAACGATGTTCCGCCGACAGGGCTGGATTGTGCTGGGACGCATCGATGCGTTGCTGAAGCCCTTAACACCGCAAGGATTCCTGCGGTCCGAGGATCGGTCGAACGTGTGGCGCAGAGCACTGGGCTACTTGCTGCACTGGATTTGCAAACCCATGGACCTGGTGATGACGTCCATTGTGTGCCGGCGCTATGAGAATCTGCGCATCGAATCCATCGATCGACTGGATAAGACGATCGAGCCGCTCCTGGGGCGGCGCCTCGCGAACTCCGCCGTCTGCTGCGATCGGTCGGTCGCGTTCCTCAACTGGCGCTTCGTCGATTGTCCGGTCGCGCATCGGTATCGAAATTTTGGATTGTGGGAGGATGACGATCTGCGCGGTTTTGTTGTGCTGCGGCGCGCTGATCGATTCGGCAAGGACGTCATGTATATCGATGAGCTGATTGCCGACGAGGAGGTCTTGCCACGCCTGGTAGCTTTTATTATCCAGGAATCGTACAGGCGTGGAGTGGACGCGATCTACTATGAAGGCCTGGGCGAAAAGGTGAGTCTGGTTCTTCGAAAAGCGGCGTTCGTGAGCCGCGGCAGCGGCCACTATTTCGTGCTCCACTCCCGGGATAACAGTCTTGCCGGGGAACTTGCCGATCGCGGAAACTGGACACTGACTTTCGCCGACAGCGATATGGGTTTTCGTCACGATCGCTAGAGGCTGTTCCAGATTAGCGCGGCACCGTTCTCGGCCTGGTCAATATTTGCGTCAGGCTTTAGCGATCGCGTGATGAACAACCGGTACCACAGTTCCAGGACGATGATATTGAACGCCTTGTTCGGGTTGAGCGCGCGGCCTGTGCTGTCGAATTGCGTCCACCTTTCAATCTCGCCCTGGTCCAGAATGCCGTCGCGCACGCACTCGGGATCCTGCAAGTAACGGTTGACCAGCGTTTTGATCCAGTAAGGTATCGGTGACGAGAACGGTTTCTTGGCACGATTCGCGACTTGTTGAGGAATCAAGTGCGAGGTGGCTCGACGCAGTGTCTTCTTCGTCATGCGGTAGCCGATTTTGTCGGCGGCGGGCATAGACAAGCCGGCCTCAACGACCCGATAGTCGAGGAAAGGACAGCGCAATTCGAGGCTCGCCGCCATTGTCATCTTGTCGCGCACAGTCAACAAGTAGTCGGTCAGCCGGAAATGCAGGTCCAGCATCGGCGAAACGTCGAGCGTTGATCGGGTCGATGAGAGGGCCGATGCCTCGACCATATGGTCCAGTATCGCATCCATGTCCTTCGGCTCTGATTGCGACAAGCGTTGCAGTTGCGACTTGGAAAAATAGGCTGTCGCCCATGACCAGAATCCACGTGCAGCGCTCGACTGCATGACGTATTCAAGCGCTCGTTTCTTATTATCGCTTGATCCGCGACCCGAACGATTCGCCAGTGGCGCCTGCGCAAGTCGACCCAGCAAAAATACTGATGCCAGCTTGCGGAACCGCTCTAGTGTGTAATAACGGTAGCCGTAGAAACACTCATCCGCACCCTCGCCGGAAAGCGCGACCGTGAAATCGCGTTTCGCGGAACGGCTCAATTCAAAAAACGGGTATCCGAGGTTTTCGCCGATGGGTTCGTCGAGGTACCAGACCAATGTCGGCAGAGAATCGATGAATGTCTGCTCGGTGCACTGGACCATTTGCTGCTGGATCGACAGTGCCTTGGCTGTTTCCGCCGCCAGCGCGGTTTCATCAAACCGAGTTCCGCCCGAATCAAACCCTACGGTGTAGGTCGAGATACGCGGTTCGAGCTTGCTGGTCATAGCCGCAACGATCGTAGAGTCTATGCCGCCACTTAGAAATGCGCCGACGGGAACGTCGCTTCGCAACCTGATCTCCACGGCGTTTTCCAGCAACTCCGTGACGCCTTCGTCAGTCGTCGGCGACCGGTCAAACGCGTCGGCCGCAGCCCAGTAGCGCGAAATCGTGAACGCTCCGTTGCGATACACACCGTAGTGGCCCGGCGGCAATTTTTTCACTCCCGTGAAGGCCGTGTTCGGCCAGGGAGAGAACTGGAGCGTCAGTGACGCGTGCAGCGCATCCGCATCAAATTGCGGACGGAAATCGGGATCGCCGTAGAAGGCCTTGATTTCCGAGGAGAATCGAAAAACATTCCCTTGTTCGTTGTAGTACACCGGCTTGACACCCAGACGGTCTCTGGCGATGAACAGCTCGCGCGAATTTCGATCCCAGATTGCAATTGCAAACATGCCGTTCAGTTTGGCGAGAAAATCGGCACCCCATCTCGCGTAGGCGGCCAGCAGTACCTCGGTGTCGCCGGTTGAGACAAACGTGTCGCCGAGCGCCTCGAGTTCCGCGCGCAACTCGATGTGATTGTAGATCTCTCCATTGAATACCACGATGTAACGACCGTCAGGCGACTTCATCGGCATGTGACCGGCCGGGGAGAGGTCCTGGATGGCGAGGCGGCGCGAGCCCAGCATGATCCGTTGCGAGTCGAGTGCTTCTTGCCATGTACCGCGGTCGTCAGGACCCCGGTGCGCGAGAAGGTCCGTCATCGTGTCGATGACACCCGGTTCAACATCGCCCAGAATTCCGGCTATTCCGCACATGTCATTTCCCGTATGACGAACGGCGTCTTGCCGTTCGCTGCTTTTGCAAATTTTGCATCGTCTCGAATGTCTACCTTTATTGTCGGCGGGATCATCGCCTCGACATTGTCCCGGAGTTGGCGCAAGGATTGCTCCGAGAATCCGGGGCCGGGCCGCAGGCGGATTTCGACCTCGTCGGGCGAGGACTGGTAGACCTGCATGCGGACCAGGTCGTTCACGCCGCGGGGCAAGTGATTGAGTCCTGAAATCCTGGACCCGTCCGGGCCCACGATGAACTCGGAGGTACGACCAAGAATGCCAACGAAGCCACGTTCGCCGATCTGGATCTCCTCGATTCGGCTCTCATCGTCGCGGCTTACGATCGCTATGTCACCGGTGTCGTAGCGAATCAACGGCATGGCAGGGTTCCAGTATCCCGTCGCAATGATCCGGTACAGCGCATTGCCGTCATCGGCGGTTTCTTTCATGTCGATGAGTTCGGCGCGCCCGTACAGGGGGTTGAAATAATACTGGCGATCCGGGCCCACCGAGGCCAGGGCGACGCGCTCTCCCAAGCCATAGTAATCGACAAGCGTCGCGCCAAGCGTGCTGCGCACTTCATCGAACAGCGCCGGTGCGACAGTCTCCGACGAACTCAGCACGACCGGAAGCTCCAGCGAAAGAGAATTCGCCTTCGCCAGATCCATCAGGTTTTCCAGCATGGATGGATACACATAAAGAATCTCGGTTCCGTGTCGCTGGATTGCGTCAACGTACCAGCCGACAGTGTCCCGGTTGAGATGCGGGTTTGACAGGATCAAGTGCCTCCCACCAAATCGGTGAACCCCAAAAGGCGGGGAGGTGTCTTGCGGGTTCTTGATTTCATCGGCACGCAGGACAGCGGTCCTGGATGATTTCAGGCTCAGACCGAATGGAAGCACCAGCTGCTCTATGAAGAATCGCTCGACGGCTATGCTTGCGATTGAGCGCGACAACGCGATGGGTTGGCCGGTTGTGCCGCCCGTTCCCGCGCCGATCTTGAGTAATGTGGACGTACAAAAGTCATCGGTATTCGCGCGCAAGCGGTCCTTGCTCAGTATTGGCCAGTCGTCGATATCGTCGCCGAATTCGGCGCCGTAAGTCGTCTTCCTGGCGTCGCGAATCGCGTCACTCAGAAGTCGTGACCGAATATTCTGCTTGCCCTCGTCAGACGACGCGGCGTAGTCGCGGGTGATCCGCCCGGGCGCCGCAGTAGCCATAACGTTGTAGCGCAACATCGAATTGACGGCGTCGGAGTCTCTTAACCGGGAAATGAATTTGGACATATGGCTTGTTCTTATTGACCCCGGAAACACGGCCACGGATTGACGCCCGGTATCTCGTGGGCAGGCGTCGGAAATTATGCCACAGCATCATGACACGTCTGTGATTGTGGTCACACGTGTAGCCGGGCTTTACACCTCGTTGTTTCGTATCGAGTGCCGGTCAGGGCAGGAAAGACGCCACGTTCGTTCCCGCTTTACGCTCTGCAACGCTCTCCTGCACCAGGTCCGCAACGGCCAGATCGAGTACGCCAAGGCCGAACGGTGAGAATACGATCGGCCGTCCGTCGCGCTCGGGCACCGGCTTGTTGCCGAGCAGGATGTCCCCCAGCGAGCTGTGCACGAAGTCCCGATTACCGGTTTCTTCGGCCGTGAGGAAGATCGACGTGCCGGCGCGGCACACGTGGTCGAGATCGTCGACAATATTGTGATTCGGCAGGATTGCACCCGGTTTCAGGTCCCGGAGGGATACGTGCAGGATCGTCGCATTCTCGGGACTGGAGTCCAGGTTGTCGATATAAGGGTTGATAGCTGTCGTCGCGAAAGCCACCATCGGGCTGGCCGCCATGAGTTCTTCCAGGGAGGCCGCGATCGTGAAATCGGCGTTGTTGAAGAACGGGCCTATGTCTTCACCGAAAGCCTGTGCTCGCGCCGGGTCGAGATCGAAGGCCAGCAGTTTCTTTGTATTGGGCCACGCTGCCTGCAGGAACTTGGCAACAGCCACGTTGATGGGACCGCAACCCACGAAACCGATCGTCTCCGGCGCTCCTGGTGCGAGCACCTTCGACGCCAGGGCCGCCGAGGCCGCGGTTCGTTGCTTGCTGACAATCGACCCTTCGAGGACCGTCGTCGGACGGCCGGTTTCACGATCGTTCAGGATCATGACGGCCGAGGCGCGCTCGATCCCTTTGGGGACGTTGCCGGGTACGGATGCAATCCATTTGACGCCCGCAAGCTGGTAGTCGTCGCCGAGGTAAGCGGGAAGGCAGATGATGCGGTCCTTGTCGCTGTCGGGGAATCTCAGGAAGCTGGAGTGGGGCAGGGAGCTCGCACCGCGCGAGTGCGTCTCGTACGCTTTCTGTACAGCATCCATGATGTCATGTTCGCGGCCGCTCAGAGCGGCCTCTACATCGGGCGCGCCGATGACGAGGAGGTCGTTGTCAATCAATGCAGGTTCCTCTTAGAGGTTATTTCCAAAGGTGTTCGATGTCACCGACGTGTTCGCGCACCCATTCATCTGAGTAGATGGTATCGAGGTAGCGCTCGCCGCGATCAGGTAACAGTGCCACTACTGTAGCACCACGTGGCAGTTCGTCGCTCATGCGTTGAATGGCCGAGATGACGCCACCCGATGAGCCGCCAGCCAGAATCGCTTCCTGGCGGACCAGCTTGCGGCAACCCACCACGCACTCCGTATCGGTGACGTGCATGCAGCGGTAGACACCCTCTTTGGGTGTCAGGGAGGGGCAAATGGCCGAGCCCAGCCCGGGCACGAGCCGGTCGTGCTTGCAGTCCGAGAAGATCTGGCTGCCGAGGGCGTCAACAGCAATTACCTTGGTCGGGTAATTGTTGTCGATCATGAAGTCGAGGCAGCCACGAATCGTGCCGCAGGTCGCGGTGGCGACAAACAGGTAGTCCGGAATCTTGCCGTCGAGATCGCGCAGGATTTCCTTCACGGTCGAGCGGTAATGCGCGCCCGAATTTTCGCGGCTGTCGTACTGATTTACCCAGAAGCTGTTCGGCACCGTTTCGAGGATCTCGTTGATGCGATTCAGTTTAGCCGGCAGCAACTCACCGGTTTCGGGGTCCGGCTCGCTGATCATCTCGATCTCGGCGCCATACGCACGCAGGATATCGATATTGGTCTGGGTGACTTTGGGGTCGACCAGGCAGCGGAAGCGCAGACCGTGATAGCCGCAAGTCTGTGCCAGGCCAATGCCGGTGTTGCCGGAGCTTGCTTCGAGGATCAGCGTATTGGCGTCAATCTCGCCAGTCTGTAATGCACGCTCGATGATGGCGACGCTTGGGCGGTCCTTGGCGCTGCCTCCCGGATTGAGTCCCTCGAGCTTTGCAAAGCACTCGAACTCGGCATTCTCGAACATCTGCTCGAGCCGCACGAGCGGCGTACCGCCGATAGCCCCGAGAATGCCGGAGCACAGCCGGAAATCGCTGGTCGAATCGTTCTTGGCGCGGCGGGCAGGATGAAACTCACGCGGGTATTCCCGCTGCGCAGGTACTGCTGCAAGGGTTGCACCCGTCTGTTTGCCGGATTGGTTCGTCATAATCCCCGTCGTCCCGTCAGTCGGCGAAACGCCGCCAAGCTACAAAAAAGAAGCAAATGCCGTGCCACGGAATTATATCCTTTTAATTCAGCGCTTTACAAAAGCACTTAAATTCGCTTTCGAGAAAGCTGTAAAGTTCCGCGACATTTCCTGCCGACCTTATCGCACACACATAATGTTAAAACAGTGTCGCAAGTACCGCTTTTCGGTCGTACTTGCCATTCGGCGTCAGCGGCAGGTCCTCCGTCGTGACCTCCAGCCGCGTCGGCACCATGTAATCCGGGATCAGTTTGCCGACGTCGGCACGCACCTTGTCAAGGAATTCAGGCTGGTCATCGTCGGACAGCTGCGTAATGAGCGCGCCGATCGCCTGTTCGTCCGGATTGGGTGAATCGTGGAATACAACCACCGCTTCACCGATGCTATCCAGGCCGGCCAACGCGGCCTCGATTTCACCGAGTTCAATACGGTTGCCGTGATACTTGATCTGGAAGTCGATGCGGCCCTGGAAAATGATATTGCCATCATCCGCTAGCTGGACTTTGTCGCCGGAACAGTACATCGGGTCGTGGTAGACGTTGTGCTGCGGGTTCTGGATGAACACCTTGCGGGTCTTTTCATCCTCGTGCAGGTAGCCATAGCCGACGGCCAGTCCGCGAATCAGCAGCTCGCCCTCGGCACCCGGTTCCTGGCTCAGTTCGCCCGAGTCCAGCCGCACGAAACACTCCATGTTGGGACGCGCTTTGCCGATGGGCACGGAGCCGTCTTCGGCGCGCGGCGCTTTGAGAATTGGGTGGAACGTGCAGTCAACCGTAATCTCGGTGGGACCGTACATGTTGGTGTATTGCGCGTGCGGGTACAGCTCCATCCATTTCGAGATGATTTCCGGCTGAATAACTTCGCCGGAGAAGATGACGTGGCGCATATTCGGCAGCATGTCGGGTTGCATGCGCCGCGACTTCAGCAGCATCGTGAGCACCGAAGGTACGGCGAGGAAGATCGAGATCTGCTTGTCGCGCAGCCAGGATGCCAGTTTGGGAATGACCACATTCAGCTCGTCGTACACGAGTTGCAGGGTGGCGCCGGCGCTCCAGGCACAGTAGATGTCCAATACCGAGTTATCGAAATAGAGCGGGGCGTGCTGCGAGACGACGTCGGATTCCGTAATGTCGTAAAGGTCCACGCAGAAGTCGATGTAGTCGACGATCATGAAATGCGAAATCATGACGCCCTTGGGCACACCGGTTGAGCCTGACGTGAAGATCACATACGCCATGTCGACGGAGATGTTCTTGTACTCCCGACGCGACGTGTCGGAGATTGCTGCGGTCTCGACGTTGATGACCTGCACCTGGCTGCCAGCCTCTTGGAGGACCGCCTTCATGACGGGCTCGCTCTTGTTGTCAACCATGACAAAGCCGGCGTCCAGGCGCTCGAGAATGGCCAGAAGCCGGGTTCCCGGTGACGTGGTATCGAGCGGCACGTACGCGCAGTCGGCCTTGAGGATTCCCAGCATGGCCTTGAACGCGCTGACGTTCTTCTCGATAAAAATCGGAACATAGGCGCCGCGCCCGGCACCTTGCGCAATCAGGTGGTGTGCAAGGCCGTTGCTAATTTTATCGAGTGCTTCATAACTGATGTTGTCATCGCCACATTCAACGGCGATCTTGTCGGGAAAACGGTCGGCGGATTTTTCGAAATATTGTTGTACGAGGTGCACCATGATGTCTTGTTCGTCCTTAATAGTCAGTAAATTGGGCGAGATCCCGTGCGCGACGTCTGCGATCGGCTAACGCAACAACGAGCAGTTTTTCAGCCATGCATTGTCCTGCATTTGATCGATGATTCCAGCGACTCAGTTCACAGCTGGTTTTGCGACGCACTTCTCAATGTGCATAATAAAATCACAACGCGTTCAATATTTTACATAATTAATGACAGCGGATGTTGAGCGCAATAAGAAGAACATACCCACTTGTTACTTATATAACGTTAGTCGGAACGGGGATATTTATGACACGGAGAATCACTCAGGCAGTGAGTGGCCTGTTGTTACTAGGGCTGATTTTTTCATCTACCACGGCACTTGCGGCGAAGGTCATTCATCGCTCGTTGCCGGACCAGTACATCATTACGTTTAACGAGGATGTCAGCAAAGAAGAGGCGATCCGCCTCACGCGCAAGCTGACCGCAGAACATCGTCTGCGCCTCAGGCATACCTTCAAGCATTCCATCGTCGGCTTTTCCGCCGTCGTATCACCAGACGCGCTCAAGGTGCTGCAGAATCATCCGGCGATCCGGACGGTGAGCCAGAACCAGATGCACTATATCGAAGGGAGCGAAGCTGAACTCTACGCCGTCAACGCACCGACAAACGTCACGGTGACGCCGGTTGGCGATACGCAGCTCGATCTCGCCTGGACCGACAATTCCGATACGGAGAGTGGCACCGATATCGAGCGCTCGACGTCTGGCACGGGCGGACCGTTTACACGGATCGCCCTGCTGCGCGGCGTGGACATTACAAGTTACTCGGACGCCAGCGTCGTCGTGGACCAGGAATACTGTTACCGGATCCGCGCTGGCGAGAGCGGCTCGGTGTTGTCGCCTTTCTCGGATGTCGTGTGCGGCATCATCGAGGATGCACCGCCAACCGATCCGCCCGTAGCGCCTTCAGGCCTGACGGCAACAGCGGTCGATGATCAGCGAATCGATCTCGACTGGACCGATAACTCGGACGACGAAACGAGCTTCAGCATCGAACGTGCCCTCGGGCAGGGTGGTGCGTTCTCCGAAATCGACATCACGGGCAGCAATGTCACGACTTATTCGGATACGGCGCTTGCTGCCAGCACAGAGTATTGCTACCGCGTGCGCGCCAGTAATGCGGTTGGTGATTCCGGTTACACCGCGGAAGTGTGTGCTACGACCGAGGCGGAGCCACCACCAACATCACCGCTCGGTGCGCCGACAGACCTGACGGCGACGTCGCCTGACGATTCAACCGTCGACCTGACATGGACCGATAACGCGACCGAGGAGAATGGTTTCGACGTGCAGCGCTCGACCACGGGCATTGACGGCACGTACATCAGCCTCGCGATTATCCGCATCGCAAACACCACGAGCTACACGGACAACACCGTCGTGGCCCAGACGGAGTATTGCTACCAGGTACTGGCGGGACGCGGACGTAACGACTTTGGCGATCCATCAGCGGCTACCTGCATCACGCCAGGAGACCTGCCGCCGACAGATCCGCCCGTTGCACCGAGTGGTCTCATCGCCACGACGTTCGATCACCAGCGCATCGATCTCGACTGGACCGACAATGCCGACAATGAAGATGGCTTCGAGGTTGAGCGGGCCGAGGGTGTCGGGGGCGTATTCGCGCTGATCGATACCTTGGGTGCGAACGTCACGAGTTACTCGAGCACGGCGCTGGCCGCGTCGACAGAGTATTGCTACCGCGTGCGTGCGTTCAACTCGATCGGCGATTCCGGTTACACGCTCGAGACCTGCGCCACGACGAATGAAGAGCCGCCTCCGGGCGTCTGCACGGATACCGGAAATCACGATGATGTGACACTGGATTGGGGCCTCACGCAGGTGAATGCCGACCTCAATCTCAAGTGGCAGTCAGCCGAGGATCCGGACGCGGGCTGCGCTATGGAGCCGTGGTTCTTCGGTCTCGATTCGGGTATTGATAGCGACCACCCTGACCTCAACGTTGCGGAGATCATGGGCTTCATCGCCGCTGATCCCGGCAACACCGGAGAAGACGGCAACGGCCACGGTACGCATACGGCGGGCACGGCGGCCGCTGTTGACGGCAACGGCGGTGCCGTTGGTATCGCGCCGGGAGCCTCGGTATACGGCTTCAAGGTCTGCACCGACGACGGATTCTGTGCCCAGGACGACATCCTTGCCGGTATCGACGAGGTGACGGCGCGCAAGAATGCCAACCCGGACCAGCCCATGGTGGCGAACATGAGCCTCGGTGGTGGTGCCAGCGATACCGAAGACACAGCGGTTCGCCGGTCCATTAACGCCGGTGTTACCTACACGCTGTCGGCCGGTAACGGCCAGCTGGGTGCGTGCCTGTTCCCCGGGAACGCGGCGAACAACTCGCCGGCACGGGTCGGTGACGACGCGATCAACGTGGCCGATGGCAGTGACGGTGATACGCAGCCGATCAACGGGGCCATCACGGTTACGTCGAGCACCGAGACGGACACCGACGCCAACTGTAACTTCGGCGATCCGGTCACCGTCGCAGCACCGGGCGAGAACATTTTCTCGACCTGGCTGAGCGGTGGGACCGCGACGATCAGTGGTACCTCGATGGCCGCTCCGCACGTCGCGGGCGCAGCGATCCTGTACCTGCACGACAATCCGACGGCAACGCCGACGGAAGTCGAGCAAGCGATCGTGGACGATCTCGACCCATGGTCGCCTGACGACCTGCCGAATGCCGATGGACGTCTCAACGTAGAGACGCTCTGAGGCACAAGAGCCAAGCCGGGCCGCATTTTGCGGCCCGGCTTTTTTTTGTCCCGGATTTGGAAATTATCCAGCCATGCGATTGTCAAAAAAGGGGAGCCGTGTAGGATGCCAGTTGTGAACATTCAATTCTTGCGACCAATATTGCTTGGTCTGTTACTGGTTGGCTGCCACCCGACTGCGGCGGGTTCGGCAGACAATAATCCCGCTAACGACAACAGCACGGAGCCGCTGCCGGGCGACCACGGCAAACGCTATGCAGCCAACGCGTTTCTTGACGAGGCGCCGGCGCCCTACCGGGGTGTTCCGGACATTCCGTTCAGGGTGTCCGAGAC
>SHLT01000072.1 GCA_004282875.1 Chromatiales bacterium | reverse complement strand
GACGCTCCTGATCATTAAAGATGGCATCGAAATACCACTTTGATGTATCACTTGGTGCCCACTCGAACGAGGTAGCGAGGTTTTGGGTCGTGTATTCCTGGTTAGTCAGCACCTGGTTCAGGAACTGCGCACCCAGGAAGTGAGTTGTCCCGGCTGGAATATTGTCACACGTACTTGGGGCAACGAAGCCGGGGTCACTTGGATCTACGCAAAGAGTCAAGTTGTCGCGGTCGGTACGAGGACGGAAATGGCTTACATCCGATTCGGTATAACTACCACTAATGACCAGGCCAAACTCACCTGCGTCAGTGTCCCATTTATCCCCAAATGCACCGGAGAATCTTGGAGCCGCCGATTCATCAGAGAGACTGCTCTCTTCGAACTGAATACGAGCAGAGGCCAAAGTATCATTCAAATCAAGAGGACGTATCGTTTTGAGGTTGATCACGCCACCCAGGGCACCCTCAATTGTCTTGGCTTCAGGCGCCTTGATAACTTCAACAGCTGAAATAATAGAGGCGTCCACATCTTCAAAGTCGATACCCGTACGCCCATTACCAGATCCGACAGTAGCTACTCCGTTCATCAAGGTGATGTTAGAGCCGGTACCACGAATCTGTACTCCTGTACCTACACCAGCTTCACGCGTAATTTGAACGCCGGGAATATTTTCCAGTACTTCGGCGAGGTTTTGGTCGGGAAGCTTGCCGATATCCTCCGCAATAATGACTTCCTTCAGGTTCTCCGAATTTCGCTTTTGGTCAACAGCATTTGCGAGAGACCCGCGAATACCGACGGTAATGATCTCTTCAATCGGCTCGTCGTCTTGATCTTGCGCGATGGTTGCTGGCGAGATCGCGAGCGTGGATGCGGCCAGGAATAATGCCGCATAAGTACGTTGGTTATTCAATTGAGTTCCCCCTCAACAGTTATCCAAATCAGGTGGTGGATGATCCTTGACCGAGCAATAAGAACCAATTCTGCGCGATCTGTCAACCTTTTTGTATATCCAATTGGTCAACCAATCGGTCAGTTATTGGCTACGCCACACGCCCCTTTACCAACGGGCAAGTGCGGGAAAGCCTTAGAAACACTAGGGTTCAGGCCATTCCTGGCCAGGCTGACCCGCATTTTCGGAAGGGCGAACCGAGTGAATATCGGGCTAGAATTGCCCCAGCGCTTGAAATTTGCATCGAATCTGTAAATTATGACTGCGAGGAACGTCTGACAATCGGTCTTACCGATTTGCATGAGATATTGATCAATGAAAGATAAGCGCCTGTATCACTCAGTTGCCGACCAGATAAAGAGAATGATCAAGGACGGCGCGTTTCCACCCGGCAGCCGGCTTCCAGGCGAACGCGAGCTGGCAGAGCAATTTGACGTCAGCCGGGTCACGGTCCGCGAAGCCGAGATCGTCTTGCAGGCATTGGGGTACGTCAGGATCAAGACAGGCTCCGGCGTCTACGTCCTCGACCCGGTAGAAACCGGCGCCCAGGGGCTGCCAAACGTCACCGCGTTCGAGCTGACCGAAGCCCGCTTACTGTTTGAGTCCGAGGCTGCAGCACTTGCCGCTGGTCAGATCAGCGACGAGGTCCTGAACAAGCTCGACGAGTTGGTTGAGACGATGTCGAACGACGACCCGAGCGAAAATGAGGCGGCGCAGTTGGCCGATCGCGAGTTTCACCTGACGATAGCGGCGGCGTCCGGCAACGCGGCTGTTCGATACATCGTTGAAACCCTGTGGCGAATTCGAACCGAAGTGCCGGCGGTCAGGGACGTTCACGACTCCATCTGCGCGATCGAGGATGTCGGCCACCGCCATACAGAGCATGCGGATGTCCTCGAAGCATTGCGCAATCGTGACCCGGAGGCGGCGCGCCAGGCAATGCAATCCCATTTCAGGGGTTTGCTCGGGTCGATGATCGACGTCACGGAAGAACAGGCCCTTGAAGAGCTGCGCAAACAGGTGACCGAAAGCCGGCAGCGCTATCTGAACAGCGTATCGCACGGGAAAAGTGCCTAGCGGGATACTTTAGGGCAGGCAGGCCCGCAACGGGCCCCGCAGCAGCGTATTACCAATGTTTTAGACCAATTCTGGTTTATTCTCGACAAATTGGTTGAAAAATTAGCTAGCCCAATTTACGATTCGATCACTACGGCGGCTTTCTTCAGGGACACCCCTGGCATCTCCGACCGTTAAGCCGCCGGCGTTGTGGCGTTTTCAGTCCCATACGGGACGACTAACAGACCAGGGGGATTCATGAAAATCGGCAAACTCAGATGGGTTGTTGTCAGTCTCGTCGCGCTCGCGACGATCATCAACTACATCGATCGCGGCGCGCTCGCGGTTCTTTGGCCTGAAATCTCCGGCGAACTGGGCCTGACCAAGACCGACTACGCCATCATTATCAACGTCTTTACGTTCGCCTACGCGTTCGGTCAGACCCTGTTCGGCAAGATATTCGACTGGATCGGCACGCGACTCGGTTTCGTTCTCGCTATTGGTGTGTGGTCGCTGGCAACCATCTTGCACGCCTTTGCGCATTCAATACTGACCTTCTCGCTGTTCCGCGGCCTCCTGGGCCTGTCGGAAGCCGGCAACTGGCCCGGCGCTACGAAGGCCAATGCCGAATGGTTCCCGATCAAGGAACGCGCCCTCGCACAGGGTATCTTCAACTCCGGCGCGGCGATTGGCGGCATTGTTTCCGCACCCATCGTCGGGTTTCTTTTCATCTGGTTCGACAGCTGGCAGGCCGTGTTCATCGTGATTGGTGTGCTTGGCCTTCTGTGGCTCGTGCCCTGGTTAGTCATTTACAAGTCCGGACCTGCGAGCCATCCCTGGCTGGACGAGGCAGAGCGGGAGTACATCCTGACGGGCCAGCGAAACGTCGAGACCGAGAAGGTCCCTGAGTATGTACCGACGGCGCGTGAAATTCTTTCGCGCAAAGAAAGCTGGGGTGTCATCCTGGCGTCCTTTTTTCTTGACCCGATCTGGTGGCTCTTTGTTGGCTGGCTGCCGCTTTACCTGAATGAGACGTATGGTTTCGGCGTCGCCGAGATCGCAAAGTATGCGGCGGTCCCCTACATCGGTGCCATGTTCGGCGCCTGGTTCGGCGGCCTGTTGGCGCAGAACCGGATCAAGGCTGGCTGGTCCGTCAACAAGGCCCGGAAGTTCGTCATCGGGTTGGGCGGCGTCATCATGCTCGTTTGCCTCTTGTTGACGATCAAAGCCGCAACACCGTTGATCGCTGTGTTGCTGATGGCCGCGATTCTCTTCGGCTTTCAAACCGCCGTCGGCAATATTCAGACGCTGCCAAGCGATTTCTACGGTTCCGCCGTAGGACAGCTCGCCGGCTTCGCAGGAACCGCCGCAAAATTGGCCGTCGTCCTGCTGAACTTCCTGATTCCATTCATCACCGTGAACAGTTACGCCCCTGCGTTCGCGGTTGGGGCCGGACTGGCGATTATGACTGTCCTGTCTGTCCTGATTCTCTGTCCAAAAATTGAACGGCTACATCAGCGCTCGGCTGATTCTGCCTGACATACACATAAGGAAATAGTAATGAGCTTAGAAAACAAAGTTGCCATCGTCGCTGGTGGTGGTCGTGACATCGGTCGGGCCGTATCCGTAGCGCTTGCCGCAAAAGGTGCAAAAGTTGTCGTCAACTACTTCAATAATGAAGAAGAAGGCAAGGCAACAGCCGCTGCTATCAAGGAAGCCGGTGGGGAGGCTATTCTCGTAGCCGGGGACATGACCAAGCAGGAAGACGTCGACAACCTCGTCGCCAAGGCTCTCGAGGCCTACGGCGACTCGATCGACATTCTCGTCAATGTTGTCGGCGGACTTGTTGCACGGAAGACGCTCGCTGAGGTTGAAGCAGACTGGTTCGAATACGTAATGCGCCTCAACCTGACCTCAACTTTCATGACCACGAAAGCAGTCGTACCGCACATGAAGAATGGCGGCTCCATCGTGAACTTCGCATCGCAGGCAGGACGCGACGGCGGTGGTCCGGGTGCATGGGCCTACGCAACGTCGAAGGGTGCGGTTCAGACCCTGACGCGCGGTCTGTCGAAGGAACTCGGGCCATCCGGCATTCGCGTGAACTGCGTCTGCCCGGGCATGATATCTACAACCTTCCACGACACGTTCACCAAGGACGAAGTCAGAAAGAACGTGGCAGCCGCGACACCATTGCGCCGGGAAGGCAATGCATCAGAGGTTGCAGACCTCGCCGTATATCTCGCCTCACCCGAGTCGAGCTTTGTGACCGGCACGAGTGTCGACATCAACGGCGGAATGTACTTCTCATAAAGCGAAACCAGAAAAGCAGCGGATTCACAATCATGCAAATAGCCACCAGGTTGCACATCGTAATCATCGCGTTGTCTTTGGCACTAGTCTCTTGTGCGCAGGACAGTGGCGGAAAACTTGTCAGGAACATTGATGAGTTCAATGACGCGGTCGCGGTGCTGCAACCTGGCGATGTGATTGTACTCGCGAACGGGACTTGGACCGACGTTGAGTTCAAGCTCAAAGCGAATGGGTTGCCCGATCAGCCGGTGACATTGACTGCCGAGGAACCGGGCAAGGTGATCATCGCCGGCCAGTCCAACCTCCGGTTTTCGGGAGAGCATATCGTTGTGTCAGGCCTGGTATTCAAGGACGGCTACACGCCGACCAGCGAGGTCATCTCATTCCGCACCTCCAAGGACAATCTCGCCAACCATTCGCGGGTAACGAATACTGTTATCGATAACTTCAGCAATCCCGAGCGCTACGACTCGGATCTGTGGGTTGGCATTTACGGCAAGAACAACCAGTTCGACCACAACTCATTGATTGGTAAGGGTAATCGAGGCGTAACCCTGGCGGTGCGCATGAACACTGAAGCCAGTCACGAGAACGGCCATGTCATCGAGTACAACTATTTCGGCCCGCGCCAGACGCTGGGTTCGAATGGCGGCGAAACCATCAGGATCGGTACCAGCCACTACTCACGGGAGTACTCCAATACGGTTGTACGGAACAACTATTTTGACCGGACGAGCGGAGAACTCGAGATCATCTCGAGCAAGGCCTGTGGCAACGAAATTCGCGACAACGTGTTCTTCGAGAGCCAGGGCACGCTGACAATGCGGCACGGCCATTACACGACGGTTGAGGGCAACTATTTCCTCGGTAATCGGGTACCGAACACGGGCGGCATCCGGATCATCAATGAGAATCAGACCGTCCGAAACAACTACCTGTCCGGCCTGACGGGGCATCGTTTTCGCGGTGCGCTCGTGATCATGAACGGGGTGCCCAACGGTCCGATCAATCGTTATGACCCCGTTATCGACTCGTTGATGAACAACAACATCGTGATCGACAGCGATCACATACAACTTTGTGCGGGCAGCGACGAAGAACGTTCGGCACCTCCCACCGGCTCATCGATGCATAACAACATTTTCATGAGCAAGACGAATCTTAATCCATTCACCGTCTACGACGACATCTCCGGCATCAGCTTTGAAGGCAACGTGCTCAACGAGGAGGCTGACGTTTCGATAGACACCGGATTCAGCAAGGTGCCCTACTCCGTCGTAGAAAATGAGCACGGACTGCGTGTTCCGGAACAGTCGCTGATTGACGAAATCGGGTTTGGCGAGGTCAAGTTGCCCGTGAACAAGGACGAGACCGGTGCGGACTTCTATCCGAAGACCGACAGCGTCGTCGCGTTCCAGAGCGGCACCACGCATACCGTCGCGGCCGGCACGAATACGATAGTAGATGCGCTCGCCAACAGTGGCCCCGGGGATACCCTGGTCCTCGAGAATGGCGGCGAGTACCTGCTGACGAAGTACGCCTTCATCAAGCACCCGGTGACGATAAAAACGGATGGCGGCGAGAAGGCGAAGCTTCGGTCCGGCAAGGCCAGCTTCTTCATCATTGAAAACGGCGGCGGGCTGGAACTCGAGAACCTGTGGATCGACGGCGCGGATTCACCTG
The DNA here is from genome assembly GCA_004282875.1 of Chromatiales bacterium. GTDB lineage: Bacteria > Pseudomonadota > Gammaproteobacteria > Steroidobacterales > Woeseiaceae > UBA1847. The sequence continues at coordinate 11,589 of SHLT01000072.1, read as the reverse complement.
ACCAGCCGGGCAACAATGTCGTCAGCACCAGCAAGTACTCGATGAACCGCAACTACTCGCTGGCCGTCCGCAACTGCAAGGTCACCGACCTTGATATCAATCACAGCTTCGATTTCCTTAAGGTGTACAGGAGCACGTTTGCCGATTCGATCGACATCATCGATACAGAGATGACAAACGTGACCGGATCAATCCTGTCGCTGGACAAGGAAACGGATGACCTGGGCATGTATAACGTCGAGAACGTCACGATCATCGGAAGTATGTTCACCGATGTTCAGGGCGCTGTAGCCAACATCTACCGCGGTGGTACTGACGAGAGCACCTTCGGTCCGATCGTCGTTGTCGAAAATAACGAGTTCAACAATACCGGACTCGGCCGTCGCAACAAACCCGGAGCCTCGCTCAAGTTCCACGGGGTTCAGAAGCTGCACATCTCGCACTCGAGGTGGGACGGCAGTGCCCCGCTTGAGCTGTACCTGACCAATGGTGAACCGATCACGGTCATCAAAGACGTCGTGATGAAAGATACCGCTGAATTGCGGGCGAACAACGACGCGTACGAGATCGAGAACGTCAGTTACGAGTGATGTAGCGGAGCTCTTGGCTCAAACGTAACCTCAAACCAGCCCAGCGCTCCAAAATCAACACGTGCAGTCGAGCTTATCTGTACGTCGTGAACACCGGTGATGGCGCCCGACGAAACCAGCGTTCCTGCCGGGATCTGAATACCCCGGTAACCCGAGACCTTGATCAGGCAACGGAGAGCCTGCAGCGGGCTGCCAACGATCGCATCCACGGGTTCCCTGCCAACCACGATATCATCGACAGCCACGGTCGCCGTTACAAAGCCAGGCGACCTCTCGCTCCAATTCGTGATCTCCGGGCCGACGATGACTCCGCCATTGTTGCCGAAATCCGAAACGATCGAAGTCGGCCCGCGCTCATTGACCACGGCCATCGGACTGCTTGCTATTTCGGCGCCGCAGTGGGCCGCGGCGACAGCGTCGATCAGCTCCTGGTCCGACCAGACCTTCTCGGTGGGCGAAATCGTAACACCAATTCTCAAGACGATTTCCGCTTCGACGGCGGCAAACCCGCCATCGTAAATCGGCATCACTGTGCTGGTTTGGGGCTCGGCGGTGCGAACCGACGACCTGAACACGGGCCCAACAAGCCGCTCTGCATGCAGACGCGCCTGGTCCGCGTCCGACAACTTAGCGACCTTCCACCCGGCGATCTCGTCAGGCCATCGCTCAATAGACGTCGTTTGAATCATGTACGCCTGTTCGAGTGTCTCAGGCAGGTGCACCGGAAAGTCCGGCAACGCTTGTGCCCTCAGGCGAGCGTCTACCAGGCACCTTGAGATTGCATCGTTCTGTTTGACAAGGGATGACATCAGTTTACCGGCATGACCTCCTGGATCGAGAAGTTCGCAAAGCGCACGTCTTCCTCCTCGGGCCGAAGGTTGTCGGCGTCGAGAATCGAGCGGTAGATGCCCCACTTCGGGCGCACGAAGTGGCTGGGGTCTTCACCTCGCCATAAATCCAGGCCGCTTTCGTCGATGTCGAATATCACTGCATCGTCGCGCATGCGCGTAACGATCAGGCGCAAGTCTCCGGACTCGGCGAAAGTTACCCTGCAGTAAGCCTCGAGCCACTCGCCGGTCACCGTGCTCCAGTCCGTGCGACCCAGGACCGAGAAGTCCTGTAACGGGCTGTGGCGCACCTCGATACCGTCCTCGCCGCTGCGCTCGTTACCCGTTATTGTCAGGATCGGCTGGCTGTCGGGGCCACCGACCGCCTTTAGCTGGAAGAAGTGCGAGAACCGCGTGGATACTTCCATGTCGGCATTGATCCGAAATTTCCAGCGATAGATGAACGTCTCGTCTTCGTAGCCTTTTACGGCCTCTTCTGACTTGTCGTAGGTCTTGATCTCATTGCGCTGCCGATCGTCGTTCGCGACGACGTCGCGATCGATGTCGATGTCGCGATGAATGATGAAGACGAAGTGATTGCCGACGGTCGCGTCGGTGTCTTCATAGATATGCTGCACGTCCGGGTGATTGATCGGGTAGAGGTCGGGCGCCTCGATCGGGCCCGGCACGTAGTCGCCGCCAAAGGCGCGGATAAGGTCGTAGGCGTGCAGGCCAATCATATCCCCGTCCGCATCGAGGGTACGTTCTGTCAGCACCGTGAAACTCTTCTCGTCTACCGGCGGTCCCGCAGCCGGAGGTGGCGGTGGCGGCGTAACGACAGGCGGCATGCCACCACCCCCGCTGGAACCGCAGGCGCCAAGTAGTGGAAATAAGAGAAGGCCGATGGCTTGCGCACACCGGCCTTTGCTCCGACTCAACCGCATGTCAGGGGGTTGCGGTCCAGGTCGAACCAGGTCCGACCATGTCTTCGGTGATGAAGGTCAGCGCATCGATATCAGCGCCGATACCCGCATCTGCACCTGTACCTTCTACCAGGTTATTCGCATCGGGTGCCGTCAACAAGGCGGCGTCCTCTGTGCCATCGACGAAGATATTGCCATTGACGCCGGTCACCAGTGCCGAGCCGCCGGCCCTGAACAGGAGATCGGTGTCAGAGATAGCCTGTGAGTAAATGTGCGTGTTCGTAAACTCAGAGGCATCGTCCAGTCGACATCCATGATCCACCGTGTAGTCATCCAGGCGGATGGCCGTTCTGCCTGCACCGGCACTCGTACCAAAGATGCTCAGTGCTGAACTCTGGTTGGCAACCAGGTTGTCGTCAAAGTCCAGCACGTAGTCCAGGTTCTGACAGTTCTCAACGCTATTTTCGTTCGCGTCGTGTTCGAACTGAATCGCATTGCGGATATTGATGAACGTATTGCGAGCCACGACGTTGGTCAGATCCAAGCCGGACGTCCAGATCACCTCGCTTGAACTGTCGCTAGGCTCCAGTGTTTCTGAGTCAATATGTAAGCCCGCCCTGTCAGAAGAATCTGAGGAAATGTTACCCACGTAGTTATCAACAATCGTGTGGCCGAGTGGGACAAACGAAATACCGCCGTCGAGATTATCGCCAACAGTTATGCCGCCAAACTCATCCTCGTAGTCGACGCCGCTGGAGATAATGATATTGCTGCTAACCGTGTTGTCGTACCCGTGCTCGAGCGCAACATTGCCCCATGAGTTCACGATGGTGTTGCCATGAATCGTATTGCCACCGCCTTGTACCAAAATAACGCGCCGGTCAGTTAGCACCGTATCAAAACGGTTGTACTGCACCACGTGACCACCAAAACCTGCTCCATCTCTACTTGATGAACGCCCGACTTGAACGCCAAATCCGTTTGAGTCTGTATCCCATTCCGCAGGATCATCCGACTCGACGACATCTGGCAGGAAGTTTCTGAACAGGTTGTACTGAATAATATTGCGTTCATTACTTCCATTAGGCTGGTTAACCGGATCAGCGTCAGACGACCTGCTGATAAACATACTGATCGCAGCACCTTCTTTTGCTTCACTGGTCGGCAAACCTTCGAACAGATTACGCTCGACCATGTTGTCATTGCCGCCTACCGTCATGTAGTGCAGCTCATCACTGCCACCAATATGGGAAGGACGGGTATCTATCTGGCCAAGAATCTGGTTATTGCTGAAGGTGTTGAAAGAACCTTGCAGTCGAATAGATCCCTCCCCTTCGCCACAGTTAGCGGTGTTGGGATTCGACAGATCGTCAAACACCAGTCCATCGATAACGACGCCCGTTGTAGAGCTTCCGTAGACGATGCAGGTGGAGCCCGTGATGACTGCGGTACTACCCGAAACCAGTCTCACGGTGACATTGTCTGTCGTGATCTCCAGTTCCGCCATGTCTTGGTAGTCGTCGGCACCGATGTCACTATCGAGGCCGATGATATCGCCGTCCACAGCGAGTCCGATGGCTTCGGCCAGCGTCACTTCACCTTCAACCACGTAGGTATGAATGAAGTCTCTCGTCGTCGCAGAAGGCATCTCCGCGTTCATGGCTGCATCGGTATACGTCGCCGTGACAGTTACCGAAAGACCCAGCTGCGCAGGCTGCAGGATAAACTCGTTCTCGAGCTGATCAGTCACAACGTTCGCCAGCTCAACCCCGTTTTCGTCCTCCCAGACGTACGTGATAGAAGGCACAGCAGCGAACCCGTCGCCGTCAAACAGCGTGGCGGTGAGCGTAGCGCCAACTTCTATTTCGCCCGTAAGCACGATGGCGCCTTCAGGTGGTGGCGATGTAACCGGGCCTACGGCAGCCGAGGTCAGGTCTTCATCGTAGCCGTCGTCATCCGTGTACGTCGCCGATACCGAGATGTTTTCGCCAACCTCAGCGGGAGTGAGCCTGAAGGTAACGTCTGTTGCCCCGGCAATCGGCCCTGTAACACTGCCGATCCACTGATAATTCACGACCGTAAAGTCGTTGTCATCCGTGAGCACCGCGGTGAGCGCCTGCCCGACAATCGCGCCGGCACTCGGCACATCGACCTCCAAAGTCGGCGATACGTTGAGTGGCCTGGCGACAATCGCATTGGAAACAGCCGTGGACGTGATGTTCCTGTCGTCCGTGTAGCGAATGCTCACGGTGACGGCTTCGCGCCCCTCGTCGGCCGTCAATGTATAGGAAGAGCTGGTCGCTCCCGGAATCGGGGTTCCGTCTCCATTCCACTGATACGCAACAGTGTTCTGCTGTATACCGTCCGGATCAGACAATACGGAAGTAAGCGTCTCACCAACCAGGCCGTTACCGGAAATGGTCGCCGTGCCCGGCGTATTGGTCGTGCCGAAATCCGAAACTTCTCTGTCCCCGCCTTCGCAGCCGATCAATGCCACTGCGATCCCGACAATTAGAATTTGTTTTAAGTACATGTTTTTGTCCCTCGAAAAGAGATACTTGATTTACGCAGAGTTACTTCCAGAGCCCGGATGGGGACCTAGAAGAACTTCCCGCGCAGACCAACGAATACTCTTGGACCGTAGTAGTTCATTTCACCCAGGTTGTCGTCGACGAAGAAGTACTGAGACTTGGGTTCGTCGAACAGGTTGATCGCCTTGACCGAAAGTCTGAGGTTGTCAGTGATGTTGTAGGACGCGCGAGCCTCCCAGACACCCACTTCTCCGACATACCGCAAACGAGTACCGTTTGACGTGTATGGCTGGAAGTACCCACTGCGGTATTTGTAGATGATTGAGCCATCGAACTCGCCAGCCTGGTAGTAGAGCTGACCGGAGAATGTCTCTCTCGAGAACCCGGGGACGTTTCCAGGCGGAATGATGCCTTCATGGGTTTGCACAAACTGGCCGCTCTCGTCTATGAAGCCGCGATCGCCGTAGAGGCTATCCTCAAACTCAAAGTCGGAATCGGCGTAGTTGTAGCTAAGCTTGGTTCCGAACCCGCCCAGGAAACCCGGCAGGTAAGAGAAGTTGTGCGAGCCGGTAATCTCAATGCCTGTCAGCGTGCTGGTGCTGTCGTCCGTTTGCTGCAGCACGATCGGGAACGTCAGCGTGGCACCGTCGACCACGTAGTCTTCCTGAACAACCGTATTGATAAAGCCACCCCTGAAGTCCTTGAGGTACACCGTTGCGGCCAGGATTGAATCCTCATTGGGATACCATTCCAGCGCCAAGTCGTAGTTCCAGGACGTCAGTGGATCTGCATACGGGTTGCCGGCACCTGTCACGCCAGTGAGCAACGCATCAACTGTCAGCGGGTCATCATCTTCATCAGCGACCTGGAAGCTTCGCTGGAAACCCATATCGCCTGGATCAGCTCGCGACAGACCGCGGAAGATCCCCGCCCTGAAGATGACTTCATCAGTGAGGTCCATCACGAAGTTGAAGCTCGGCAAGACTTCCGTGTAGTCGTGCTTCGCAGCAATCGACTCCAGCGTATCTGTCGTCTCCAGCGAAAGCTCTCCGGTTACCGGATCCGACACGATGTTGAATGCGCTTCTGTAGCCAACGGAGGTCACATTGGTTTCCACAACACGCACGCCAAAGTTGCCGCTCACAGGCTTGTTGGCCAATTCACTTTCAAAATTGGCTTTCACGTAAAACGCCAGGGTGTCTTCAGAGACATCAACCGTCTGCGGGTGGTTGCCCAATTCCGGATAGGCCAGCGATGCATCATTGCCCGCCAGAATGGCATCCAGCCGACACGCGTTGTCGAAAATCGCCCAGCTATTGTAGGTATTGAGGACGTTCCCATTGCTGTCGACGCTTGTGACCAGGGGGCCTGCGTCCGCTCCGCTCATGAAACCGCTTTCGGGAAATTCCCGAGCACAAGCCATGACCGCAGGATCAGTGTCACCAACCGTATAGGTAAAGCGCGCCCCGTTGCTGCCTGATGCACTTCCACCACGAGCAGCGTAGTAAGAGAGCTCGGCGACTCGTGCACCGAAATCTATGCTGCTAATAAAGGTGGAATCCAGGTCATAATTAAAGTCGATACGCGCGGCGTCAATCGTGTTCTCGCGGTCCGCATCGGTATCGAGACGCACGCGTAAGCCGTCGTCAAAGTTGGCTGGATCGGTAATGTCAAAGTCTTCAACCGTCCAGGTAACGAAGCCTTCGTTGTCACGGGAGAATGTCGTTTCCTGCCTGCTTTGGCTTTGCTGGCGGAACGAAGCCTGCTGCTCCACGCGTGTCGTCTTGGAGGAAGAAATGTCCGCCGCAACGCTGAACCGATCATTGATGAAGTACTCAATGTCCAGTCCCCAGCCCGTGTATTCTTCCGTCCGCGAATACAGCTCGCCGTTGGAGTCAATATCGGTCTCACCTGCCCAGTTCGTTACGACACCGTTGGTCTGGAATACCAAATTGTCTAGCGTTGTACCTCGCGTATTGCGTTTCATGTTGGCGAAGTTCAGGTCATTACGATCTTCCGACTGAATACGCTCCGACCACTGCGCATCCAGGTTAATCTCCAATTTGTCATTGGGCTGCCACTGGAATGCAGCGAAAACCGAGTCACGTTCGTCGTGAGTATCGTTCTGGCGAAAACCGCGCGAGCTGCCTGCCCAGGCAAACGGTCGGTCGTCGTCGACGGCAACGCCAGTGGCGGGATCGATGGAAGTATCGAATCCGCCATTCGTGCCCGAACCGGCCGGATTGTCCTCACAATCGTCGTTGGTTCCCGTAACGTTCGAATAGCCTTGCAGCGGATCGTTGTCTGCGAGACAAGCAAACAGCGACGTGCCGCTTGGGCTCGAGGAGCGCATTTCCTGTTCCGGCTGCGAAATGTCGCTGCGCTGCAAACCAAAGGAAATACCCAGCAGACCGCCGTTGTCGAATTCGAACTGATCGACATAGCTGGCCGTGCCCCGAAAACCGACACCGCCGGCCATCGTATCCGAGATGTCCTGCTGGTCAGGGTTGTAGTTACCCTGCAGGTCAACCTGGAAACGGCGCTTGCCGTAATCAAGCGGTCGCAGCGTTTCGAGTTCGATCAGACCTGCGACACCACCTTCGATCAGGCTCGCGTCCTGAGTCTTGTAGATGGCCAGCTTGTTCATCAGCTCAGACGGGAACTGTGAGAAGTTGACTGAGCGGTCGCCCGTGCCATTGGTTGCCATACGGCCGTTGAACGTCGTGGCGCTAAGGTATGGTCCCAGACCGCGGATGGAGATTTCCGTCGCGCCGCCATTTTCCCTGTGTGATGACGCACCGGTGATGGTCTCAAGTGCCTCACCGATCGACAACGCAGGTAGGTCGCCAATGTCTGTTGCGGAAAGCCCGTCAACAATCGTTGTCGAGTCGCGCTTGATATTAATCGTGCTTTGGATCGTCGCTCGGGTGCCTTGGACAACGATTTCCTCGATTTCCTCTTCTTCCTGGGCAAAGGCCGTCCCGGGCAGAACCGCCGCGAGCAGGCACAGGAACAGCGCCTTGATCGATGCCGTGGTGAACGGAACAAGAGTCAGAGACTGGCTGGTACGCATCTTGGTATCCCCCGTTTGCGTGTTGCTTTTGATTTGGGTGGCAAACCAGAAGTGAGATAATTGGTAGGACCAATTCGGCCGATTACTGGTAGGACCAATAGATGATTATGCTACCATCCAATTCAAATTGGAACCCTTGGCGCGAAAGTCGCCTTGGTCCGCGCACGGCAGGGCCGGCAACCCGAAGTCGCCAGCTGATTATGTGGAATATCTAGTCCGCCGGAGCGACCGAACGGGACAGCAGCAAGCGGGCAAATGCGACGGAAACATAGTCTCCATTGGCCTTGTCAGTCGCCCACTCACCCGTTCCGGCGCAGGCGGGATACCAGGACGCCGTAGCATCCTTCGCGCTGCACTGGTTGTAAGCCCCCGCCTTGAAGTACAGGGCGTCACGTGAATAGCCTTCAGGATTGTCTTTTTCATCGACGTTCCCATACGCATCGACATTGTCAGACAGGTCAATCTGGTAGTTGACGGTTCGTGCCGCGTCTTTTGTCCTGAACGTGAGATACATCGTGTTGCCGTGCACGTTGATGTTGTAGTTGAAGAGTTCACCGAGGGATATCCCGTCATCACCCGGGTCCCCGGGGTTTTCCCACGTATTGCCCCAGACCGGATAGACGATGTCCGTCCTGTCGGGATTATCTCTTGCCAGGTTTCTTTCATACGTCCAGAATACCGAGCCGGTTTCGTGGTCGGGCCATTTCTTATAGAAGATCTTGATCGGCTCGTTGCCGAAGCCACTCCCTCGTCGCATCAGGCCCTCGTCCTTGCCGGCGTGAATTTGTCCGACCACGACCGAATAGGCTGGTCGCTTGTCCGGATAATTCGCGTTCCTGGCGACGTGGAGCACTGCCAGCGTAGCCTCAAGCTGACCGCCGATATCAGCGAAATCCTTCGCCCTCCGGTTTGCCTTGAGCGCAAAGTTGTTTGCCAGGTCATGGGTGCCGATCTTGGTGTTGGTAGAGCGATACATCTGGCGCAGTTCACTGCGCGTGTTGGTCGAGTTCGTGGTGGTCGCAGCCTTGTTGGGCGCACTGAATATCAGGAATCCACCCTCGTTCAGGTGAAAGAAATCGGGGTGCGAGTAGTCCTTTAAGCCGCGGACATCGACTTCGTCAACCTTACCGTCCTTATTGTCATCGACGGGCAGTTGCAGCTTCCAGAAACGCATGTCGTACTTGTCAGCGGGGTTCTCGGCGAATGCGGACGACAGGGCAACACATGACAGGAATACGGAAACGAATGAGATATGTAGAATTCTTCGAACGAGCACGAGCTATTCCTTCCAGAAAATGAGACCGAGTACCAATCCCGATGTTGCGAGTTTAAGCCGCGTCGCCCTCAACGTCGAGATGCTCATGCAAGAGTTGCGCTCGAGCCGCCATGAATAGTTCAGTCGGCCAGCTGTACCCGGACCGTTTGCACGGCATTGGCCGCGATTTCCACCGGCGCATACTGCGCACCGATCTGCAGCGAGTACCGAATGGGTTGCTTGGTTGTGTTGAGCAACTGCACGCTTAGAAGGCCATCGTCATTGATCGTCGCACTCGCGTGCAGCGCATCATCATCGAGGCCAACCAGGTTCTTGTCGGCCTGCACCGCCTTGTCGCCGGGTCGAATGGTGCGACTAAACTGTGCCAGCACATAGTAGATAGGGGTGTAGTAGACCTCGCCGGTTTCCGTATCGATCATGATCGGGGCGCCACAATAATTGCCAGCGTGGTTGGGTCCACCGTTCTTGTCGAGGACCACGTTCCAGTCTATCCACCCTTCCATCCAGTGGTTGAGACTGACGATGATATTCCTTGCGTATCGATGCACCGGTATGTAGATCGGATGGTCCTCGTTGTTTGGTGCCCATTCGGCCGTATAGGCCCAGTCGGTAGCATTTTCGTTCCACCAGAACGCATCGTTGTCGAACCAGTCGGTTTCCTTGAACCGCTCCGGATCAGCAATACCGCCCGGCGCATCCTTACCGAGATCGTCGATCGTGCCCTCCGTATGGATTACGGAGAATTCAGGAAACTTCTCGTGCACGCGGTCGAGAACATCTTCATAGACCTTGTAGGTACTCGCATACCAGTGCACCGCTGCGCCGTGAACGTACTCCGCCGTCTCCGGATCACCGAAGATTACGTCCGCCCAGTGTTCGAGGTCATTGCGATTCTGGTCGTAGATCAACAAGTTCACATCGCCAAAACCACCTTCCCGAAGCGCCGGTCCCAGGTTCTGCTTGATGAACTCATTCTGGGTTTCCGGCGTGAAGTGCATGCTCTCCCAGTTGCCGCTATTGCCATGAGGTTCGTTGACCGGCGTCAGACCCCAGATATCTACCCCTTCGTTACGATAGGTATCGAGGTACCGGACAACATAGTCGGCATACGTCTGCACATACTCCGGCTTGAGCATGCCACCGGTACCTTGGTAGTCGTTTTCGGGCGCTCCGGACACGTACCAGTCTTCGACATCTTTCATCCACGGCGGCGCGGTCCACGCGGACGCAACAATGCGTAGCTCGCTCGCACCCTGCTGGCTCTTGATGGCCATCGCTTCTTTAATCATCGGTAGCAGGTCGAAACTCTCGTCGCTGATGCCGGGATACTCGGCCTGAGCAAAGCCGTCCTTATCCGGCGCAATACTGAAGTGCTCGAGCGCGCGGTCATCCGGGACCTCCGCGTAGCTGTACTTGCCCTCCACGGAAAAATCGGTAGAGCCGATCGGCGTACGCGTCAATGAAAAATTGGCGCCCTGCTCGCTGAATATCTTGTCCATGACTTCCGCCCGGGCTGGGGCGTCCAGGTGTGCCAGCACGAAGGCCGAGGACTCCGTAAATGACGAGCCGATGCCAACGATGGTCTGTTTGACGATGTCCGGACTGATCACGACCGTCGTCCCAGTCGGCTTGCCGGTCTGAAACCTTACGTTCTCCTGTACGTCCAGTTTGGCACCGGCCTCGCTGGTCAGGAGGATTTGCGTCGTTGATAGAAGCGGAGAGTCGACGTCCCCTTCACTTTCGCTCGCTGAACAGGCTGCGAGCAGTGCGCAAACCGCCGTGGCGGCAACCGCGCAGGATCGTACTGGTCGGGGCATTGCCTGGATCTCCGTGCGTATAAGGACCGGCTACCAGTGTATAGCGGATTCGGCCAGTTTTTTCACATAGTCTTCGGGCAGGATGTGGCTGCCCTCAAAATCGATCCGTTCTTTGTTCGAGCCGGGCAAAAGGTCAAAAAGAAGATCGTTTTCCGTAGCTGATGCATTCTCGTCATCGGTTGCCGTAACCAGCAGCACGGGCTTGTTGCCAAGCAAGGAAACCAGGTTCTTTGGCGCCACCAATGCGATCCTGTCATCGATGAACGGCGGCACAATCGAGATAATGTCGCTGACACGTGCATCAACGCTGCCCAGGATCAGGCCGATCTGCCCGCCCATGCTATAGCCGGCGATCTTGACCCTGCCGGTATCCAGGTTGTCCTGCCGCTCGACCCAGTCGAGCAGGACGCGATGATCCAGCACGGTGTCCCGGATCATCGCCTCATAGTCACGCTTGTCACCAAAAAAGTGCAGGTCATTCATGATCGATCGCAGCGTCCTGTCGGGATCTTTCCTCTTACCGTGATAACGCGCATCGATGGAGATGACGGC
>SHLT01000071.1 GCA_004282875.1 Chromatiales bacterium | reverse complement strand
ATGAAGAACCCGATGGCAATGCCGAGCGCGAGCGTTGCCGCGATCGCCATTCCCATGATGAACGAGGTGGGGTGCCAGGCACTGCGCGCAGGCGCGTTCGCCGCTTGCTCCCTGGCCGCGGCCTCGTCGAGTGCATCATGCCAGCGCTCCACGGTCGCTGGCGGCGCCTCGTGGACGTCGTCACGGTGAGCGGCAATGAGATCGTCAATTCGGTCGTTCATAGCTCTGTTCTCTTCAGGTGTTGCATGTCGACGCGCAATTTCTGGACAGCGCGGAACACCGCCTGTTTTACGCGACCCTCGTTCGTGCCGATCTCTTCCGAGATTTCACGAACCCGCCATTGCTCGAGATGCTTGAGCACGAAGCACACGCGTTCCACTTCGCTCAGGCGGGCGAGAGAGGCAGCCAGATGGTTTTCCAGTTCGTAATCCTGCAGGACCTGGTCTGGATGGTCGGACTGATCCTCGACATCCGTCTCGAGCGCCTCGAAGACGCCCGGGCGCGACTTGCGCAGCAGATTCAGCGCGGCGTTGATCGCGATGCGATGGATCCAGGTATCGAGCCTTGACGAGCTGGCAAACTGCTCACGCTTGCGCCAGGCGTTCAGCAACGCATCCTGTACGGCGTCCGCAGCAAGGTCCGGGTTGCGGGTAATCTTCAGGCATGCCGAGTACCAGCGATCCGATCGCTCGGCAATCGCACTGTGAAAGTCTGCTTGGGTCGGCGGGTGGCCACCGATCTCTACTACTGCCGCCATAATCCTTGGATGCAGCCTAGCGCGAAATCGTTAGCAAATCAGACGGCGAGTCCTGCGGCGTGCCCGGAAGCCCAGGCCCACTGGAAGTTGAAACCGCCCAGGTGGCCGGTCACATCCACCACTTCCCCGATGAAGTAGAGACCCGGTTGGCGCCGCGCCTCCATGGTTCTCGAGGAGAGTTCCCCGGTGTCGACGCCGCCCAGCGTGACCTCCGCGGTCCGGTAGCCTTCGGTCGCAGCGGGTTTGAGCGTCCAGCGGTGCAGCCGGCTCCCGAGATCGAGAAGCACGTCATTTGCGATTTCGGCCAGCGGTGTATCGGCATGCGCAGGCCACCAGGCGTCCTGCAGTTCGTTGACAAGAGCACGCGGCAGGTGGCCGGCCAGGGCGGTCCGCAGCAAGCCCCGCGGCTGCTCCGTCTTTGCAGTCAGCAACACCTTGTTGGCATTGTTGTCGGGCAACAGGTCGAGTTCCACGTCATCGCCGGGATACCAGAAGCTCGATACCTGTAACACAGCCGGTCCGCTCAGGCCCCGATGTGTAAAAAGCACGTCCTCGGTAAAGGACACTCCATTGGCCGTCACCGTGCAACGGGCGCTCACTCCGGACAGCCGTTCGGTCAGGTCGTGAATCGCGCCAGTGAACGTGAAGGGCACCAGCCCGGCACGGGTGTCGAACACCTTGAGCCCAAACTGCCGTGCAATGTCATAGCCGAGACCTGTTGCCCCCATTTTCGGAATGGAAAGGCCACCCGACGCGACGACCAGTGACTGCGACGAGAACGCGCCCCGTGCGCTGTCTACCCGGTACTCCCTGTCATGCGTGACACTCTGAATGCCACACTCGGTCACAATCTGGACACCGGCGTCGTCGCACTCTCGCTGCAGCATTGCGACAATGTCTTTGGACGACACATCGCAGAAAAGCTGGCCGGCGGTTTTCTCGTGGTACGCGATACCGTGTTTCTCAACGAGTGCGACAAAGTCATGCTGCGTGTAGCGCGACAGGGCGGACTTGCAAAAGTGCAGGTTGTGAGACAGGAAGTTGGACGGCTCGCAGTAGAGGTTGGTGAAGTTGCAACGACCGCCGCCTGACATCAGGATTTTCTTGCCGATCCGGTTAGATCCTTCCAGGACGATGACGTTCCGGCCGTGCTGGCCGGCGGTGATGGCACACATGAGTCCGGCGGCGCCGCCACCAATTACAAGGACATCGGCTCTCGTCATGCCGGGAGCATAACAGGCCTATATGCGAACGAGGTCCCCGATTGATTCCTCGTTGAGCTTACGCATGCGTTCCATGAGCGTTAGTTGAGACTTCTCCTCGGCGAAGATCACTTTCGTCGTGGTGTCACCGTTTTCCTGCACCGAGTTTATGAAGCTGTGCAGGTGATCCATGTCGACGGCAATAACATCAAGGCAGAGCAGGCCGTCACCGGCCATAACAGCAACGCTCAGGACTTCAGGCCGCTCCAGGAGTTTGGGCTTGATGATGGCCGTTGCCTGGCCGGGCGCAGAAATTTCGACGCTTGCACGCACCTTGAATCCCATCGACTCGTAGTTGAGTACATCCGCTGAATCGCTCAGGACGTTCATGCGCCTGAGGGCGGTAATGCGCCGTGAAACGGCCGTACGCGACAGGTGAACTTTCTGAGCGAGTTCTACCGTCGTCAGTCGGGTATTTACCAACAACGCAGAGAGTATCGCCACGTCGTATCTATCCAATTCTGGACCACGCCTTTTCATTCCCACAGTCTCCCCCTTGCGTATATCCGCAACTGCAAGGGTTCTGACCGTATAAATTAGCGACAGGTTCCCTTTACGTTGTGACGAATCTGCGACGATTCATAATGCGCACGTTACGCGCGCGCACCGATGCATAAACGCACGATTCGCAACAACCAATGCCGCTTGCGATGACTCTTAGTAAATAGCGATTGCGTTTTTGCTGGAGGAGTGTGGTATGCAGGGGGAATTGAAACAGGTAGCAGACCTGGCGTTGTTTGCAAAGATCGTGCAAACGGGCGGCATCTCGAGATGTGCAGCTGACCTGGGGATGGAGCGTACGACGATTAGCCGTCGGCTGGGTTCGCTCGAACGTAATCTCGGCGTCAAGCTGCTTGATAGAACGCCAAAGCATATAGCCGTCACAGATGCCGGTCGACGTTGCCTAGAGCAGTGCGAGATATTGCTGGAGTCGGCGCAGAATGCGCAGTCCCTCGCGACTCTCGGCGCCATTATCGCCAACAAAGCGCCGGTTGTCGTCGGCGCGCCTCCCGACATCATCGATCGTTACCTCGAGCCACGCCTCAAGAGTTTTGAAGCGGACAACCCCGGCCTCCTGATCGATCGTAGACCGGTCACCGTCTGGACAGAAGAGGCCATCGAGTCGGTGGACATTGGCATTGCACTTGCGCCTGTAACTATCGTCGGTGGATGGACGAACACGATTGCCTACGTACGTCAGTCAATCTTTGCCAGCGTAGAATACGCATCGGCAAACGAGGCTATTCGCTCACCGTTTGACCTCGAAAAACACGACTGCATTGTTGACGCGACGGATCGCGAGACCCATTCATGGCGTTTCGGTCGCGACGACAAGGTGACGACGGTAACGGTAAATGCGAAATACACGGTGTCAGGCCTGCTCGAGGCACGCGAGGCAACGCTCGCCGGCCTTGGCATCGCGCGCCTGCCACAATACCTGTGTGAGCCCTACCTGCGCGCAGGTCGCCTGGTCGACCTGACGCCCGACATCGAGTCGGCGGGCAGGGAAGTAATCGTAATCAGCCCCCGGCAGCGGCACCGCAAGACCGGCACGGCCGCGCTGCGCATGCACCTCGAATCGGCTTTCAACAAGCAGGTTATCTGAACCGCAGCAGGACGAAAAAAGGGCTTACACGCATGTAAGCCCTTTTTCTTGTAGCCAAGCGAGACAAGCGTCTGGCTATGAAGATTCTTCGATCTTCTCCAGGTCGCTGGCCTCATCTTCGATCGCCTCGACTTCGTCGAGGATCGCCGCAACTTCCGGATCCGTTTCCTCAGTAGCGACCAGGGGTTTCTCACTCGCGACGCGAATGAGTTCGATCTCGACGCCACGCTGACTCTGCGTCTTCAGCCAGTTCTCATAAGGTTCTGCCGCTATAGCCGACGCCGAAAAAAGTCCGCCGCAAATACACACCATTAGTAGCCTTTTCATGTTTACTTCCTCCGCTATTACCTAGTCCGTTCTCTCGTGATCCCAAATCCCCTGCTCGTTGATCGCATAGACGAAGCGCTTGATATCCTGGTAGCCGTTCCGTTGAATCGTGTTGTCGTTCTCCAGCAACCAGACCTCTTCGTCAAAGCGGATCGCGAGCATCGCGTGATGGGTGGCACGCTGCGATTCCCTCCCAATGACAATTCGCATGTCCTCGGCATTCACGCCGAGCTCTCGTAGTACAAAATATTTCGCCACCGCGAAATCCTCACAGTCACCGCCACGGTTCAGGAACTCAGTCAGGGTCTCCCACTGATTGCCCGCCTCGGATCGCGAGCTCACGCGGTCGTCCTTGTAGCGGTGCCTGTTGACGTAGCGATTCACCAGGCGGATCTGCTGTTCGAAGCTGAGGGCGGCACCTTTCAGAAGGACATGGCGAAGTCCCTTGAGGCGCCGCGTGCAGGTCGCCTTGTCGATGAGACAGTGGTGAATTATTTCGCGTTCGGACTGATGTCGGTCGAGCGTGTCCTGCCAGGCGGACCAGTTGGTGGCGGGCGCGAAGAAGTCTTCGGGGGTGTCGAACGAGTACAGCGTCTGACCACATGCGTCTGCAGACGCAAACAGCGTTACAACTGTTGCCAGAGCAATTCCGAGCTTAAGCCGCATTCCCTCCCCCGAGATATGTTGCTTGTCTCAGTGTCCAGTCGGTGTTCTGCAAGTCAAGCATTTGCCCGAGAACGCACGGGTCGTGCGCCGACAAGGAATAAAAAGCGGAATTTGCAGCTTGCTATGTGAGTCGTATTAAACGTGCATCAGATTTCTGTACCGAGATAATGACTGTTAAACGTTGCATAAATAACTCGATAAGACGTTCGCTTGCGTTATTGCTTGTTGGCATATGGGTGACGGCCTGCACGCCGCAAATTGTTGGCATTCCCGAATCGACCGAGGACCTGCTATCCGGCCAGCTGCTGTTCGGAGAAACCATCGATGTGTCGGACATTCGCAGCGACGAGATCCTGGCGCTGAATGATGAGATGCGTGACTACGTTGCTTCCAAGGTGCAGGGCGATCCAACGGCGCGTTCAAGGCTGAGAAAGCTCATTCGAGGCATGCTGGACGACGGCTTTCTGACGCTCGACTACGATCCGAATCTCACTTACACGGCAATTGAGACTTTCGAGAGTCGCGAGGGAAACTGTCTCTCATTCTCGATCCTGTTCGCCGCGCTTGCCCGCGAGGCCGACCTGGAGCTGACCTTCCAGATGGTGGATATTCCGCCGAGCTTCAGGGCGGACGGTGAAATGATCATCCTGAATAACCACATTAACGTACTGGTCAAGGGGGTCCGAAGAGATGTCAATCACGTCGGCAAGTACGTGGTGGATTTCAATACCGCCGAGTACAACGGTAACTACGATACCAGGAGGGTTACGGATAATTATGCGATCGCCCTGTACTTCAGTAACGTGGCGGTCGAGTCGATGCAGGCGGCGGATTCGAGGAACGCATTTCGGTTCCTCAAGAAAGGCATTCAGACGGATCCCGGCATTGCTGGCTTGTGGGTAAACCTCGGTGCGCTGTACGCGCGCAACAAGCAATACGAAATGGCAGAAAGGGCATACCGTCAGGCCCTTGCCATTCAGCCGTCCAACAAGTCGGCGCTGACCAACCTGGCAAGCGCGCTTGTTCACCTCGGGCGCGAAGATGAGGCCAGGTACTACTCAAATAAGGTGGCGTATTACAGGGAACGGAATCCGTACTACCACCATTACCGGGCACAGACGGCGTACCAGGACGACGAGCTTGAAGACGCGATGATCCACCTGGCAGATGCCATCAAGCTAAAACCGGATGAACACCAGTTCTACTTTCTGCGGGGACTCGTCCATGAAAAAATGCAGGAATATGATCTCGCGGCCAGAGACTACGGCTTAGCGAGAGACACGGCTGAGAAATCGCAACTGGTTTCCGGATACGCTCGCAAACTGCAGGCGCTGGAGTCGCGGCTACGCTAGTTCGCGCGCTTCACGCGAATACTGCGGCTACCCGATTTCTTCTCCAGGAGAAACGAATTCAGGCTGGCCTTGCGAACAATCACCCACTCGCCGTTTTTGAGGCGCAGGGTCTGGTTGTCGAGTTGGCGCCAGACCTGTCCGTTGTCGAGCGTTACGAGCAGCTTCCTGGTCGCCGATTTTCGAACCCCGGTTACCACGGCCTCGACATGGTCGATCTGTTCGATCGCCAGCGTCGTCTCAACAATGCGCTTGGCCTCAGCGTCATCCCTGCCGAACAGCGACTCGGCATCGGGGACCGCGTCGGATGCGGACTGCGAGTCCACGAACTTGTCGTAACACTTCACTCGTTCCTCGATCTCCTCGATCTGCCGGCATTGGGTCAACGCTTCGTCGACCGCAAATGCAGGCGCAGCGAGCAGGAGCAAAATTGGCAGGAGTGGTCTTTTCATTTGGCGCTGTGCGGTGTGAGTAATGCTTAGAGTCAAAAAGACCCCCAGGGTTTCCCCTGGAGGCCTCTTTTTTTCTCAACGTAAAGGTGCCTTAGAAGCTGATTGACGCCCTTCCGTAGATGTAACGACCCTGCGTGTCGTAGCTGAATTGGAGCGTATTCATGTCATCGTAAGCAGTGACATACGGCGGTTCCTCATCAGTCAGGTTACGAACGCCTACCGTGAACGTCATGTCTTTCCAGTTGTAGTAACCCTGGAGATCAAGGTAGGTGATCGCGTCGGCAACATTTGACAGATTCGCGGGAGCCGCATCAATGTCATCCGTTTCGCTCATGTACCTGGCGTTCAGGTTAGCGCCCCAGTCGTCGCGCGTTAACGTCACGCCATAGTTCACTTGCCATTCGGCGAATGCAGCAGGGTTACCGAAGGCCGGATCGCCGCCGAAGAAACCAGCCAGCTGAATCAACTCACCACCAGAGAACGGCAGGTAGTCGTATTCGCTCAGGTAGGTACCTGTGACACGGAAGTCGAGCAGCCCGATACCCGTTTCGAAGCCATAGTCGACCTGGAAGTCGATACCGCTGGTTTGATAGGTAGCGAGGTTGGCCGACGATTGCAGGACACCCGAGATCTGCAGGTTCGAGTTGCGGCGCGTCGGCGCTGCCGGCGACGGAGTTTCGTCAACACCCGGGAATGCAGGTCCGACAATCAACGCACACAGGGGGTCCGAGAACCCGGCACTTGCATAGCAAGCTGAAATAACTTCTGAAGTCGGCGCTGTGCCGACTGCATCGGTAATCTCGATATCGAAGTAGTCGATGGATACAGTCAGCTGTTCCGCAAAGCGCGGCGTAAGGACGACACCAAAGGTGAGGGACTCAGACGTTTCCGGCTGGAGGTTGGGGTTGCCGCCCTGCAGCGTGGTCGCCTGGAACGTTGCCAGATTGAAGTCCGGCGCCAGGCCATCAGCCTGACAATTCGCAACCGTGTTGGCATCCGTACCGGACGTTCCATAGTTGCGGCACGGATCAGTGTAGGATTCCGCCGATTGCTGAATACCCAGGAATAACTCACTGATGTTCGGTGCGCGGAAGCCTTCGGCGAAGGTCGCACGCAAGCGAATGTCTTCGACCGGGGCCCACTCCAGGGCAGCCTTATAGACCGTGTCGGAGTCGTTCAGAAAGTCGACATCTGTCCAGCGAGCCGATGCTTCGAAGGTCAGCAGTTCGGCCATCGGTGCGCCGGAGAGAATCGGCAGAACGACTTCACCGTAGAGCTCGTCAACCTGGTACTTGCCGCCTGTCACATTGCCAGGCGTAAAGGCAATAGCACCGATCGCAGCACCGCCATCCGGTTTGGATGCAGCGCTTTCGCGACGGTTCTCGTAACCGAACGCCCAACCGATCTCGCCGCCAGGCATTTCCAGGCCACCGAAGTCACCCGAAAGGTTTACTTGCCATGCGTTCAAGGTCGACTCTTCCTTGGTATTTACACCAACAAAGCCATAGGCAACCTGGGCAGCCGTCATGCTATCGCTGATGAACGGGTTGTATACGCCCGGGCAGCCATTCGTCGCGGCCGCACACAAGGTGGGATCCATCATGGCCTCGATGTTCGGACGGTTAGGACGGCCTTCATCGCGCTGACTGTCTTCCCATTTGGCAAGCGTGTAATTGACATCCCACGTCCAGCCATTCTCGAACTCACCGTCAAGGCCGGTGCCGATACGCCACGTATTAACGTCCTGCGTAAACCGGCGACCACCCGACTCCGTCAGGCGCCTGGACGTGGCGACATCCTGCGGTGCCGTACACAGAGGATTGCTCGCGCAAAGCGCATCACCGAAAGGATTGTCCGGATGCTCTTGCGAGGTGATCCAGCCGCCGAAGGTGCCGACAGGCGCCAGTAGCTGGTCAGACTCACGATTCGAGAAGTTCATTTCCAGGTTGGCGTTAATCGCACCGAGCACAGGAGCTTCGAACAGCTCATAGTTTGCCGCTGCATAGGCACTGTAAACATCCTGCGGTGTCGTCAGGTAGCTAAGCGCCGCGAAGTTAAACGCATCGCGTGCCGCATCAAACGGCCTGACAGTCACGCCGTCCGCGTCCAGTACATGTCCGCCGATCGCTGAATCAGGTCCGAGCGGTGTGAACTGTGCGGGCGTCGTTGTCGGGCTGCCGCCGCAGATCGTCTGCACGCCGTCATCAAAGAACGGGCAGGCAGAGAAAGCACGGTCACCCTGGCGAATTTCTTCGCGCTTGTTGACCTGGGCACCAACAATGAAATTACCTTTTTCGAAAGAGTTGCCGAAGACCAGCGAGCCGTTGAGCATCTCGCCGTCACTCTCGTCGGTGATGTCGTAGCCGAATTGAATATCCACACCTTCGAAATCTTTCTTGGTGATGACATTGACAACACCGGCAATGGCGTCAGAGCCATACACGGTCGATGCACCGTCTCGCAGTACTTCGATCCGTTCTACGATCGCGGTCGGAATCATGTTGAGGTCAACGAATCCGTTAACCGACGCAGAAGCGAAGCGTTTGCCATTAACAAGCGTCAGGGTACGGTTTGGACCCAGGCCACGCAGTGAAACCGTGGCGATACCCGGGTTACCATTGTTGACGCCGGCGCCGAAGTCACCGCCGTTCACGGCTGGCAGGTCCTGGATGAAGTTTTCCAAAGTCAGGTTGCCTGATACTGCAAGGTCCTGCTCGGTCAGTACCGAGATAGGGCTGATGCTGGACGTGTCGCTGCGTTTAATACGGGAACCTGTAACGACGACTTCTTCTAAAGCGACCTCGTCGTCGGAGTTCTGCGCAAAGACGGCGTCAGGAACAAGCAGCGCTGCACAACACGCCAGTATCCACGAGTGGCTGGATAACCAGTTCGGTTTCCTCATAAGAAATCTCCCCACTTTTGATAGAGTTAAGAAAACGCTGCACGAACTGCGTACAGCACATGGGGCGATTCGAGCACTCGGGATAAGTGTTGTATATATGACGCACTACGCGTCACGCGGCATTAATGCATCATCGTTTTTGCCACGTTGCAAAAGCGCCGCGACACAGTCTGGCTGCGGCTGCAGCAACAAGGAAAAAGACCTGGTTGCAGCGGGCGATACCGACGAGCAACGTCGTGATAACGCCGCATCGTTATCGGTACGATGCGAAAAACCAGCCTGTTGCTAATTACATACACGCATCTGCGCAAGAATCGGCTGCTGCTTTTCTCTGTGAATTGCCGGCATTCGGATTTTGCCGAGACCGGGAGCGCGCCCTATTAATAGGGCATGCCCGACTCGCAGTCAGAAAACCTGTTTCGGCAGAATGCAATCGACGCGCTGGCGACGAAGATAGATGGCAGGCCGGTCTCGGTGATTCCCCGGCCCTGGCTGTGGTTGACGCTCATCTGCGCTGCCTTTGTTGCTGTCGCCGCATGCTTCCTGGTAACGGCGGACTATGCTCGCAAAGAGACGGTTCGCGGGTGGCTCGTGTCCTCGCCTGGCGTCGTAAGCTTGTCCAACAGCGAATACGCGATGGTTGCAACCGTCGCACGCAAGGAGGGTGATGTCGTTCGTCGTGGTGATCCGGTCGTTGTGTTGTCGGAGGATGTCATCCAGGGCGAAGGGCAGAGTCCGGCAGGAGAGGTGCTGCGGCAACTTCGAAAGCAGCTGTCCGTGACACAGCGTCGGGAGGCGCTTATTCGTGAGCAGTTTGTAGCGGATTACAGCGCCCTTGATGACCAGGTACGCGGCCTCGACGACGAGATGCAGGCCGTGGCCATCCAGCGGCGTGCGCAGGATGTGCGTGTGCAGCACAAGGTCGAGCTGCAGGCCGGTTTCGCGGAGGCGTTCGCACGCGGGGCAATTGCAGAGATAGAACTGCGACGCCGGAAGGATGAGCTGCTTGTCCTGCAACAGTCCGTTATGCGCCTGCGGCAAGAGTCGAAGTCACTGGGTCGTGAACGGCAGGGCCTGCTCGCAGCGCAGGTGCGACTCGGAATGGAGTTCGAGCACAGCATCACCCGGCTCGATGCGGAGCGAGGCGAGTTGCGGCAGCGTATTGCGGCGCATGAACGGCAAAGATCGTTGGTTTTGCACTCGCCGGTCGACGGCACGGTTGCCACAATCGAGATCGTTCCCGGGAGCACAGTGCGTCCACAGCAAACACTGGTATCGATCATTCCGGAGCAAGCGGTCCTCGTGGCCGAACTCTATGTCCCGTCTCGCGCTGCCGGAATGATAGAGCCCGGGCAGACCGTCAGGCTGCTGTACGATGCGTTCCCGCACCAGCAATTCGGCGCGGCGAGCGGTACCGTTGATACCGTCGCTGGGTTCGTCTCCCTGCCGGCGGACAGGCCGGTCGCATCGGGAATACGCGAAGCGGCATACAAGGTGAGCATTCGTCTTGCTTCGGATCATGTGGAGCACGGCAGCGTCCGCTACGCGCTGCGGCCCGGCATGGCCCTGGCCGCGGAGATCATCCTCGAAAACCGCAGCCTCGGCGAATGGCTGCTGGCGCCACTGCTGGCCCGGCTCTAGCATGTCGCGACAGCTGACGCCCTGGCTGAACGGCGCAGGGACGCGATGCCTTCCGGTGGTTCGCCAGTCGGCCGTTGCCGAATGCGGACTTGCCTGCCTGGCCATGATCGCGGGCTACTTTGGTTGCGAGCAGGACCTCGCCAGCCTGCGGCGGCGATTCGGTGCGTCGATGCAGGGTGCAAGCCTGGCATCGCTCATCCGTATCAGCGAGTCGTTGCACCTGTCGGCACGCGCGGTACGTTGTAGCCTTGCGGAGACAAGGCGGCTGAAAGTGCCGTGCATCCTGCACTGGAAGTTCGACCACTTTGTCGTCCTCAGGAAGGCGACAAACAGGCATGTCGTCGTGCACGACCCTGCCCGGGGCGTCTTGCGCCTATCGTTCGAAGAAGCCGATGCCCTGTTCACGGGCATTGCGCTGGAGCTTGTGCCGGCGAAGGAATTTGCACGCAGCCAGCCGCTTCGCCGGCTGCGGCTGAGTGAAATCGTCACGCTGGAGACCGGCTTCACGGCGGGAATCTCGGCCGCACTGCTGCTTGCAATTCTGTCCGAGCTCTTGCTGCTGGCCATGCCGTTCTACCTGCAAACCGTGATCGACCAGGTCCTCATGAGAGGCGATCACCTGCTGCTCAATACGCTGGTCGCAGGCTTCCTGGTGCTGGCGGTGTTTCAGCTACTTGCGAGCGGCACACGGCAGCTCACGTTTCAGTTTCTCTCGCAGGCAACCGTGTTCAGCCTGTCGTCACGCGTCCTGCGGCACCTGATGCAGCTGCCGGCCGCCTGGTTTCGCGCAAGACGGCTCGGCGGCATTCAGCAGCGCCTTGCATCGCTGGCGAGAATCCAGTCGTTCGTCACCGAGGCTGTGCCCGCGTTGATTCTGGATGGCATCTTTCTGGCGATCGTGACCATCCTGATGGTTGCCTACGCACCCAGGCTCACCGCACTGGTTGCCGTCGTGGGTGCCCTGTACTGCCTGTGGCGCGTCGTGATATTTCCCGTCATGCTCGAACAGGCAAACAAACTGGTGCGTGCGGAGGCTGCGGCACAGACGCATTTGCTCGAATCGCTGCGCTCGATGCAGTCGATAAAAATGTGCGCCGGCGAACAAAGCCGGACCACGGAGTGGCAGAACCTGCTCGTTCGCCGGATCAATACCCAGATTCGCGCCGGCAATACGGGTGTAATCGACCGGAGCATTTCCCAGGCCCTGCAGCAGGGACTGCATATCGGCGTGGTCTACTTGCTGGCTCGACAAGTGCTCGACGGCGAAATGACCGTCGGGGCCGTTTCGGCATTCGTGGCCTATACCGGCATGTTCACGGCGAGAGCGAATGGCATCGTCAATCGCCTCATCGAATACCGCCTCTTGCAGGTTCCGCTCGATCGACTCGCGGACATTGTGTTCTCGGAAGCGGTGACAGGTGACGGCCAGACATATCATGACGCAACGCTCGGCGGCGAGTTGCGAGCGAGCCGTCTTTGCTTTGCCTACGCTGGGGCGGAACGGCCGGTTCTCCGGGATGTTTCGTTCAGTGTCTCGCGCGGTGAGCTCGTTGCCATTCGAGGGCCGTCGGGATGCGGCAAGAGCACACTTTTGAGACTACTGGCCGGCGCCGAGCAGGGCACATCCGGCGATTTGTACTACGACGGCAGGCCATGCGATGACTGGCCGCTATCGGCGGTCCGCCGGAGCATAGCGACGGTATTCCAGGACGACGTGCTCATGTCCGGGTCGATCGCACAGAACATCGCATTGTTCGATGCGTCACCGGACAACGCGCGCATTCACAAAGCCGCGGAACTCGCCGCCATCGACGACATCATAGAAAGCCTGCCGATGCGGTACGACACGCGCATCGGCGATCTGGGGTCGGCACTGTCCACGGGCCAGGTGCAACGCATCTTGTTTGCCCGCGCGCTTTATCGTAAGCCGTCGATCCTGTTACTCGACGAGTTCACGAGCGGGCTTGACGAGGACACCGAGATGCGTGTCCTGTCATCGTTGGCCCGGCTGCGCGCAACGCGTGTCGTTGTCAGTCACAGCCGGGCGGTCTTGCGTGCGGCAGACCGTGTTTACGATCTGAACTAGCGCTATTGGCTCGAGTAGGTCGGCCTGTCTCCGCGAATCGAACGCATTGCAGCAGCACGCGCCTCTTCGGCCTCATCCCTGGCCATGCCTTCTGCCTGCAATCCGGATGCTCCGCTTATGTTCGAAAACACCTCGCTGGCATCGAGCTGGAAGGGCGGAAAGTCCTGCTGACAGGTGCTGGGCGAGCTCGGGAGCGCACCGCTAACGAGGTAATCTGATGCGATCTGGGTCGCACATCCCGACAAGAACAGCGTTGCATGGCCCCAGCCCTCTACCGTCAACAGGTGAGAGTTGGGCAGCAGATTGGACACCGTGACCGCGCCTTCGTAGCGCGTCGCCGGATCGTACAACGTGCTCGTCACGAGTACGGGGTTGGCGGTGTAACGACTGAACGGCCCTGTAAACCGACTCGATTGCGACGCCGACCAGTGCGCGCAAGGACTACCGGCCCAGGTCCAAGGCGGGCCGAATATTCCGTAGTCGCGTTCTGCGTCCGCGGCAGCGATGGCCCAGGCGATCCCGTCGTCAGGGTTATCGGAGTCGCTGCACGTTACCCCCGGGAAACCCTCGATCGTTTGCTGGACCAGTTCGGCGTTCGCTATCTGCCCGGATACGCGACCCAGCACGCTGAGTTCGTTCGCCGTAACCGAGGTCACAGGTATGGATTCGAGAAATGCGAAGTCGAGCGCGAGGAACTCCCATGCGAACGGATTGTAGAGATTCTGGAGCGTTGCCACGGTCGCCAGCTTGTGGTCGATGAATTGTTCCGAGCCATCGTCGAAAACCAGCGTAATCGGGTCGGTCCTGAGGCGTTCCCGCAATGCATAGAAGCGATCCTCCGAATCGCCCGAGATCGCGCAGCGCTCAGGCCCGGCAAGGTCGCAGAGTCTGAAAAACTCGTCGAGCGTTGCCTTTGCACCAGCGTCGCTACGCAGGCGATAGGTCATCGGATAGTCTTGCGTCAGTGCGTCGCCGGTCGTCCACTGGATCGGGTCGAGCACGGCGTCCACGATCAGCGCGCGGACACGTTTAGGGAACATGTTCGCGTAGCTCACGCCAAGGAAGGAGCCGTAGGAATAGCCCGCGTAGTTGAGCCGGCGGTCACCAACCGCTGCGCGCATGATATCCATATCGCGAGCGACATCGGCCGTCGACATGTTGTCTCGGATCGCGCCGGCGTTAAGCTCGCAGTGCTCGTTGAATCTCCGGTCGAACTCCGTCTGCTCCATGGCCTGCTCATCCGTATCCGGGTAGAAATCCAGCTTGTTGAGCTCGTCCAGGTGGTCGAAGTTCGTGAAGCAACTCAGTGGTGCGCTGAAGTTGATGCCCCTCGGGTCGAAGCCGACGATGTCGAAGTGTGCGCGCACCTCGGGGGTATACAGAAACTGGCCGACGTTGAGCACGAAGAACACGCCACTCCCGCCCGGACCGCCCGGGTTCAGGAAGAGTGAGCCAATCTTGTTATCCGGGTCGGTTGCCGGGACACGGATCAGCGCAATATCGATGCCCTCCTGCTGGCCGCCGTCCACGTAGAAGAACGGGGATGCCTCCGAGTGGTCCAGCGGGACCCGGTACCAGGCGCACTCGAAGACCGGCGCAACCCACTCATAGCAGGGCCACCAATCGACTGCCGGGGGGTCGGCATATTTGCCGCCACCCTGGTGCGCTGCCTGCACTCCGGCGGACAATCCGAACAGTAGAACGAGCATACACATGCGCGGGAATTGTCGAACCACTGGGCGATTCATGGTCGTGCCTCCTGTTGTTGTTATTTGGCGGGGGTCAAGGCTGCACCCGGTCCTGGGCCGAATACCGGGACCGGTTTCAGCCTTGCCTGTACCTTCAAGCGTAGTAGAGACGCGCGTACATGCAAGGTCGTGCGCACCCCCGGGCCTGGCGTCGGTTTGTCGGCAAGCACACCAAGAACCGCTATGATGTGGCGCCATGAACAAAATCCTGCTTACAGTATTGGTATCTCTGGTGCTCGTCGCCTGCAGTAAAGAGGTTGAAATAGAACAACCGGAGATGCGGCGCTATATGCTGGAACACGATGGCCTGGTGCGCGAATACTTCGTGTTCCTGCCGACGAGTTACGACAAACAGCAGCTGCATCCGGCCGCGATTTTCATGCATGGGTACGGTGGCACCGCGACGGGCACCGAGGCAGAGGTGACGCAGGGGCTGAATCAGTACGCCGAGGAATACGGCTACGTCATGGTGTATCCGCAGGGCACCTGGTTTATGGCAAGCATCGATGGGTCAGAGCCCTGGGAAGTCACGTCGTGGAATCATATTTCGGACGGCTTCGATGCGGGTCCCGATGGCCCGATCTGTATGCCGGATAGTGACAAGGTGCCGTGTCCGCCCGAGTGCGGGAACTGCGGGCAGTGCGGCTGGACGTCCTGCCACGACGATGTCGGCTTTCTGCGCAGCCTCGTCCGGGAGCTGACAGACCGGTGGGCCGTGGATGCCGATCGCGTGCATGTCTCCGGCTTCAGTAACGGCGCGATGATGGCCAACCGGATCGCATGCGAGGCTTCCGAGCTGTTTGCCTCGGCCGCGCTGATCGGTGGGCGCCTGGAGCCGGGCTTCGAGTGCACGCCAACGCAGCCCTTGCCCTTGCTGCAAGTCAACGGCGGGGCTGACGATGTCGTACCGGCCGACGGGAGCGTTAGCTCCAGCGGGTGGTTGTTCGCCAGTACGACGGCCGTAACAACCCATTGGCTCGAGGGTAAGGCGTGTGGAATGGCGGCCGAGAGCTGGACGTCGCCGGTCGTCGAAAATGCGAACGTTCAGTGCACTGTCGCTTGCGGTGATACGGCGCATGCCGCCATCGATTGCCTGTGGCCCGATGGGGATCATCGCTGGCCGGGTACGCCGGGTTTGCGTGGCAGCAATGGCTATTGCGTCACCGAATTGCAGTCCAGGAGCATGCCCGACCAGACACTCTGTATTGCGCCCGAGGAACAGACTGACTTTTGGGGATCTCGACTGCTGTTCGAGTTCTTCAACGCTCACGAAGGAGTATTGGAATGAGAACAGGCAAGGAAGCGTTGCTTACTCTCTGCAGCGCATTGTTACTGGTGGCGTGCAGCAAGGAATCCCCGGAGCAGCCGGTCGCTGCTGAATCGGAGGTCGGCATTACGACTGAATACGAATGGGTGGCGGAGGGCACGCCCGCCGGTCAGTCTACGGTCGTTCGCACGGGCGACGGCAAGGTTTCCGTCGAGTCCTTCGTGCACTGGAATAACCGCGAGTACACCGTGAGCTCGGTGACGCAACTGAATGCCGACGGAATCCCGGTCGCGCAGCGAATTACGGGTATCTCACCGTTCCAGGCCCCGATCGACGAAACATTCAGGTACGAAGACGGCGTTGCCTCCTGGTCCACTGCCGGTGAAAGTGGCAGCGTCAGGACCGACGACCCCGGCTTCTATGTAGCCACGGAATACGCGGCGCTCGGCTGGACCGAATTCGTAAGGGCGGCGATGCAGAGCATGGACGGCGAGGTCGCCGTCCTGCCGTCGGGTACGGCACGGGTTGAGCGCCTTACCGACGTTGACGTTGAGTCGCCCGATGGCCCCGTAAGCTTGTCGCTGTATGCGATCTCAGGCCTCGGGTTCACGCCCGCCTACGGCTGGCTGAACGAAGACCTGGAACTGACCGTGCTCGATTTCTCGGGCTTCATGGGCATGTTTCCCAAAGGCTGGAGTCCTGATGTGCTGGCGCAGCTCAGCGCAGTCCAGCTGGAGCAGGATGCAGTCATGGTTGGGCGTATGGCGGGCGAACTCGCTTACGTCCAGGAGGGCGCCGTCATTTTCGACAACGTCGACGTTGTAGACGTCGAGAGCGGCGCCTTGCTCGAGGATCACTTCGTCATGGTCGAAGACGGGAAGATCACCGCGATTTCAGGCGCTGTAATTGATGTGCCTGGCGCAAAGCACATTGACGGAACCGGCAAAAGCCTGATGCCTGGCATGTGGGATATGCACGGTCATTTCTCACTGTCCGACGGCGTGCTGAATATCGCCGGCGGCATAACGAGCGTCAGGGATATCGGCAGCGTCCATGAGCAGATCATGGAGCTGACGGCCAAGCACGACTCCGGCGAAGTCATCGGGCCCAACACGTATCGCTCGGGCTTCATCGACCAGGCCAGTCCCTACGCGACGGGCGATACGGTTGCGTCGCTCGAGGAGGCGCTGGAACGCGTCGACTTCTATGCCGAGAACGGCTACATGCAAATCAAGCTGTACAGTTCGATCGATCCGGAATGGGTGGACGACATCGCTGAGCGCACGCATGGGCATGGCATGCGCCTGTCCGGTCATATCCCCGCTTTCATGTCTGCCGAGCAGGCGGTGCGTGCGGGCTATGACGAGATCCAGCACATCAACATGGTGTTTCTGAATTTCCTGGCGGGCGACCGCGAAGACACGCGTAAGCAACTGCGTTTCACGCTGTATGGAGACGAGGCGGGCAAGCTCGATCTCGACAGCCAGGAAGTGGCGGACTACATCGCGCTGTTTGTCGAGAAAGGCACAACGATCGATCCGACCGCAGCGATTTTCATGGAACAGCTGACGCACCTGGCGGGCAACCCGAACCCGACCTTCGCGCCGGTCATCGATCATCTGCCCCCGAACGTGGCGCGCGGCTACTACAAGGCGGACATGGACATGCGCGGCATGGTCG
>SHLT01000070.1 GCA_004282875.1 Chromatiales bacterium | reverse complement strand
CAGGCGAGGGAGCGTGCCTACGCGACGGCGTTGAGGGTTGACCCGGATGATCCGCTGGTCCTTGCATCGACTGCCGGCCGACTGGCGCGCAATGGCGATTTTCGCGCTGCGATCGATCACGAGCGGCGCGCGGTGGCGTTGCAGCCGTTATCCGTGGTTAACCGCGGCAACCTCGCTTTGTTCCTGTTTGCAGCCGGCGCGTATGAAGAAGCCATGGAGGAGAGTCGACGCGCGTACCAGATGCGCCCGGCAACCCCGAACACCCTGGCGGGCTACGCCCTCATCAAGCTGGAGCGTTTTGAGGAGGCCCTGCAGGTCGTTCGAGACTGGCCGGAGGGCGTTGATCAATGCGCGGTCAGCGCCATGGCCTTCCACGGGCTCGGACGCGACGAGGATGCTGCGCGAGCCGTCGAGCATCTCTCGGGCCAGCAAGACACAGAGGCGATATTTCGACTGGCAGAGGTCGAAGCATTCACGAGCCGCACTGACAGTTCCTACGCGCAGCTCGAGCGGATGCGCGGTGATCTCATCAATTCAGCGGAGCCCGCAGCTGTCGACGAATGGTTGTTCAGGCTTCGGATGTCGCCGTTTCTAGCGGCCGTACGGCAAGATCCGCGCTGGGAGAGCTGGGTACAGCGTAGCTACGAGCTCGCCATTGCCGGACGGGTCGATTCCGCAAGCGACTGATCGTCATTCGTTACCGCGCCGCAACTGACCGCTGTCGAGGATCATTTCAAAGCCCTGCATGTTGGCGGGAATAACGACGACGCTGCCGTCGTTGTCCGCAAACCTGAGCAACGCCGTGTTGACTTCGTGTTGCAGGTACTCCGCCGTCAAGCTGCTGTTGATGATGTTGTTGGCTTCGGCAATGCCCTTGGCGCGTTCGATTTCGATCTCGGCGTCCTTCTTCGCGATCTCTACTTGAACCTGTTTGGCTTCGAGACGCTTTTCAGCTTCTACGGCGTCACGAATTGCTGCCTCGATGCTCGGGTCTGTGTTGAGCGCACGGACTACGACGCGGGTGACGATGATGTCACCTGAATCCGATTGATTGAGTCGTCCCTGCAGTTCTTCCAGAACATCAGTCTGCAGCAGCTCGCGCTGCTTATGCAGTTGCAGGCTATCGATCTCGGACACCTGCTCATAGATGGCCGCTCGAGCTTCGCGAACCAGTAGTCCGTACGCCGGCATATAAATGCCATCGGCACCGCGCACTGCAGCCGCGGCGTACTTGACCATGAGTTCCGATACCCGGTCCTTCGGCACGCGGTAGAACACCGAGACGTCGAGATCCTTGAGCGACAGGTTGTCTGCGGCTTTGGGCGTCAGGTCGTTGATGTCGATCGCGATTTCCTTGGCGCTGAATTCGATCGAGTTCGTCAGGAACGGCATCTTGAAGTTCAGGCCCTGCAGTTGCTCTTCATGATTGACCTTACCCAGTGTCCGCTCTACGGCTACATTCCCGGATTCGACCGTGTAAGCACTCATAAAGCCAATAATGCCGAGCAGGATTGCGGCAGCGATGATCTTGATTTGCATGGTGTTCCTCACCTCGATGTTGCGAAGAGTTCCGCCTGTCAGGCGCGCCAGGTCCCGTTTGAATTTGCTTGCCATACCGCGGCATAGAATAAGGCACGGTACAGGCCCTGTCACGACTCGATCGGGTCCTTACGCGCGGCCAACGAATCAGGCGTACAATATTCGGCGTAGCAATTCTGAATCGGCGTTATGAAGAACCCGTTGTCGTTCCTGTCTCGTTTTTCCGCGGAGTTGCTGCGCCGCAAGGTCTACCCGGTCATTGTCGCCTACGCTGTCATCGTCTGGGTGCTGTTACAGATCGGTGAGGTGACCTTCGAGCCACTTGGTCTCCCGCAATGGTCGATGAGGGCATTGGTGGTCGTCGCAATTATCGGATTTCCGGTCGCCGCGCTCCTGGCGTGGATGTTCGATATTGCACCTTCGGGTATACGACGTGAGACACCGGTAGAGACCCCTGCAAAAGACAATGCTGCCCCATCTGTCGCCGTGCTGCCCTTTGCCGATATGAGCCCGGATCACGACCAGGCGTACTTCTGTGAAGGCGTCGCGGAGGAGATTCTCAATGCGTTGACGCAGATTGAAGCGCTTAAGGTCGTATCGCGGACATCGTCATTTCGCTACGCCCAATCAGGTGAGGACCTGCAGACGATAGGCAGGAAGCTGGATGCCAGCGCCATTCTCGAGGGCAGTGTTCGCAAGGCCGGGGATAATCTCAGGATCACCGCACAGCTGGTTGATGTCGCCAATGGATTTCACCTGTGGTCAAAGACATTCGACCGCAAGCTGGAGGATGTCTTCGCGATACAGGATGAGATTGCGACCTGTATTGGCGAATCGTTGCTCGACACGCTCGTGCCGGTGACAACAACGGCTTGCTGTGACGTGACAGCATACGACTTCTATTTGCGAGGACGCCATTTTCTGAATCGTTTTCGCAAGGTGGATCTCGAATTCGCCCGCCAGCTATTCGGACAGTCGATCGAGAGGGACCCGGATTTCGCGGCGGCATGGGCGGGCTATGCAGACAGTTATTCTCTGGCCGTGATGTATGCCGATACCAGGCCGGAGTACCGCGAGATGGCTCGACAGGCGAGCGAACGGGCGCTTGAATTGGACCCGACCTCGGCGGAAGCGCATGCATCGGCAGGACTGGCGCATCTCGTGCGCGAGGATTTCGAGGATGCAGAGCGCGAATTACGGCGATCAATCGAGCTCAACCCGGCGCATTATGAGGCGTACTATTATTTCGCGCGCACGCGGTTTCACCAGGGCGATATGAACGCTGCAGCCGACCTGTTTGCGAAGGCGGCAGAAGTGAATCCCGACGACTATCAGTCACGACTGCTCAGGGTTCAGATTCTGCGTGGCGAAGGCGAGTTCGAGCAGGCGAAAAAGGAAGCGCAGGCGGCGGTCGAGGTCGTGGAGCGGCAGCTCGAATGGCATCCCGACGATGTTCGAGCGCTGCACCTGGGTGCGGGCTCGTTGATCCTTCTTGGTCAAACCGCCCGGGCCGACAGATGGTTGAAGCGGGCGTTGGAAATCGATCCACACGATCCCATCGTGCTGTACAACCTCGCCTGCAACTACGCGACAATGAGCAAGGTTGAGGAGGCCCTGGATTTTCTCGAGCAAGCCGTTTTGAACGGCGCCGTGAGCCTCGACTGGATGACGAACGACAAGGACCTTCTTCCGCTGCACGGCCATCCACGCTACGAGGCGCTGCTGGCAAGGGCTTCGCACTGATTCGGCAAAACGAGACAGAAAGGCCTTTCTTTCTCAATGGTTTCTGTTACAGTCCGCCCCGTCCTGGCGCACCTCGGTCTGCGCCACTCACTCCAAAGCCGCAATTCGGCGCGCCTGGAGTCACTTTACAAATTCCAGCCTGGACCGGACCGCAAGCCGCCTGCGAACGCATTCTGGCACGTCGGATCAGGCGACCTGGAGACTATCCAATGAAGTTTAACGAACTCGGCCTGTCGGCCGATTTGCTGCGTGCTGTCGAAGAGCAGGGCTATGAAACGCCCACGCCCATCCAGCGCGAAGCCATCCCTCACATTCTCGAAGGCCACGATATCCTTGCGGGCGCCCAGACGGGTACCGGCAAGACGGCAGGCTTCACTCTGCCCATGTTGCAGATTCTCGGGGACACCCCGTCGGGACCGCGGCGCATACGTGCCCTGATTCTGACGCCTACACGCGAACTTGCGGCGCAGGTAAATGAAAGCGTGCACACCTATGGCAAGTACCGTCCGATTCGCGCGATGGAGATTTACGGCGGCGTAAGCGCGCGGCCGCAGATCACCAAGATCAAGCGCGGCGTCGATGTGGTCATTGCGACACCTGGGCGTCTACTCGATCACGTCCGGCAAAGAAACATCGACCTGTCGTTCGTCGAGATGTTTGTTCTCGACGAAGCGGATCGCATGCTCGACATGGGCTTTATCCGCGACATCAAGCAGATCATCAAGCAGTTGCCCAGGGAGCGACAGAACCTGCTGTTCTCGGCGACGTTCTCGAAAGAGATTCGCGAGCTCGCGAATAATCTCCTCGATAATCCCGCCGAGATCCAGGTGGCGGCGCGCAATGCCACGGTGGATCGTGTGGAACAACTCGTGTACCCGGTTGACAAGGACCGCAAGCGTGAGCTGCTGTCCGAGATGATTGGCCGCGGCAACTGGCAGCAGGTGCTCGTCTTCATGCGCACCAAGCACGGCGCGAATCGCCTCGCCAAGCAACTGAACCAGGACGGCATTACGACGGATGCGATCCATGGTGGCAAAGGGCAGGGCGCGCGCACCAGGGCACTGCGTGATTTCAAGGCCGGCAAGATACGGGTACTCGTTGCGACGGATATCGCCGCGCGTGGTCTCGATATCGAAAAACTGCCGCACGTCGTAAATTTCGAATTGCCCCATGTCCCCGAAGACTACGTACACCGCATCGGTCGTACGGCACGTGCAGGTCAGGATGGGACAGCCATCTCCCTGGTTTGCATCGACGAGAAAAAACTTCTTAAAGACATCGAGACGCTGCTCAAGCGCGGCATTCCGAAAGAGTTCGTCCCTGGTTACGAAGTCGACAAACGCATCAAGGCCGAGCCGGTCCAAAAGGGCAAGCCGCGGCGCCCGAGCGGGCCGCGACCGGCCGGTCGCAAGAAAGCCGGCAACGCCAGCGGCTCACGTCGCCCCGGGAAGAACGCGCGCAACAATCAGCGCAAGCGCTTCTCGAGGTCGGCGCGCTCCAGCGTATCCTGAACGTGCTCGGCGTCCTTGCGCACTTCGCGCAGGAATAGCAGGCCGAACAGGTAGCCGCCGATACCGCCCATAACGTGGGCCAGGACGTTGACGGTGCCGTAATCATCCTCGGTCAGCAGCGTGAGAATATCGCCGCCGATATACCAGGCGGCGAGCATCCAGCCGGGAATTGCGATCGATCCGAAAATGACAATAAAGAAGTAGTAGCACTTGATCCTGCCGTGCGGCAGCAGGTACGCGAAGAGACCCATCATTCCCATGACGACGCCCGACAGGCCGAGCGTCCAGTAATGCTGCCCGACGGCGGCCGCCACCATTGACCCGGTGAGGCCGATAAACCAGGAGTCGACGAGGACGAAGGCGATGTACCAGACCGGTCCCACGAGCATTTCCACCGTCGCCGCAAACGCAAAAAAGAAAATCAGGTTGAACGTGATATGCAGCCAGTCGCCATGCGCGAAGCTGGACGTAATCATGGTCAGCGGATTCCAGGACCCGGTGTAGTAAGCGAGGCCTTCATCGGGGTCGTCGGGAACCATGGCCTGGAATCGCCGCGA
The DNA here is from genome assembly GCA_004282875.1 of Chromatiales bacterium. Classification (GTDB taxonomy): domain Bacteria; phylum Pseudomonadota; class Gammaproteobacteria; order Steroidobacterales; family Woeseiaceae; genus UBA1847. The sequence continues at coordinate 12,462 of SHLT01000070.1, read as the reverse complement.
TTCATCTTCGAGCATCTGGCGTACGTAGGCGCGCGAGTCGCTGTCGTTAAATCCGGCAAGCGGCCGCATGTTTGCGGCCATGTCCGCGATCACCTGGCTGGCCTCGCGCTCGGGATCATTCGCAATCGTGTACATGATGTCGCCGCAGTGACGCAGATCCTGCGAGGCGGCAATGCGGTCAAAGATCATCTGTTCGATGTGCGAGCGATTCGTGTTGCAGAAGCGCTCGACGGCCATGTCGAAGTCATTCCAGTCACTCTGCTGCTTCAGGAACACCACTGCGCAAACCAGGCAGACGAGGATCGTCAGAACCGGTACGCGAGGCAGGCCGAAATCGGCTTTGACGGGCAGGAACATGCAGGGAGGCTAACACGAGGCAAAAGAGGGCTTGTTATATTAGAGTTGCTTAATATATACTTAAGATAATCCTAATATACAAACGGTTCCAGCATGACTCGACTCAGCTTTTTTCTGGCGGCTTTGGCCGTCGTCGCTCCTGCCTACGCGGAAGTCCCACTGGAGACGGCGACGGCTACCTTTACCGATAGCGCGCGCGAACGAGTCTGGGACGGGCGCGTAGAAGCCGTCCAGCAGGCTACCGTGTCGGCGCAAACATCCGGCCGAATCGCGGAACTGCCTTTCGATGTAAACGACTACGTGGCCGCGGGCGACATCGTGATGCGCTTCACCGATACCGAGCAGAGGGCGGCGCTGGCAAGTGCGAACGCCGCGCTCGAGGAAGCACGTGCGCGGCTTGCCGAAGCCAGCCAGGAGTTCGAGCGATTCTCGAGGATGATCGAGAACAACAGCATTTCCAAATCGCAGTTCGACCAGTCTCGTGCCAATCGCGATGCCGCCCAGGCCCGCCTCAGAGCGGCTCAGTCCGGTGTTGCGACGGCGCGAGAACAGCTCGAGTACACCGTGGTACGCGCGCCGTATGCCGGGATCGTGTCGCGTCGCCACGTGGAATTGGGCGAGCTCGTTTCCCCGGGGCAGCCATTGATTTCGGGATTGTCGCTGCAACAGTTGCGCGTCAACGTGGACGTGCCGCAGAGCATGTTTCACGCGGTGCGAACGATTGGCAAGGCCTACGCGTATGTCGATGGCGAGCGGATTGCAGCGGACAGCCTGACGTTCTTCCCTGTCGCAGACGACAAAGCCAACACGTTTCGCGTCCGGGTAAACCTGCCTGACGGCGCCGCAACGCTGTACCCCGGCATGTTTATCAAGGTGGGCTTCGTCGTCGGCGAAACCAGGCGCCTACTCGTGCCGGCAACAGCGGTTGTGCGCCGCAGTGAACTCAGCGCGGTCTACGTGACCGACGGTGCGACCATCTCCCTGCGCCAGGTGCGGCTGGGCCGCCGTTTCGATGAGTCCATCGAGATTCTCGCGGGTCTGGAAGAGGGCGAAGTCGTTGCGACGGACCCGGTCCGCGCCCGCATCTGGCTCAAAGAGCAGGCGCAATAGGCGATGGCAGACACCCACAAGCTAGGTTTTTCCGGGACGCTGGCCAAGCGCTTCCAGGATTCCAAGATCACACCGCTGCTGGCCCTGACCGGCCTGCTCATGGGCCTGTTCGCCGTGGCGGTGACGCCGCGCGAGGAAGAGCCGCAGATCAACGTGACCTTTGCGAACATCTTCGTGCCGTTTCCGGGCGCGAGCGCTGGCGAAGTGGAAAACATTGTCGCCATCCCGCTCGAGCAGGTGCTGGCGGAGATCGAAGGCGTCAAACACACGTATTCGGTGTCGCGACCGGGCATGGCCGTGCTGACCGTTCAATACGAGGTTGGCGAGGACCGCACGAGCGCTATTGTGCGGCTCTACAATGCGGTTTACTCCAATGAAGACTGGCTGCCGAGAGGCAGCGGTGTCTTACAGCCCCTCATCAAGCCCAAAGGAATCGATGACGTCCCGACCGTCACGCTGACGCTCTGGACCGATGACGCGACGCGCGGTGCGCACGAGCTGCAGCGTGTGGCGCACACGCTGGAAGCTGAAATCAAACGCGTTCCCGGCACGCGCGACGTTTACACCATCGGCGGACCCGACAACGTGGTGCACGTGCAGCTCGATCCGCAGCGCCTGGCCGCGTATGGCTTGTCGCTCGACGCATTGCGGCAGGCGCTGCAGGCGGCCAACGTTGTGTCGCATGCAGGCGCTGTGGTCGCCGACAACCGCAATATTCCCGTAACGGCCGGCACGTTCCTCGCCGACGAGCGCGACGTCGCCGAGCTCGTCATCGGGGTCATTAACGGCAAAGCGATTCGCCTCGAGGACGTGGCCGATGTTGCCGCCGGTCCTGATCAGCCCGAGCAGTATGTCCGTCACGGCACGATGCCCGCCGTGACGATCGCGGTCGCCAAAAAGCCCGGCACCAATGCCGCGCGGGTGTCCCGGCAGGTCATCGAACGGGTGGGGTCGCTCGAAGGTATTGCGATTCCCGAAGGGGTCCAATACACGGTCACGCGCGATTACGGCAAGACGGCCGACGACAAGGCGAAGAAACTGATCCAGAAGCTCGCCTTTGCAACCATTTCGGTGATCATCCTGATTCTCGTCACGCTGGGCTGGCGCGAGGCCGTCGTGGTGGGCTCCGCGGTCATCATTACGCTGATGCTGACCCTATTCGCATCCTGGGCATGGGGCTTCACGATCAACCGCGTATCCCTGTTTGCCCTGATCTTTTCGATTGGCATTCTTGTCGATGATGCGATCGTCGTCGTTGAAAACATTCATCGCCACATGGCCATGGGTAACAAGACGCTGTTCGCGGCGATTCCCCCTGCCGTTGATGAGGTCGGCGGGCCAACGATACTCGCGACGTTTACCGTGATCGCGGCGCTGCTGCCCATGGCGTTCGTCACGGGCCTGATGGGCCCCTATATGAGTCCGATCCCTATCAACGCGAGTATCGGTATGCTGCTGTCACTGGCAGTGGCGCTGGTCGTTACGCCGTGGGCAAGCCTCAAGTTGTTGTCCAAAGTCCCCCATGCGAGCCAGGAAGACAGGTCCGCGGCCTGGCTCGACCGGCTGTTCAGGCGCATGATCGGACCGTTCCTGCGGGGCAGGGGCGGGCGCAAGGCGCGCGCCTTGCTCGGTGCCGGTGTTGTCGTCGCAATACTGCTGGCCATGAGTCTCGTCGGCTTCAACGCCGTGATCATGAAAATGCTGCCGTTCGACAACAAGTCGGAATTCCAGGTCGTGCTCGACATGCCCGAGGGCACCACGGTGGAGCAGACAGGCCGGGTGCTCGATGAAATGGCGGCCTACCTTCAGACCATTCCCGAGGTAACGGACTACCAGGTGTATGCGGGCACTGCGGCGCCCATCAACTTCAACGGTCTCGTGCGCCAGTACTATCTGCGCGAAGGTCCGAACGTCGGCGATATCCAGGTCAATCTCGTCGAAAAATCAGGTCGTAAACGCAAGAGCCACGACATCGCCAGCGAAGCGCGTCCGGCACTCGATGCGATCGGCCGGCGGTACGGCGGCTCGGCCAAGGTCGTGGAGGTACCGCCCGGTCCGCCGGTGCAGGCTCCGCTCGTTGCCGAAGTCTATGGCCCCGATTACGCGGGCCAGCAGCGTATTGCAAGGGAGCTGCGCGCGACCTTTGAAGCGACGGACGACATCGTCGATATCGACGATAGCGTCGAGGCTGAGGCGCCGCGCATCGTATTCTCCGTGGACCGCAACAAGGCGGCGCTGCTGGGCGTGTCCCAGGCCAGCGTGGCGCAGGCGCTGCAAACGGCCCTGAGCGGTGAAGACGTCGCGTACGTCCGCGATGGCTACCAGAAATACCCTTTGCCTGTGCGGCTGGAAATCCCGGTCGCAGAAAAGTCGGAGCTCGACAGCCTGTTGATGCTTCGCGTGGCCGGCCATGGAGACTCTCTTGTCCCCCTTGCCGAGATCGTCAACGTCCAGTATGGCGACTGGGAGCAGACCATTTATCATAAGGATCTGCTGCCCGTCGTGTTCGTAACGGGCGACATGGCCGGCCGTTTTGACAGTCCGCTGTACGGCATGTTCGACATGGTGGGCGACGTCGAGATCGACCAGTACTTCATCCGTCAACCCGACAACCCCTACGACTACAGCGTCAAGTGGGACGGTGAGTGGCAGATCACGTATGAGACGTTTCGTGATATGGGGATCGCCTACTCGGTCGGCCTGATCCTGATCTACCTGCTCGTTGTCGGCCAATTCCGATCTTATGCCGTGCCGCTGATTATCATGGCGCCGATTCCGCTGACCGTCATCGGTGTGATGCCGGGGCACGCCTTTCTCGGCGCGCAGTTCACGGCAACCTCGATGATCGGGATGATCGCCCTCGCGGGGATTATTGTCCGCAATTCGATCTTGCTGGTCGACTTTATCAACCAGGAGGTCGCGGCGGGCGTCGATTTCCAGGAAGCCGTGATACGGGCCGGCGCAGTGCGCGCCAAGCCCATTGCGTTGACCGCTGCTGCGGCCATGCTCGGCGCGTTTTTCATTCTCGATGATCCGATTTTCAACGGCCTCGCGGTGACCCTGATCTTCGGCATTCTCGTATCGACGCTGCTGACACTTGTTGTTATACCAGTGCTTTACTATGCTTTCGGCTACCGTAAGGAGTAGCCCGCCGCTTGAAGAATTCGCTGATTGCACTGTCGAAGGACGCGCTTTCGAGTCTGCGTGACCTCGCGCCGATTGTAATCGTCATCGCGGTTTTTCAAATCCTCGTGATTCGGCAGCCCGTTGAGGGGATCCTGTCGCTCGTGGTTGGTGCGCTGCTGGTCGTTGCGGGGCTTGCGTTCTTCATATTCGGTCTCCGCATCGCGCTGTTTCCCATCGGTGAGGAAATCGCTCATGCGTTGGCGAAGAAGGGCAGCGCGGTCTGGCTGTTTTTGTTTGCGTTCGTACTCGGCTTTGGCACGACCATCGCCGAACCCGCTTTGCTTGCCGTTGCGGAGGAGGCGGCGCGCGTCGCGGTCGGTGGGGGCGTAATCGCCGACACCGACGAGGCGATGGCGAACTACGCGCTGGGATTGCGACTGGTGGTTGCGCTTTCGGTTGGTGTCGCACTGATGCTTGGCGTATTCCGCATTCTGACCAATTGGTCGCTGCCGTTCATGATCATCGGTGGCTACATACTCGTCGTCATTGTTACGACCATTGCGCCACCGGAAATCGTCGGCATTGCGTATGACTCGGGTGGCGTGACGACGTCGACAGTGACTGTCCCGCTCGTGACCGCGCTCGGTGTAGGTCTTGCCAGCTCGCTGAAGGGCCGTAACCCGATGCTCGACGGCTTTGGCCTGATCGCGTTTGCGTCGTTGACGCCCATATTGTTCGTTCTGGCCTACGGGATCATCACGCAATGGATATGATCCTCAACGCATTCTCGTTTGTATTGGACAGTGCGCTGGACGTTGCGCCGATCGTCTTCTTCCTGTTTGTCTTTCAGCTGTTCGTGCTGCGTGAGCGCATTCCGAACGTGAACCAGGTGCTCGTGGGATTCGCATTCGTGGCCGTCGGGCTCGGCTTGTTTCTCGTGGGTCTCGAACAGACCCTGTTCCCGCTCGGTCGCCTCATGGCGCAGCAGCTCACCGATCCCGAGTTTCTTTACGACATCAGCGGGCACATCGGGGAGTCGCTCATCTGGCAGGATTTTTACTGGGTGTACCTGTTTGCCGCCGCCGTGGGGTTTGCGACCACGATGGCGGAACCGGCGCTCCTGGCCGTCTCGATGAAGGCCAACAGCGTTTCCGGTGGCGCGATCGGCGTCTGGGGCCTGCGTGTGGCCGTCGCGCTGGGTGTCGGCTTCGGTGTCGCGCTCGGTTGTTATCGAATCATTACGGGCTTGCCGCTGCAATATTTCATCGCGGTGGGCTATCTCGTCGTCATCGTCCAAACTACGATGGCGCCGAAGATGATCGTGCCGCTGGCCTACGATTCGGGCGGCGTTACGACATCCACTGTGACCGTGCCGCTTATTACGGCACTCGGGCTGGGACTGGCAGAAGCGGTGCCCGGGCGCAGCCCATTGCTGGACGGATTTGGATTGGTGGCTTTTGCGAGCCTGTTTCCGATAATCTCGGTGCTTGCCTACGGGCAACTTGCGGCGCTGCGACAGCGACGCGCCAAATCCTCATCACAAGAAACAGAATTTGAAGAGGAAACAGATCATGCACTTTAAACTGATAGTGGCCTTCGTTGAGGACAAGAAAACCGAAGACATCATGCACGCGGCACGCGAAGCGGGTGCGACGGGTTGTACGGTCATCAACAATGCGCGTGGCGAGGGTATCAAGGAAAACAAGACGTTCTTTGGACTCACGCTGGCTTCGCAGCGCGATGTGGTGTTGTTACTCGTGGAAAAACACCTGAGCCGACATATCCTTGAACATATAGGCGAGGTGGGCGAGTTCGACGCCAAGCCCGGAACCGGAATAGCCGTAATGATCGATGTCGAAGACGCCGTTGGCGTCGTGCACCAGGCGGCTGAACTAAGCGAGATCGTGGAGGAGAACCTATGACCAGCGAGAATTTTGGGCGCGTGCGGGATTGCATGAAGCCTGACGTCACGGAAGTAGACGGTCGAATGGACGTGCTGTCAGCGATGCGGGTCATGAAGGAGGTCGGGGCCACCAGCCTGATCGTAAAACGCCGCGATGAAAACGACGAATACGGCCTGCTGCTTTTTTCAGACATTGCACGCAAAGTGATCGGTGAGGACCGGGCGCCCGAGCGCGTTAACGTCTACGAGATCATGGCCAAGCCCGTCATCACCGTACGGCCTGATATGCACATCCGCTATTGCGCAAGGCTCTTCGAGAACTTCGGCATCGGCCATGCGCCCGTGGAGGAAGACGGCAAGATCATCGGTATGGTGAGTTACTACCGACTCGTGCTGTACGGACTTCCCAACCTCGACTAAAGCGGTTCGAAGCGGGCCTGGAAGAACCTTAGGTACTCAGGCTCGTACACCATCTTCAGTCCGCGAATCTCGTTCCGGCGTGCATACACGTCGGTCACGGCTTCGACGACCACATCCATGTGCGCCTGCGTGTACACGCGCCGTGGAACGGTCAGCCGCACCAGTTCCAGTTTCGGATGTCGATTCTCGCCCGTTACCGGGCTGCGGCCCGCGGATACGTTGCCGCGTTCCATAGTCCGGATGCCGGCTTCAATGAACAACTCGGCAGCCAGCGCCTGTGCGGGGTAGTCATCCTGGTCGATATGCGGCAGGAACTGTCGCGCATCGATGAAGATCGCGTGTGAGCCGATCGGCTTGACGATCGGGATATCCGCAGCTTCGAGCTTGCGGCCCAGGTAGCGCACCTGGCCAATGCGAGCCGCCATGTGTTCTTCCGTTGCGGCTTCGCGAAGCCCCTGGGCCATGGCCTCCATGTCGCGGCCGGCTAGACCGCCGTACGTGTGCAGACCCTCGTATACAACCACGAGGTTCTGCGCTTTGCGAAACACCTCGTCGTCGTTGCAGCAGAAGAAGCCGCCGATGTTGACGAGTAAGTCCTTCTTGGCCGACATCGTGCAGCCATCGGTCATATCGCAAATCTCGCGCAGGATCTCGCGCACCGACTTGTCGGCATAGCCTTCTTCGCGCTCATGGATGAACCAGGCATTTTCAATGGTGCGCGTCGCGTCGAGCATGATGGGAATGTCGTGCTGGTCGCAGTACGCGCGCAGCTCGCGCAGGTTAGCCATCGAGAAGGGCTGGCCGCCCGCCATGTTCACATTGCCCTCCAGGCTGATGTAGGGGACGTGGTCTGCACCGACCCTCTGTACGAGCGCATCTAGCTTCGCAAGATCAACGTTGCCCTTGAACGGGAACTCGCTGGCGGGGTCGTGTGCCTCGTCGACAATGACGTCGACGAATTTGCCGCCGGCCAGTTCCTGATGCAGGCGCGTGGTCGTGAAGTACATGTTGCCGGGCACATGGTCGCCTTCCTTGATCAGTATCTGCGACATCAGGTGTTCGGCTCCACGGCCCTGGTGCGTCGGCACGAGGTACTTGTACCCGTAGTACTCCTGGATCGTGGACTCGAGATGGTAGAAATTCTCGCTGCCCGAATACGCCTCGTCGCCCATCATCATGCCGGCCCATTGGCGGTCACTCATGGCGGACGTGCCCGAGTCCGTCAGCAGGTCGATATAGACGTCGCGGCTACGCGTCAGGAAGGTGTTGTACCCGGCCTCGCGGATCGCGGCCAGGCGCTCCTCGCGCGTCGTCATCCGCAGGAGCTCCACCATCTTGATCTTGTAAGGTTCGGCCCAGCTGTGATGCTTCGTCGTATGCTCGTTCATGGGCCGAAACATAAGGCCAATGACCGTTGCTTTCGATACGTACAACTACGGCGATTTGCGCCGCATATTCCACAGCCTGTTGAGATCGACTTTGCCGGGTCCCGCGCGGGGGAATTCGGCGACCACTTCAATATCCCGGGGAACCTTGAACCCGGCGAGGTGTTCCCGGCACCAGTCCAGCAGGGTTGCCGGATCGATCGCGTCGCCGCGGACAAAGGCTACGGGGACCTCGCCGAGCCGAGGGTCTGGCGCCGCCAGCACGACGGCTTCGCTGACCGTTGGATGGGATTCGATAACGGCCTGGATTTCCCCGGGGTGTATGTTTTCGCCACCGCGGTTGATGACGTTGTCGTCGCGCCCCAGCACGCGCACGCGCCCGGAGGCTGTGATTTCCCCGAGATCATCCGTCACGAGTCGGCCGCGCGCAGCCGGCCCGCGCACAACGAGTCGTCCCTCGGCATCGGTACTCACGCGAATCCAGGGTAGAGGGGGGATGCCCGCAGCCAGCGGTGCGAGATCGCCGGGTTCCCGAGTCGCGACCTGCGAGGCGGTCTCGGTCATGCCCCAGCTCAGCGCGACAGGAAGCTGTGCCGTACTGCAACGCTCCATCAGCCTGCCACCGCAGGCAGCACCACCCAGAAGTATGGCTCGCAGGGCCGGGGCAAACGCCTGCTCGCCGCGCCTGTCGAGGATCAAATCCAGCATGGCCGGGACAAGAGATACGAGCGAAATCTGGCCGCTGTCGAGTCGTATTCCGACCACCTCTGCATCAAATCGCGGGTGCAGTTCAATCCCAATGCGGTTGTGAAGGCTGCGAAAGATCGCGGCAAGGGCGCCGACATGATTGACGGGCAGGCACACGAGCCAGCGATCGTCGCTGCGGTTTCCAAGGCGGCGGTTCGAACCGAGAGTGTTGAACCAAAGTTGCTCGAGCGTGAGTTCGACGCATCGCGGCGTGCCGGTTGTGCCCGAGGTGCAGACTCGGAGCATGGGATGTGCCGGGGACCAGTCCACGGCCTGCGCGTTCGCCGTTACGTCGGTCCTCAGCAGATCCACCGCGTCTGGCGTCCAGTGGTATAAACAGCCGAGAGTCGTCGCAGCCTGCCGCCATTCTGCTTCGGGCTGCCGGTGGTTCAGGGGTGCTGCGATAGCACCCAGTCGCCAGCAGGCGCAGAGCGCCGCCAGCCACGCAGGTCCAGGCGCGCCATGCAGGCCCACCACGGAACCGGTCGTTGCTCCCATTGCCTGTAGCTGCCCGACGCCTCGCCAGGCGGCCGCGTCGAGTTCCAACGCCGTAATGGTCACACCGTCATGCGTGACGAGAGCAGGCTTGTCGCCGCGCGTTGCAGCGAAGCGCTGCAGCAGGTCCGGAAACGCCTTGATCACGCGCTGGCGCATATGAGCTCCAGTTCGTGCTGGTGCAGACCGTGACAACCGAGTCCTTGCCCACCCGGCATCAGCAGACAGTCGGGCTGCAGCTCGGGTTCATCGGCCAGGCTGGTCAGGCCCGGCGCATAGAGTCCGTGCGGCCAGTGGGATTCGCTGCAGATTGCGTCCACAGCGGCTGCTACGTGCATCGCTGCAAGCCGTCCCACGGTGGCGTCCATGGCGTGAGTGACGCAGGCGCCGAGGCCGCTGTCAGCCGCCGCCCGGGCAAGGGTGAGCGCGCCATGCAAGCCTCGATACATCGGCTTGATGACAACGAGCGACGCGGCACCGGCCTGGGCCGCTTTAGTGATGTCGTCGGCGGAAAGGATGCCTTCGTCCAGGGCAATGGGAATACCGGTTTGCTTCCTGAGCCAGGCGCAGCTGTCCAGGTCGCCAACCGGGAAGGGCTGCTCGACGAAACTGATTGAGTCCGGCGGCGCCTTGTGCAGAAAGGCCAGTGCGGGGTCCCGATCCCAGCTGCCGTTCGCGTCAATGCGGATGTTGGTTGTGCCCTCGCTTGCAGCGTGCAGGCGCTGCAAAAGGGATAGCGTCTCCGGCGCCGCGCCCTGCGCCTTGAGCTTGAAGTTTCGGTGTCCGTCGCGAAGCAGGCGCAGCGCGTCCGCCTCGTTGTCGACCAGGAGGCTGTTTGACAGGCTATCGGGAACGTCGAAGCCGAGGTGTTCGACGAGCGATACGCCGCGCACCTGCGCGGCAATATCGGCAATCGCCGTTTCGACGGCGAACAGGGCCTCGACGGGTGTCGCAGCGTCGGCTGCCGGCCGGTCCAGGAGAGACCGGACAGCCTCGCGACTGCCCAGAAATGCCTCGACGGTATCCGGGCCAGTGCCGAATCCCGGCAGCGCGCGCGCTTCGCCAAGTCCCACGCGACCCGCCTCATCGTAAACTCTCAGTACATAGCCGCGGCCGGTCGGAAGGCGGGCAGAGTAGGCCAGGACCTCCCAGCGTGCGATCACGTCAACACGATGCCCGCACTGAGCATGACAGCAAAAGCCAGCTCTGCGACGGCGGTTTTCTTCAGAAGTCCGTTCAGCTCGCGTCCGTCCAGTTGAAATGCGTCCCGGACGAGTTGCACGAGCCACGGCGCGAGCGCCAATGGCGCCAGCCACCCGATGCCGGCGCCGGGAACGAACAGGGCGACCAGTACGACGAGCAGTGCAGCGACGGTAATGAGAAACGCGTACTGGCCACGGGCAAAGGCTTCGCCATAACGAACGGCCAGTGTCCTCTTGCCCGCGTTCCGGTCACCGTCCCGGTCGCGCAGGTTGTTGACGGCCAGCACGGCGGTTGCGAGGCAACCGAGTATGGCGCCGCCAAGCATCGCCGGCACGGACAGGCTGCCGGTCAGCACGAAATAGGTGCCGCCGACCGCGACGAGGCCGAAGAAGACAAACACGAAGAGATCTGCGACGCCCAGGTAGGCCAATGGCCATGGCCCGCCCGTATAGGCGATGCCGCAAGCGAGGCTGGCCAGGCCGATGACTACAACCGGCCAGCCGGCCGCGGCAACGAGGTATGCGCCCGCGGCCATCGCTATGGAAAACGTGATCAGCACGGCGACAAAAACCTGGCGTGGGGATAGCCAGCCATTGGCACAGGCCCGCAGTGGCCCAAGGCGGTCAGGACCGTCGGCACCCTTGTTGAAGTCCGCATAGTCGTTGTAAAGGTTCGTGCCGATCTGGATACAGATTGCGCCAAGCATGGCCGCGCTGAAAATCGGGATACTCAGTGGGCCGACCTGCGACGCGAGTGCAGCGCCGAGCAACACGGGCGCCACCGAGATCGTGAGCGTCTGCGGCCGGGCCGCCAGGACCCACGCTTGCAGGGCGGTCGGCTTCACGGCAGTCGCTTGAACTTCTTGAAATTGGGTTCGCGTTTCTCCAGAAACGCGTTCTTGCCTTCCTGGCCTTCCTCGGTCATGTAGTAAAGCATTGTCGCGTTGCCGGCCAGCTCCTGGATACCGGTCTGGCCGTCGCAGTCCGCATTGAAGGCTGCCTTCAAGAAACGTAATGCAATCGGGGACATAGAGAGCATTTCTCGGCACCACTGCACGGTTTCGTCCTCGAGTTTATCCAGCGGTACCACGGTATTCACGAGACCCATGTCGTAAGCCTGCTCGGCCGAGTACTGGCGGCACAGGAACCAGATTTCCCGCGCCCGTTTCTGCCCGACGTGGCGCGCCAGGTAGCTGGACCCGTAACCGCCATCGAAACTGCCGACCTTGGGCCCGGTCTGGCCGAAGACTGCATTGTCGGCGGCGATGGTCAGGTCGCAAACCACGTGCAGCACATGGCCGCCGCCGATGGCATAGCCGGCCACCATGGCGACGACTGGCTTCGGCAGCGTGCGTATTTGGCGCTGCAGATCCAGCACGTTCAGCCGCGGCACACCTTTCGGGTCGACGTAGCCGGCTTCGCCCCGGATACGCTGGTCGCCGCCGGAACAGAACGCGCGCCCGCCGTTGCCGGTCAGGATGATGACGCCGACGTCAGGGTCCTCGTGAGCGAGTTCGAAGGCCTCGCGCAGTTCGAACAGGGTCTCGGGACGAAACGCATTGTGCACTTCCGGCCGGTTGATCGCGATCTTGGCGATGCCCTCCGGCGAGGTGAAGTACTCGATGTCGCCGTAGTCCTTAACCCGATTCCACACCACGCTTGCGGGCGTCGGCTCGTTTTCCATCTGTTGTCTCCGTGTGAAGGTCCTGATCCAGCC
>SHLT01000069.1 GCA_004282875.1 Chromatiales bacterium | reverse complement strand
GTGTATCGCGATCGCGATCGGCGGCGCATCCGTGACGGAATCGGCAAACGCGGCGGCAAGACCTGCCGCGACGCTGATCGCGACGACGAGAATGGCCCGACCCAATTTCATAAGCGCTTATTCCTCAGTCAGGATCTTTCTGACCGTGCCTTCCATGCCGGTCAAGCCCGCGGCCCTGCCCGCTTCCAGCGCCTTCTCGAGCTCCTTGGACTTCGCGTATTCGCTCAGGGCGAACAACGCACCCACCCGGTTGGCGCTGCCACAGTGAACCAGCACGGGCCCATCGTAACTGGCGATCGCGTCTTCCAGCGCCTTGGCGTTGGCATAGGTCACGCCGTCGCGCCCGACCGGCAGGTTAATGTAGTCCATGCCGAGGGCAGCGACGACCGAGGGCTCATCAAGCCCCCGGTTTTCGCCGGCCGTGCGCAGGTCGATAACAGCCGCGTAACCCATCTCGGCAAATACCTTGAAACTCGCCTCATCCGGCTGACCGGCCGTCGAGACGCCGTCGACCGCATTGACCACGCCAAGCTCCGTAACGGCATCAAGATCTACCTTGAGGCTGCTAACGGCAGCGAGTTGCGTCTCGTCAGCGCAGGCAATTACCCCGGCAAACGCCAGGCATATGAAAAGTGTCAGTCGTTTCATCGTCGTCGCTCTGTCCCGGGGCTAGTCCGCCAGCGTCATGCTCGTGTTGACCTCGACGCCCCGTTCCGTCAGGTGCACGTTAACCGCCACGCGCTCGTACATCTCGCCAGACGATACCATGGCATCACGCAGCGCGACGCGCATTGCCAGAGGGATCTGCTCACCGCCTTCCGCTGCCTCTTCTTCCATCATCGCCTTGCCGACGAACTCATAATAACGCTTGGCGTCAAATGCAGCACTCATCAACGGCTTTGACTTGGCAACCTCCGCTGTGAGCATCGCCTCGGCGTTGGCATCGGCGCCCTCGCCCATCGACACCGACAGGCCGTTGGCCGACAACGCGGCAAATGCCTGCTCGGCAATCTCGGCCAGCTGCGGCAGATCCAGGAGCTTCGCCTTGCCATCCGGAATGAGATTCAGTGCCGCAACTTCCGGGCTCATCATGGCGGCCATCGTGACGAGGTCCTGAGCATTCTCGATGGCAAACAGGATGCTCGCATCGATCGACTCGGGTGGCGTCTGTGTGGCGACATCCATCCCTTCAATGTTCGTGATATTCGCAAGGAATCCGCGGAAGCTGTAAACCACCGGTGGCACAGGCTGCGCCAGTGCCTCCCGACCCTTTACGGTGCTAGCCTGCAGCTCGCCGAGCGCTTCACACTCAAACGGATCGGCTTCCATGGCATCGAGGCGCGCCTCATAGAAGCTGCGCAACGCGAGCGGGTCGAGGCTGAATCCAAACGAGAACAGGCCGCCGAGGTCCGGCCCGAGGCCGGGTACTGCAGCCGGCAGCGTAGCGAGGCCCGCGGCAATATCGTCACGGAGTTCAACAACCATTCCGGTTTCAAGGAAGTCCTTGTTGACGGCTTTGTAACCCATGACGATGCGCGGTGCGACGCTGGCGAGGCTCTTGAACTCGGCCTGGCACTGGGCAGATAACTCTGACGGATCGTGATCCATGACCGCCAGGAATTCGGCATTACGGCCGCTTGGGTCGCCGGTGAACACCGACGCAATACGCTCCACGTCAATGAAGCTCATGAAGTGGTCCGTGTAACCGTATTCCTTATTAATGTTTTTCAGCGTCTTGCTCTTGGCAAGATTCTTACGGGGCTTGGTCAGACCCAGCGTTTGCGAGAGCCGCTCATCGCCGACACTTGCAGGCACGAGCGAAATGACCGCGTCATTGCCGAGCGTCGCTATCACTACTCGCATCTCGTCGAGGTCCAGGTAGCGGTAGCTTTCGCCCGACACCGTGGCTGTAGGCAGCGCCTCGCTCGCCTTAGATTCAATGCGCTCGATCGCGGCATCAAACTTCGCGCGATTCGACAACGCGATCCGAATGACCGGCAGCAGGCCATCGCCGTACACCGCGAAGAGCGCGTCGCGACCCATTCCGGCATCACGGAGGCCCTGCACACTCATCAGGCCCAGGATTTCGTCCATGAAAGACTGCAATTGCTCAGCCTGCTCTGCGCCGCCCTCTTGATTGGACAGCTCGACCATTTGCTCCGACATGTGGTAGCGCAGAATGCGCTGGTACGCAGACAGGGTCTTGTCCACAGCCGGCTCGAATTTGTCCATGACGTCATCGGGGAGCGGCTTGGTGAAGGCCATCACGTAGGGCGTGTCTTCCGGGATGTACTGGAGCAGATCTTTGGCCTTGCGAGCCGCTTCGGCATTCGTGCTCAACAGGAATGCACAAACGGCAACAACAACTATCGAGGTTCGAGCGAGGTAGTTCATAACAGGTCTTTCCTTTCAAATGACAGGTCGAAGTGTATGCCGCGAGCGTAAGATTTCGGTGCGCTCTGTCACACACAGGGAACCTCGCAACCGCAAAGCTGCGAGTTCATTTCCTTCTCGAAGACGAGTTAAGTCGTGACGCCTGACGGTCTGATAGGTAGCGGATGTCGCTTGCCGTCTTAAGTTCACGTTAACAAGGTACACTGCATGGATGCAACTGTCCGTCGTAAACGCAGCAAACCTCGAACCCGTGCTGGCGCTGAACGAAGCCGCCGTGCCGCACGTCAGTAGTATTGACCGCTAACAGATGCGTTGGTTCGCAGACAATGCGTTTTATTTCAGGATCGCGACCATTTGGAGAAGAAATTGTGAATGAATCCGGCAACAACAGGCCCTTTGACGTCATCGTCTACGGTGCGACCGGCTTTACCGGGCAGCTGGTCGCGGCCTATCTGCTGCGCGAATATGGCGTTGCTCGCGACCTGCGCTGGGCGATTGCAGGCCGCAATGCGGCCAAGCTCGAGCAGGTGCGGGACGACCTTGGCACCGATGCCGCCGCCCTGGAAACGCTGGTCGCGGACAGTCACGACAAGGACGCCATGGCAACCCTGGCGCAACAGACCCGGGTCGTGCTGACCACGGTCGGCCCCTACGCCCTCTATGGCTCCGAGCTGGTTGCAGCCTGCGTCGATGCCGGCACCGATTACTGCGACCTTGCAGGTGAGGTCCAGTGGATTCGGCAAATGATCGACACGCACAGCAAGCGCGCCGCGGAGACAGGCGCACGCATCGTTCACTGCTGCGGATTCGACTCCATTCCGTCCGATATCGGCGTGTGGTTCCTGCAAGATGAAGCCATGAAGCGCCATGATGCCTACTGCCAAAGCATCACCATGTATGTCAAGGCGACCAAAGGCACGTTTAGCGGCGGCACGATGGCCAGCATGATGAACATCATGGAAGAGGTGAAAAAAGACCGTTCGATTGCCAGGGTGATGGCGGACCCCTACGCCCTGAACCCGGAAGGCGAGCGCGAAGGCCCTGACGGCTATGACCAGCAAAGCGTCGAGCGTGACGACGACACGGGCTACTGGACAGCGCCGTTTGTCATGGGGGGCGTCAATATGCGCGTCGTCCGGCGCAGCAACGCCATCGCAGGCTATCCCTACGGGCGGGATTTTCGCTATCGGGAAACCATGCTGACGGGAGATGGCGTCTCGGGGCGGCTGAAAGGCACGACCATGACGCTCGGTCTCGGCGCGCTGGTGCTGGGCGCGAGTTTCGGCCCCACGCGAAGTTTCCTGAAGAAGTTTGTTCTGCCCAAGCCGGGCGAAGGCCCGTCTCCGGAACTGCAAAAGACCGGTTTCTTCAACCTGATGCAGATTGGCAAACTGCCCGACGGACAATCGCTGCAAACTCGCATCACGGGCGACCAGGATCCGGGCTATGGCTCCACCAGCAAGATGCTGGCCGAGTCCGCTGTCTGTCTTGCGAAAGATGGGCTCGCAACCGGCGGTGGCGTGTGGACGCCTGCTGCAGCAATGGGCGCCACGCTGCTGGCAAGACTGCGCGACAATGCCGGGCTCACATTCGACGTGGTCGACTAGTGGGCCGCTGAGTCCGAATAATGCAGGCGGGGATCGAATTTCTCGCCTGCCTCGATTCTCACGCCGAGACGATTCCGCGGCGAGGCGACCGGGCAGGTCGAAAAGTCGTTGAACGCGCATGGCGGGCTGTAGGCCTTGTTGAAGTCGAGAACAGACTCACCGCCGTCGACGCCCGGATCGTCAAGGTAGACGAAACGCCCGGCGCCGTAGGTAGCGTCTCGATTGGTCGCATCGCCAAAGATAATGAACAGCCGGCCGTTCGCCGACGACTGTGCTTCGAGATCGAAAGCTTGCCCATCGATTTCGAATTCGACGATGCCCGGCGAAACCGGGAACTGCTGGAATCCCTCAATCACCGTATCGACCGTGATGGTTCGTGGCTCGTCGTACAGCCTCAACGTCGCAATCACCCGTCTCGACGGGTCAATGTCGTAGTACGGCAACTCCCCGAAGGTCTCGACAAAGGGATGCTCGTAGTCGCGAATACGTACGGCAAGCTTGCCGCCGCGCTCGATCACGCTCCAGGCCAGCGAGCCATGCGACGCCAGTATGCCCTGCCCCGTCACGTCAGCAGGCATAAGCACATTCGTGACGGACGCGCCGTCGACCTGGACGTCGACCCCCTCTTCCACGACCAGGCGAACGCCCTCGTCGCCGACACGGAACTCGCCGATACGGCCAGCCGCGGTCGCCGGGACGATGATATCGCTGGCCGCGTCCGAGCCGATGGAATAGGTACCGGGCTCCAGCCAGTGCAGGCCAATCTGGTTCAGATAGCCCGTGGGCTTGAGCAGCGCCGCGCGCCGCGCATCGCGCCATTCCTGGATGTCCTGCTCATACACGACAAGATCCAGCTGTGCCCCGGCCTGCCCGCAAGCCGCCAGTAGCATGGCCGCTGCGAGCAGCGCTGTAGGTACGAATATCCTGACCATACATTTCCCGTATCAATTCACAGACCGGGTCTCTATAATCCGCCGCCACTCACTATGGCGCAGCCCCAAATGTCTGATATTTCAAAACTTCGCAATATTGCGATCATCGCTCACGTTGACCATGGCAAGACGACCCTGGTCGACCAGATGCTGCAGCAGTCCGGAACGCTCGGCCCGCGTGCCGACGTACCCAATCGCGTCATGGACTCCAGCGATCTCGAACGCGAGCGTGGCATTACTATCCTGTCGAAAAACACGGCCGTCAACTGGCAGGATTACCGCATCAACATTGTGGACACGCCCGGACATGCTGATTTTGGCGGCGAGGTCGAACGCGTGCTCTCCATGGTCGACAGCGTCCTGTTGCTCGTCGATGCCGTCGAAGGTCCGATGCCCCAGACGCGTTTCGTCACGCAGAAGGCATTTGCGCAGGGACTCGTGCCGATCGTGGTCATCAACAAGATCGATCGCGAAGGTGCGCGCCCCGACTGGGTAATCGACCAGACTTTCGACTTGTTCGACAGGCTCGGCGCGACCGACGAGCAGCTCGACTTCCCGATCATCTACGCGTCGGCCCTCGAGGGTTATGCCGGCGAGGAATCCGATGTGCGCAGCGGCGATATGAGCCCGCTGTTCGAGACGATCGTCAAACACGTGCCGCATCCCGATGTGGATGCAGACGGCCCGCTGCAGCTGCAGGTATCGAGCCTCGACTACGACACCTATGTCGGTGTGCTCGGTGTCGGGCGCATACGCCGTGGTACGTTGAAGGCGAACTCTTCGGTCAGCGTCGTCGCACCGGACGGGGCATCGCGCCGCGCTCGCGTTCTCGAGCTTTTCGGCTTTCACGGCCTTGAGCGCAAACGCTCGGACAGCGCCTCGGCCGGCGACATCGTCGTGTTCAGTGGTATCGACAAGCTGGGCATTTCGGACACGCTCTGTGACCCGGACCATGAAGAAGCCCTGCCCGCGCTGACCGTGGACGAACCGACCGTGAACATGACGTTCCAGGTCAACAAGTCACCCTTCGCCGGCCAGGTCGGCAAGTTCCTGACGAGCCGCCAGATCCGCGAGCGCCTCGACCAGGAGCTCAAACACAACGTGGCGCTGCGTGTCGACAACACGAACGATCCGGACAAGTTTCGCGTCTCCGGCCGAGGCGAACTGCACCTTAGCGTGCTGGTCGAAACGATGCGCCGTGAGGGATTCGAACTCGCCGTGTCGCGACCGGAAGTCATCATGCATGACGTCGACGGCGTCGAGCATGAGCCCTGGGAACAGCTTACGGTCGATTTCGATGAGGAATACCAGGGTGCCGTCATGACGCGACTGGCCGACCGCAAAGGCGAACTGCAGAACATGTTCCCTGACGGCAAGGGCCGCATTCGCCTCGACTACAAGATTCCGACCCGCGGCCTGATCGGCTTCCGCACCGAGTACATGACGGCAACGTCGGGCACCGGACTCATTTACCACGTACTCGACGAGTACGCGCCACGCGTCGCCGGCGCGATTGCGCAGCGCAACAACGGCACGCTCGTATCCATGGTCCAGGGCAAGGCCCTGGCCTATGCGCTGTTCAACCTGCAGGAACGCGGCAAGCTCTTCATCGGGCATGGCGCACCGGTCTACGAGGGCATGATTATCGGGATTCACAAGCGCCAGAACGACCTGGTCGTGAATCCAACCAAGGCGAAGCAGCTGACCAACATTCGGGCGGCCGGCACCGACGAAAACCTGATTCTGTCACCGCCGCTCAATTACTCGCTGGAACAGTCGCTCGAATTCCTCGATGACGACGAGTTGCTGGAAGTCACGCCAACGACCCTGCGATTGCGCAAGAAACTCCTCAAGGAAACCGACCGCAAACGGGAATCGCGCCAAAAGGCCTCGTGAGCGACCCGGCCACACTGGCGTTCGCCGACCTGCAACCCGAGGACATCATTGCGACGCTCGACGACCTGGGGTTTGCCTGCGACGGCCGTTTTCTTGCCCTGAACAGTTACGAAAACCGCGTTTACCAGGTGGGCATAGAGGACGACGCGCCCGTCGTTGCCAAATTCTATCGTCCGGGGCGGTGGAGCGACGACGCCATCCTCGAAGAACATACGTTTGCCGCGGCGCTGGCCGAGCAGGAGATTCCGGTTGTCCCGCCCATGGTGCACGGCGGCGCCACCCTGCACCATGCAGGACATCATCGTGTCGCCGTCTATCGTTGTTACGGCGGTCGCGCGCCTGATCTCGATAACTTCGAGTTGCAGAAGCAGCTTGGACGCCTGGTGGCACGTATCCATCTCGAGGGCGAGGTATCGAGGTTTCGGCACCGGCCCAGCATCGACATCGATAGCTACGGGTCGGAGTCGATTGAATACCTCCTCGACAACGACTGCATTCCGGCCGACAACCGCCCTGCCTATGAGGGCATTGCCGAGCTCGTGCTCGACGGTGTGGAGGCCTGTTACGAGCGTGCGGGGTCCACTCGGGAGATCCGCCTGCATGGCGACTTCCACCCGGGCAACGTACTCGTGCGCGGTGAACAGCTGCACATTGTCGATCTTGACGATGCACGTCATGGCCCTGCGGTCCAGGACCTGTGGATGTTTCTCTCCGGGGACCGCGAGGAACAGGCGCCCCAGCTCAAGGCGCTGCTCGAGGGCTACACCGCGTTCCGGGGCTTTGACGCACGGGAATTGAACCTCATCGAGGCGCTGCGAAGCCTGCGGATCATTCACTACGCCGCATGGCTGGCACGGCGCTGGGACGACCCGGCATTCAAGGTTGCCTTCCCGTGGTTCGACAGTCGCCGCTATTGGGACGATCACGTACTGGCACTGCGCGAGCAGGTCGCGCTGATGCAGGAACCGCCGCTGCAGTGGCTGGACTACTAGGGCACAACCACCCGGAGTAGCGGCGTCGCGCTAGCGCGACGGCAGTCGTTGCTTGCGCGGCGCGAATTCGAAGCGGTCGATCCATCTCGAAAACGTCGCGCGACTGAGCGCTTCGAGGGAACCTGTCGACAACTCCGCCTGCTGCCGGATCTGCTCCGGGTCGACCGTCTCATGCTCTTCTCGCAACGTGTCCTGGTGCGCCGGCACCGTCAGCCAGCGATCGATAAGCGGTCCGTTGGTCTCAAGATGAAACTGGAAACCGTAGGCGTGCTCGCCGTAGCGAAACGCCTGCACCGCACTTGCCGGTGAGGTCGCCAGGAGTTCCGCATCGGGCGGCAGCGTGATGCCATCCTCGTGCCACTGAAACACTTCCTGGGTGGGGGCAAACGTCGACAGGACCGGATCTTTGAGGCCGGCCTCAGTCAATTCCACGTCATACCAGCCAATTTCACGAACCGCGTTCCGTGAGACGGCGCCGCCCAGGGCCTTGGCCAGCAGCTGGGCGCCCAGGCAGATCCCCAGTACCGACATGTCGCGCTCGACGGCCTCGCGAATGATGTCAACTTCCGTAATCAGGTTCGGGAAGCTGTCAATCTGGTCGGAGTTCATCGGCCCACCCAGGATAATCAGCGCCTCGTATCCGTCCAGGCCCGGGCGAGATTCCGGCTCGCGCCCAAAATTGACGTAGCGGATTCGAAATCCGGCATCCTTCAGCAATGGGTCCAGGGTCCCGAGCGGCTCGAACGGAACATGCTGGAAGACGAGCACCTTGGGTCGCGCCATCTGAAAACTTCCCTACTTTTAATTTGCACTGGATCAACGGTAGCACTAAAGTTGATCGGGCCTGAACTCAGCATTTCCGGGAACTTAAGTGCGCTGGAAAGGCTCTGATAAGGCAGCCAATAAAACCCGTGCGGATTCTATCCACTTTGATCGACAGATTACGCTTTGCATCGATAGCCGGCCTGGCCGCCATCACAATGGCCGGCTGCAGCTCGACTGTGACGATGGAAATGCCAACGATCCCGGAGCCGCGCATCGAGAAGATTCCGGTCGATGTGGCGGTCCGCATTCCGGCCGAATTTCAGAATTTCGTGCATGTTGAAGAAGTCCTCGGAAAATCGACCTGGACCATCGACCTCGGTCGCTCAAACGCAAACTTTTTCACCCAGTTGTTCGGCCACATGTTCGACTCGGTCGTCGTGCTCGGCCCTGAAGACGATCCGCGCGACTACCAGTTTGATGCGTTAATCGAGCCGGAAATCGAGGGCTTTGAGTTCGCGACTCCTGAACAGAGCCAGTCAGACGCGTTTGCCGTCTGGATTCGTTATCGCATGTCGATCTTCGACAGCGTCGGTAATCGCGCGTCCAGCTGGACCGTCAACGCGTACGGCAAGGCACAGAAAGAAGAACTGGGCGGTGGCGATTCGCTCAAGCGCGCAGCCATATTGGCCATGCGCGACGCGGCCGCACTGATTATCATGCAGATGGAGAAGGTAACCAATATTCGGCAGCTGGCGGACGGCCCGCTGGCACCTGAGCCTGCGGACACAGAGACCTTGCAGGCTGACGCCGAGCAAGAAAGCGAAGCACCGGCCAGCGTGATTGGCATCTTCGCGATCGGAGGCATTGACGATGCAGCAGAGTAGAATCCTGGTAGTACTGGTCGGACTGAGCCTGGCGGGGTGCGTGACCTCGCGTGTCGAGGACGCCCGCGAGAAGGTCACCGGCCTGAATGAAGACCAGTCCGTGGTCATCATGACCAAGAGCTATCACTCGGGCAATGAGACCGAAGGCGACTACCTCACTTGTATTGAAAATGCACTTGAATCGGGCTCCAAGGGCATCAACGTTGTGCCGCACCAGGAGTTCGTCGACCAGCTGTTTCCCTGGTTCGAGCCACGCACTGCCCCGGCCGACACGAAGGGACTACCGGCCCTCATGGGACGGCCCGGTGTTTCTGAAGCGATCGAGGACATGGGCGTGCGGTACGTCGTCTGGCTTGACGGCGACACGGAGCGCGTTGCCGAAGGCGGCAGCCTGTCCTGCGCAGCCGGGCCTGGCGGCGGCGGTTGTTTCGGCTTCGCCTGGTGGCAGAACGATGCCGATTATGAAGCCGCGGTGTGGGACATGGTGGGTCGCGAGTCGGCGGGGACGGTCTCGGCCGATGTCAGCGGAACGTCTTTCTTGCCGGCGCTCGTTGTTCCTATACCGTTGATCGCGCGCACCCAGACCCGCGCCTGCAAGGGCCTCGCGCAGCAACTTCGGGCATTTATCGTCCAATAGACGCGTTCAGTACGGCCGGCCGGCCCGGATAAATGCCGCCCTGTAAAAGGGCGAGTTCAGCGACGCGACCGAAACATTGCGTCCTGACTGAGGCGCATGAACGAAGCGCTGCTCCCCAAGATACATGCCGACATGTGACATTTTGCCCTCGATGCTGAAGAACAAAAGGTCGCCGGCGCGTAGTTCGCCTCTTCCTACGGGATCCGAGGCCGACCACAACTGGCCGGTCGTGCGCGGCACAGGAACTCCGGCCCGGGTATACGAATACTGCACAAGCCCGCTGCAATCGAAACCGGTTGGCGTGCTGCCACCGTACCGGTACGGCACGCCAACTTGCTCCAGGGCAACGGCGGCGGCTCGATCGCCGGCTGTCGTACGCTCGACCCGCGTCATGGCCTGTCCCGATGACGGCTGCTTGGCGGCCGGCGGCGCAGCGGGATTGGAACCGCACGCGGCCAGGCTCAACACGGTGATTGCTAAGGAGAAAAACCGAATTGTGTGGCCCGGCTGCGCTATCATTTGCGACACTTTGATCAACATCAGCCCCAAGCATACCCTCCGAACCCTTAATCCGGAATGAACTGCATCTCAGCTTTTAATCAATTTTCCCGCCGCTGGACCCTGCTCGTCCTGGTCGGACTGGTCACCGCATGCGGCATTCCCGCGTCCGAATCGGCGGACCGCGCCGGCACGCGCGAATACAGCCTGCACTACACGCTATCGCCCGACCCGAGGACGTCGACAGTGCAAGTATCGATGCGCCTGCGCCAACCCTTCGACCTGGTTCGGGAGATCTCGTTTCCTGTCAATTCGGATATCAGCGATGTCGGCGGCGACGGGGACCTGCGTATTCGCAACGGCCGGGTGCTCTGGGTACCGCCGTCGGATGGCGGGACGCTGGACTGGCGCGTCGTCGTTCACAACCCGCGCGGCAAGGACACGTTCGACGCCCTGCTCAACGCACAGTGGGGCCTGTTCCGCGCCGAGGATGTCGTACCGCGCGCGCGCACCAGGACGCTCAAGGGCGCATTGTCGCGAACTACACTCGCTTTTGACCTGCCGGCCGGCTGGTCGGTCATTACGGAATATTCGGCCCGCGACGTGCCCATCGTGGTCGACCGCAAGGATCGGCGCTACGACGAACCCGCGGGCTGGATTGCCATGGGTGACCTCGGCGTGCGGCGCGAGAGCATCGCCGGGACTCGCGTTGCCATTGCAGCGCCGCAGGGACATGACGTACGGCGCATGGACATGCTCGCGCTGCTCAACTGGACGCTGCCGGAACTCAATGCGATCCTGCCGGACGCACTACCGCGCCTGACGATTGTCAGTGCAGGATCGCCGATGTGGCGCGGCGGCC
Organism: Chromatiales bacterium; assembly: GCA_004282875.1. Lineage (GTDB taxonomy): Bacteria > Pseudomonadota > Gammaproteobacteria > Steroidobacterales > Woeseiaceae > UBA1847. The sequence continues at coordinate 6,418 of SHLT01000069.1, read as the reverse complement.
TGTCCGCCCCCGCCTCTTTTTTCCTGCACGCGAACCGTCCGCTTATCAGTGAGAACGGTACGAGTTCACTGCTCCACGAAGTCATGCATACGGCTCTGGGTCTCCGGCCTTTACCGGAGAACGACTGGATCGTCGAGGGCCTGGCGGAGTACTACAGCATCGAACTGCTACGACGCGGCAAGGCGATCACCGCGCGTCGTGCAATGACAGCGTTCGAACGCCAGGCGGAGTGGGCCGATCGAGCTGATACGCTCTGCGCTGCGCATTCGACCGGCGCCTCGACGGCGCTCGCGGTTACCTTGTTCAAAGGTCTCAACGAGGAAATAGTCGACAAAACAGGCGGGGAATTCAGTCTCGATACCCTGTTGCCGGCTCTCGCCGACAACACCGTCGATCTCGCAACGCTCATTGCGGCCGTCGAAGACCTGATTGGCTCAACTCCTGACGCGCTTCACAGCGACAATCTGCCTGGCTGCCATACAATCGAGAACGACAATCGGGAATCATGAATAGCAACATGGATGGACGTCACGACCTGGAACTGGTCCTGCAGTCGCGCACACCGGTCATCGTTATCGAATCACAGGATGAGCAGCGGATGCTCGACCTGCTGCAGTCGATTACGATCGCCCGGGCTAGCCAGACTTACACCCCGCTTTTTCGATGGACGATAACGGACGGCCTGCAGCGCGTTGATATTGCGCTGGAGCCCCAGGCAATCAACGCGGCACCCACCGACGTCCTGAAGCACATTCGGGCTGTGTCCAAACCCGGCCTGTACGTACTCCTCGATTTCCACCCGTTCCTCGAGGATCCTGTGCACGTTCGTCTTCTCAAGGACATCTGCATCCGCGCGAAGGACGTCAATCGGCAAATCGTACTCATCAGCCACTCGATCAAGATTCCGCAGGAACTCGAGAGCTTCTGCGCCCGCTTCGATATGGCGCTCCCATCCGAGCAAGACCGGAGCAACATCGTCAAGAAAGCAGCGAAAGACTATATGCGGGACAATCCGGGCGCGCGGGTGCAGGTCGACCGCAAGGCACATGAACTACTCATTCAGAACCTTGCCGGGCTCACCTGGGCCGACACCGAGCGGCTGGCTCGCAATGCTATTTACATGGACGGCGCCATTACACGAAGCGACCTGCCGGACGTCATGCAGGCTAAGTACGAACTGCTGAATCGCGGCGGTGCACTGCAGTTTGAGTATGACACCGCCCAGTTCAATGATGTTGGTGGCCTGTCGCGTCTGAAGTCCTGGCTGCAACAACGGCGTCCTGTGTTTCGCGGTGACGACAGCGCGTCCCATCTCGACGTCCCGAAAGGCATTTTGCTGCTCGGCGTGCAGGGTTGCGGCAAGAGCCTTGCGGCCAAAGCGACAGCCGGTATTTTTGGCGTGCCGCTGTTGCGGCTCGACTTTGGCACCATTTACGACAAGTACCATGGCGAGACCGAGCGCAAACTCCGCGAATCACTGAAGACGGCCGACGTGATGTCGCCATGCGTCCTCTGGATAGACGAGATCGAAAAAGGAATTGCCGGTCGCGGCGGCGAGACCGGCACAACGCAGCGGGTGCTGGGCTCATTCCTCACGTGGATGGCCGAACGGCAGAAGAAAGTGTTTGTCGTAGCAACGGCGAACGACATCAGCGAACTACCTCCTGAACTCGTGCGCAAGGGACGGTTCGATGAAATATTCTTCGTCGACCTGCCAAACGATGAGGTTCGCGCCTCGATACTGGCTATTCACCTCGCAAATCGTGATCAAGCGCTCAACAATTTCGATCTCGAAAGCTTAACGGCAGCGACAACGGGCTTCTCGGGCGCCGAGGTCGAACAGGCTATCGTTTCTTCACTGTATGCCGCCCACGCACAGGGCGAGCCGCTCGGAACCGACCACATCCTTTCTGAGATCACACAGACGCGGCCGCTGTCGGTGGTAATGGCCGAACGCATCAGCGCGATGCGCGACTGGGCATCGGGTCGCACCGTGCCCTGCGACTGAGCCCATTTAACTTAAGCACCGAATTTCTCCAGGCCCTCGATTGAGCATGAGTGCCTGCGTGATAGACTGCGTGGATGGCTAATGAGAAGAAAAATATCAATGAATTAGTCCCCGACGACGACCAGACGGCCGAACTCGAAGCGGTGACGTTTCGCAAGGACCATCCGTCGCAAGAACCCGCACCGCCGGAAATTGGTGAAAACACCAGCGATTTCTCGCGGTATCGCAGCGATGATGCAAAGACGATTGGTCGGCTGCAGTACGATATCGAACAGTTACGCGCAAAGTGGCTGGGGCTCGAAACCGAGATCACTGCGCGCGAAGAGCTGACCGACAAGCTCAATGCGGAGATCGACGAACTGCGTGACTCCCTGGCACGCAAGACGAAACTTCTCAAGGCTCGCGATCGCAACATCAAGGCGCTCAAATCCGAGATTCGGGTTCGCGACGAACAACATCGGTCCGTCACCAAAGAACTCGGGGTCGAACTGGAGACGATGCGCAAGGCCGTCCGAGAGATACCGGAACCGCCGACTGCGCCCGCAACCGCCGATGCTCTCGTCAATGATGCAACCCGGCTGGAACGCACGGAGGCCTACGCTGACTCGCTGCGACGCAAACTCCAGGATGTCATTGCATTGCAGGATGAGCTGCGCAGCGAACGTGATCGTTTGTCCGGTTCGCTAACGGAGACAATCGAGAAGAACCGGTACCTGGAAGAAGCGCTTGCTAATGCGGCCGACGACAAGATGCAGCTCGATAAGGAGCTGGCGTCGATTGCCGATAAGCATCAGGAAGAAATGCGCATCCTGAGATTTGAACTTGGTGAAGCGCAGGAAACCGTCGCGCTGTCTGAGGAACTAAAAAGCCAGCTTGCGTCCGACCTCGTCGATACCCGCGGCTTCAAAGAAGAACTCGAGCGGATGCTGTGTGAGAACGACGAACGCGCCCGGCAACGCATTGACGAACTGGAGAAAGAACTCGCCCGAGTCACGCGGGTTGCCAAAGACCACGAGGAAAAACTCGAGAGCCGCAGCGATGCGATTAACGTGCTGCTCGCTGAGCTTGCGAAGAAGTCCGAACAGATCGAATCCATCAACGAAATCGGTGATGTCATTTCCGATATTGATGTGCGCATTTCCGAGCAGTTCGACGAAGAGGAAGCAACGAAAGTAGCGCCGTCACAGAAGCCGCAGGACCGCGTCACGCGCGTACTCGTCGGCAAAGTTGGCAACCAGCTGCTGCGCTTCCCGCTTTTCAAGGATCGCCTCACGATCGGACGAACTGACGACAACGACATTCAGTTGAACGCGGTATACATCAGCCGACGGCATGCTGTGGTGCAGGCCGACGGCGATGCGACCCGTGTCATTGACTGGGGTAGCAAGAACGGCGTTTATGTTAACTCCAAGCGTGTGACCGAACACTTCCTGCAGAACGGCGATATCGTGACCATCGGCAACGCTCATTTCCGCTACGAGGAACGACCCAAGCGGGATAGTTGATTTGTGAGTGTAATCACGCTCTTTTCTTTACGGGTAGTCTAAAGTCTTCTTCTGTAATCAGGAAGAGAGACAGCACGATGCTTAGCACCACCGCAGGGAAGTCGGCGACGCTCAGCGATACACAACAGGTCACCCGGCAGACCAGCAGCTTACTGGGTAGGAAGATCTGGCTGCCCAAGCTGCTGTACGACGCCGTGCCGTACCTCTACCTGGCGTCAGGATTCATGGCATTCTTCGCAACGCTCTACATCAGCGCCTGGTTCTGGGTCCTGCCGCACTACCTCCTGTTCTCTGTCGCCTGTATGCACCTTGGTGTATTGGTATACCGCCGCCGGCACCGCAGGACCGATTTAGACGCTTGACCTGAACCGGCGGCTAGGCAACGATAACGGCCCGACTCCCCCTGGCGCCGAATCGTGAGTGAAGACGCATTAAAAAAACCGTCCGCATTGGGCAAATTCCTGAAGACCGAAGTCATGCTGTTCATCGGCCTGCTCTTCGTCGGGCTGGTTCTTCTGCCCATCGCCGTGTGGTTTGTAGGACACGTGGTATTCGGGGCCTATAAAGGTGCCGGCTACGCCGACTTCTACGGCATGCTGAGCGGCAAGATTCGGTCCGGGGACGCCTTCGCCTGGTTCCTCGTCCTGTCGCCCTGGCTGGCACTGCAATGCGTGCGTCTCATGGCACTTGGCTGGCGCACCGCCGCGAAAACGTGATCTGGATCACAGATCCGGCATGTCCTGATCCACAACTCTGGCTGCGCGTATAGAAAATCTTCCGGGCTTGGTGCATCCTGAAAATTACAGTGTATGACCTGAACAACTGGTCCGATTTCGACGCGCCCCTGGTTACCCGCAATGCTGGAGAGACTCAAAAACTGGTTCACAGACCGATTCTCTGACGGTGATTCCGGCGCTATGCCCGCCCACCGCGCGTCGCGCACCCCGTCTCGGCCCGCGGCAGCAAAAAAGGTCCCGCGGCGCACCCCCGATTTTGTCGACGCTGATGACGATCTTTCCGGCGAAGTAGCAGGCCAGGGACCCGGTAAGAATGTCCTGATCCGCAACAAGTTCGTCCGCGAAGATACGGGCACACACGAGACTCTCAAGATTCTTGACGACTCCCTCGTGGACTCGGGTGAAGAACCTGGCCTCGACCCCTACAACACGGGTGAGTTCGATCGCTCCAAGAACTGGGATCGCCGCTTCGGCAAATGACACCGGTCTCTAGTACCATTCGCCTATGACCATGCGAATCTCATTTGAACTCGACGACGACGACCTGAAACACTTTCGCCTCATCATGACTGAGGCTCGCAATGCGGCGCGCCGCCTGCAACCTGAGGACATCGTTGCCGCCGCCGAAGATCTTCTCAGCTCCGTCCCGACCTCGGACGCTCCCGGCTTTATCGTTGAGCGGCTGGAGCGGTTGCGCATGATGATCCGTATGCTTTCGGACATCGAGTGGCGCCTGCCGCACCAGGAGGCGACTCGCGTCCTCAACGCGCTGGCCTACTTTGCCGAACCGGAGGACCTGATTCCCGACCACATCCCGGGACTGGGATTCCTCGATGACGCGATCATGATCGAGCTGGTCGTGCGCGAACTCAAACACGAACTCGAGGCCTACCAGGACTTTTGCGACTATCGCGAAAAGCTGTCACAGAGCGGTGACGGTAGTACGGCAAACCGCGAGGGCTGGCTCAATACGCGTCGCAAGGAACTGCAATCCCGGATGCGACGCCGGCGCAGTAAAGTGAGCCGCCTGCTCGGCTGACAGCCGTTCAGGGCCAGAAGTAGTAGCCCGTACCCACCAGACCAAGCCACATGGCCCCCTGCGCCCAGTACCGCAATCCATGGTTTTTTACGAGCGTGTAGAAACTTAAGGCTGAGATCACGGTCATACCGAGAAAGAGAAACAGGCTGCTCAGCAGGGGCTCGAACTCTCCTTGCAGGCGAGGATATTCGTCCCCGAGCACAAGGACGACGATGATGACGGCAGTCAGGCTGAACGTGATCGCGAAACACGACCCGAGGATGATCAGCGTGACGGCAGACAATGGACGCATGTGATTATTTTTCCGCTGCGGTAAAACTGGCCGCACATTATTGAAGAATATGACGAATGTGCCCTTGAACAACGGGCGCAGGACCTCTAGCCTAGCCCACATCAGGCTTGGCTGAAACCTCTTTGGCACATTGGAGATTGCTTTGACGAAAACCGGAATTCGCCGTATCAACTGGCTTGCAGGACTGGGCATCGCCCTCGCCTGCGTGCCTGTATTCAGCACGACGACGGCACTCGACCAGAAGAGCTATCTCCACCCCGAGCAACGACACGAGAAGATCGGCGAGATCATCACCCAGTTCGTTCAGCAACAGCACTACAATCATGTCGCCGTCGACGACGAGCTTTCCTCGCAGGTCCTTGATCTCTATATCGAGTCACTTGACCGGAATCGGATGTACCTGCTCAAGGGAGATATCGAATACTTCGAGACATTCCGCTATGAACTTGACGACCTCGTCAAAAGCAAACCGCTGGATCCGGTTTTCGAGATGTTCCAGGTGTACCAGACACGCGTTCGCGAACGGCTGAACTTTGCGCTGGCGCAACTTGAGACGGAGCCGGATTTCACCGTCGACGAAACCTACCAATTCGATCGTTCTGAGGAGCCCTGGGTAGCGTCTTCGGCCGAACTCGACGAAATCTGGCGCCAACGCGTCAAGAACGACGCGCTGAATCTCGCGCTGGAAGAGGAACCCTGGGAGAAGATCCAGGAGGTGCTTGGCGATCGTTATCGAGGTTTCCTGAAGCGCCTGAACCAGGTCAATAATGATGATGTGTTCGAGCGCTTCATGAACGCGTTCGCACACACACTGGACCCGCACTCGAGCTACCTGTC
>SHLT01000068.1 GCA_004282875.1 Chromatiales bacterium | reverse complement strand
GACAACATCGCCGTGGGCGCTGCGCACGCGCTGGCCGTACACGGCCTCGAAAGAGTTGCGATCGTGGACTTCGACGTGCATCACGGCAACGGCACGGAGGAGATCTTCGAGCACGAAGACCGGGTACTTTTCTGCTCGACGTTCCAGCACCCGTTCTACCCATATACTCCGCTGCGGGAAAACACGCCGAATCGTATCTGTGTACCACTGGAGGCCAGCGCGAAGAGCGAGGAGTTTCGGGCCGCCGTTACCGATCACTGGTTGCCGGCATTGACCGCGTTTGAGCCGCAGCTGGTCTTTATCTCGGCCGGCTTCGATGCGCATCGCGACGACGACATGTCGCACGTTGCGTTGACCGACGCCGACTTCCGCTGGGTGTCGGAACGGATCATGGACGTCGCAAACGCGTCGGCGTCCGGCCGGGTCGTTTCGGTGCTGGAAGGCGGCTACGAACTCAAGAGTCTTGCGCGCTGCGTCGAATCGCACATTCGTGTGCTCATGGATTTACACTCGTAGCATGAATGAACCGTGGATTGAACGCTGGCAGGAAGGCCGAACCGGATGGCATGAGCCGACTGGCAACGGCAATTTGCAGGCTCACTGGAAATGGTCGGGCAGGCGCGTTCTCGTGCCGATGTGTGGCAAGACCGTTGACCTCTTGTGGCTCGAACAGCAGGGCAACGAAGTGGTTGGTGTCGAGCTGTCCGAAATTGCTGTCCTGGCCTTCTTCGAGGAAAACGGTATCGAGTACGAGTCTGTTGATGGCAGCCTGCCGGGGTATCAGGCCGTGGGGCGTCAAATCAGTTTGTACTGCGGCGACTACTTCAACTTCACCGACGGGCCGTTCGACGCGCACTACGATCGCGGTGCGCTCATCGCGCTGCAGGCAGACCTGCGACCACGCTACGCGCGGCATACGTCGTCGTTGCTCACGGATGACGCGGCGCAACTGGTCATCACGGTCGAATACGATCAGGCCGTTTGCGATGGTCCGCCATTTTCTCTAGTTTCAGAGGAAGTAACCGGTCATTGGCCGCGCCTGCAACGCCATGCGGTGATCGATGACACTGAAAACGCCCCGCCCAAGTTCCTCGAGGCCGGACTCGAGGTCATTCACGAAGTTGTCTGGATAGCCTCATGACAGGAAAAATTCTCAGGTTGGTGCCTGCCCTGATCACACTGCTGCTCGGCAGCGCCGCGTTGGCGCAAACGGTCAAGACCGAACATACCTACAAGCTCGATGACCCGGACACGCGGGTCCCGGCATCACTCGACGACGTTGCATGGATGGTCGGTTCATGGTCCGGCGAAGCGTTCGGCGGGACCTTCGAGCAGACCTGGAATCCGGCGTCGGTCGGCAGCATGGTCGGCATGTTCAAGCTCATCAATGATGGCAAGGTCAATTTTTACGAGTTGCTGCTGCTCGTCGAAGAGGAAGGGTCGCTCAGTCTCAAGGTCAAGCATTTCACACCCGAATTCACGGCCTGGGAAGAGAAAGGCGATTTTGTGCATTTCCGCCTGGTCGGCGTTGGCTCCGGCGTCGTGCATTTTTCGGGGCTGAGCTTCTACCAGGTGAGCGATGACGAGATGCACGCCTACATAGCGATGCACAACCAGGACAAGGTGTGGGAAGAGAAGCTCGTTTACCGGCGCAGCAAATCGTCACCCAGCGATTAACTAAAGCACCGGTTCCAGGGGCAGCGCCCGGTTCAGCCATACGCGCAGGCGCTTGAGTCGGCTCACGGCCATATCCGGGTTGAATTCGAGCGTCGTTTGCCAGCTGTTCGCCGGGTCGATGTCGTGCTCGATACTGGTGGTTAGCTGCCGTGCGAGTTCGACACTGTCGGCCAGCATGCCGACTTCGGTGTTGAGGTTGGCTGAGCGCGGGTCGAGATTGAACGTGCCAATAAAGACGGTCCTGTCATCGATGACCATGCTTTTCGCGTGGATAGCGAACACCGGATTGCGTACGGCGAGGTCCGGGAAACGCTCGATGAGTTCGTCCCTGATAGCAGGGTAGGCCTTGAATTCATAGAGTTCGACGCCGGCCTTGAGCAGCGCTTTGCGCTGACCGTGATAGCCGCTGAAAGCCTGGATGTTGTCGGTCGAGGCCAGCGAGTTGGTCGAGATTCGAATGCGCACTCCCCGGCCGACAAGTTCGTCGAACAGCTCGATGCCGCCCTCGGGCATGACGAGGTAGGGCGACTGGATCAGGATCGAGGACTTCGCATTCTTCACGGCGTCGATCAGCTGCTGCGTCGACTCGCCGCCACCACCCAGACCATGCTCTCCGGAATTCTTGCCGGGGATATCGCTTATGAACGCGACGTCTTCCCATGACATTGCGCGGACGATCGCCGGAAACTTGCCGGGTGCGAGTGTAATGGCGTCGCGAATCTGGGGTTTGAAGTTCTTTGGGTCGGACGCATAGGCATGCAGTTCGCGCGACTTCTTCTCGACGTCCATGGCGGTGATTTCGCGGCCAATATCTTCAAGCAGCAACTCGACCGGGTGTGCAAACGCGCTGTTCCAGAACTCTTCGAAGTTTTCGGTCATGTCGGCCACGGCGGGTCCGAGCAACAGGACGTCGCGATCCCGGAAGTTGTACTCGTGATCGAAATCGAAGTATTCGTCGGCCATGTTACGGCCGCCCGTAATGCCCGCGGCATTGTCGAAGATTGCCGTCTTGTCGTGCATCCTCTGATTCACGTCGCGAAACTTCGTAAACGCGTTGCCCATGCGCTCCCAGAAGTTCACGCCGACCCGAAGATTCGGGTTGTAGATGCGAATGTTGGCATTCGGATGTGCGGACAAAAGCAGCAAGGTCTTGTCCTGTGCGTCGATAAGCGTGTCGTCTACCAGTACCCGGACACGCACGCCGCGTTCCGCAGCGCTCAGCAACTGCTCTGCCGCAAGTGTACCGATATTGTCGCTGCTCCAGATGAAGTACTGGACGTCGATCGTCTGCGTGGCGTTTTGCGTAAGCCACGCTCGCCCGAGCAGGGATTCTTCCCCTTTCTCCAGGATGTAAACACCGGTCTTGTCCGCCATGCGTTCTGCGCACTCGGGACAATTCGTGGTAAGCCACGCGGGCAGGGTTTGCGCCGCCGCGTGTGTACACAACGCAAGCATCGCGAGTGCTAGAGCCGCCAGGTTGCTCCCGTATCTGCGCATGCATCTATCCTATAGTGTTATGGTGCAAACGGAAATTCTTTGGTCGAGGGAGAGCCAATGAAAATCTGGTCCATCGCGAGTGACATGGCGTCCAGGACCCCGCCGGAGAGAAATCGTTACGTCGATTTCCTGCGGGCGCTGTCCATTATCTTCGTCGTCATCGGACACTGGCTGATTGCCACCGCGTGGTATGTCGATGGCCAGCTCACTCCCGGCCACCTGCTGAAGTCGCACCCACAAACACAGTGGCTCACCTGGCTGTTCCAGGTCATGCCGATCTTCTTCATCGTCGGCGGTTACTCAAACGCGGTGTCGCTCGAGAGCGCAAAGCGCAAGGGTCAGGGTTACGCTGACTGGCTTGCGGCGCGTCTGCACCGACTTGTCACGCCGTTGCTTGCCTTGATCGTCACGTGGGCGGGCGTCGCGGGTGTGATGAAGCTCATGGGTGTGACCAAAGGTGTCATCGTCTACACCTCGCAGGCTGCGCTCATACCAACGTGGTTTCTCTCCATCTACATAACGCTCGCACTGCTGGCGCCACTCGCATACGGGTTCTGGCGGCGGTATGGATTCCTGTCCTTCTGGGCGCTGGCAGCGGTTGCCGTGATCGTCGACGTCCTGTTCTTTGCAGCCGACATTCGCTGGCCCGGCTGGACCAACTACGTCTGGGTCTGGCTCGCCGTGCACCAGCTGGGTTTTGCGTGGCGGGACGGACGCATGGGTAGCATCACGAAGTTGCTTGTATATTCCGCGCTCGGATTCGGCGCCTTGTATTCGCTGGTTCGCTGGGGACCCTATCCTCTTGCGATGGTCGGGTCACCGGATGAGGGACTGAGCAACACGCTGCCACCGAAAATAACCTTGCTGGCGCTCGGCATGTTCCAGTTCGGGTTGTTACTCGCACTCGAGGGGCCAATGAGAAAGGCGCTTTCGAACTTGCGGTTGTGGACAGCGACGGTGCTGATCAACAGTATGATCATGACGGTATACCTCTGGCACATCACGATTATGGTGATCTTCGGGTCGGTGCTCTATCTCTCCGGTGGTTTCGGTTTCCATATCGAGCCCGGCACGACCGACTGGTGGCTGACGCGGCCTGTCTGGATCGGCGTGCTCATACTGCTGTTGATCCCGGCGGCGCTGGCGTTGTCGCCGCTGGAGCGGCGCTCGCGTAATCCCGATAGCCCGGTGCCGTCCGGGGCCCGACAGGTTATCGGTGCCATCATGACGTGCGTCGGCATAGCCTTGCTTGCCATGTGGGGCTTCGGCGGCGCGCCAATCGCAGGTTTCGGTGTCGGTGCCTTCGTCCTGGTCGTTGCCGGCGCCGCCACCAGCGGCCTTCTGACTAAGTAAGTTCCCGACGAACGGTCGGATTCTTCCGACCAACGGTGAAACTCTGACAAACGGTCTCTCTCGTCCGATGGGCGACGTTCACTGCCGTCCGATCATTTCCTAGTATTGAGGCGTAGGGAATATCTAATGGATGAGATTATGTCAAGTAACAACACGACCAGCGGCAAGCCTCGAAAAGCACCGGTAAAGCCGGCTGTTCGCGGCTACGGCACGGTTGCCGGCGCGAAGCCACCTGCACCGGAAATTGTGAACCTGGAAATTGACGAAAACGATGACTTCGGCAGCGACCCTTACAATCGCACCGGATCTCATTGTGTTCTCAAGCTCGGCGACGACGCCTAGGCGCTCGGTCGAACCAGCGGCTCCAGAAGCGCAGGCGACTGTGACTGAAGCGCAGCGCCGCGAGCACGGTTTGCTCATCGAGCACGTCGCGATGCGGTACGCGAAAGGCCGCCTCCAGGTCGCCAAGATGCCGTGCGTGACGGCGAATGGCCAGGTCGGCCATGAAGTAGCCGTGGTTCTCGAGGATGCTCGCTTCGGCGCTGGTGAAGGAGTCCATGTCCGTCCGCATCTCGGCGATCAGTGAGTCACAAATCTGCTCGGAATAGCCGTACCAGTCTTCCTCGAGTCTCCCCGTCTCCTGCTCAAACTCATCGCTGCAGTTCTCGCAGAAACTGGCCTTCTTGCTCGCCAGCCTCCAGAACGCACCGCTCGGCTTGTCCGTCACGCGGTGCGTGCGGAGGTAGCAGTCGTCCTGCTCGGCAAGCGTGCACGGTGACGGCCCTTTGTCCCTTCGCACCGTCTGGTAACGACGATCCAGGCGTCTGATGATCGCGCGCCTGCGCAAGGCACCGACCTGGTTTCTGCCGATGTCAACGTAGCGCATGACTCGCGAGCCGAACCACTTCGGTACCTGGAAATCGAACGGCGTTCCGGCATCCGATACGAGTACGACCTTGTTGCTGTGCCAGACAGGTTCCATGCCGGTATTGTCGTACACGCCCCCGTCTGTCAGGTGTCCGATCGTCTTGCCATCCTTCTTTATCTTTATCGGGCCGAAGATGGGCGGGAAGCACGCCGACGCGGCAACCGCTTCCGCGATCGTCATGTCGGCTGGTGTCGTATACGTGCCGATCTTTTCAGAAGTGAATCGCCAGGGTGTACCCTTTTCTATATTGGTAGCGAGGAAGATAAACTCGATCCCGCCATCGTCGCGCTTAGGCAATTCAACGAGCCGCCGTGCGCCGATCCTGCTGCGAAACGCCCGCTCCAGTCCGCGGGCGCGTGGCGCTGGCCAGGCCCAGTTCCAGGCAGCGTGGCGGACGAACAAGCCGGTGCGAATATCTTTGCGAACCATACGACGAAAGGGCGCCGATACGTCGGTCTCCCAGTCGTCAAAGGCCAGTCGTGTCGCGCCGCGCTCCAGCATCCGGTGAGCGAGGTGGCCGGCCAGGATGCTGCCACCCGATACGCTCGACAAGCGCGTGATGTTCTGCAGGATGCCGAGCTCGTGAAGGCGTCGCGTTACGCCAAGGTGGAACAGGCTGGCGCGGTAGCCGCCGCCGGATAAGGCCAGGCCCTGTCCCTTCAGTTTCTTCGCCGCCACCGTCCGATGTCCTCAGCTGGCCGTGTCGCCCCGTAAATATCTCACATTTTTAGGGGTTTGCCGCTATGGTCTCGAGAAGGTCATTAACGGACCATGCGGGAAACGATCAACCTACTGGCTAATTAGTGAATAAAATATGAGCAAGCAAGTCTATTCTTTCTCCGACGGCGACGGCAAAAACAAGAAGTTACTGGGCGGCAAGGGCGCCAACCTCTGCGAAATGACCCAGATTGGCATAAACGTGCCCCCGGGCTTCGTGATCACGACCGAGGCCTGTCTCGACTATCTCGATAACGACGGCCTGCCCGATGGCCTGATGGGCGAGGTGCGGGACCAGCTCACGTTGCTCGAAAAATCGACGGGCAAAACTTTTGGCAAAGGTCCCGATCCGCTGCTCGTGTCGGTGCGTTCGGGTTCCGCGCTATCGATGCCGGGAATGATGGATACGATCCTGAACCTGGGCCTCAACGATGAGACACTGGCTTGCCTGATCGAACAAACGGGTGACGAGCGCTTTGCCTACGACGCGTATCGCCGCTTCATCCAGTTGTTCGGCAAAGTCGCGCTCGGCATTGACGACGAGCACTTCGACGTTCACTTCGACGCGGTCAAGAAGCGCGTTGGCGTCAAGGCCGACGTTTCGCTTGAAGCAAGTCATTTGAAAGAGATCAGCGCGTTGTTCCTGAGCGTCGTGCGCGAGCAGGCCGGCCGCGAATTTCCGACGGATGTCGTCGAACAGCTGCAACTTGCCGTCGAGTCCGTGTTCCGGTCCTGGATGGGCAAGCGCGCGGTCGACTATCGGCGCGAGTTTAATATCACGCCGGACATGGCGAACGGTACCGCAGTCAACATCTGCACCATGGTGTTCGGCAACAAGGGCGATGACTGTGCCACTGGCGTCGGCTTTACACGCAACCCGGGCACGGGTGAGAACGAGATGTTCGGTGAATACCTGACGAATGCGCAGGGCGAAGACGTTGTTGCGGGCATCCGCACGCCGAAGCCGATCGTTGATCTTGGCGACGAGATGCCGGAGCAATACAAGCAGCTCGTCGAGTTGCGCAATACACTGGAGTCGCACTACAAGGAAGTCCAGGACTACGAATTCACGATCGAGAAGGGCACGCTGTACTGCCTGCAGACGCGCAACGGCAAAATGAATGCCGCGGCCACGGTCAGGACCTCTGTTGAGATGTTCAGGGAAAACCTGTTGTCCCGCGAAGAAGCCTTGCTGCGCGTGCCGCCCGACCTTCTTGAACAACTCCTGCATCCGACGCTCGACCCCGAGAGTAAAGCGCAGGCCGTGGCCCTCGGGCTGCCGGCGTCGCCGGGGGCAGCATCCGGCAAGTGCGTGTTCGACGCGGACCTCGCCGAGAAACTCGGCAACGCGGGTGAGGAGATCATTCTCGTTCGTGAGGAAACACGCCCCGAAGATATTCACGGTTTCTTCGCCGCACAGGGCATCCTGACGAGTCGCGGCGGTAAGACCTCGCACGCGGCGGTCGTGGCGCGCGGCATGGGTAAACCCTGCGTCGCCGGTGCTGAAGGCATTGTTGTCGATGTAGCGGCTCGTCTCGCACGCATTGGCACGCAGATTATTCATGAGGGCGATGTCATTACGCTCGACGGTGGTACCGGCGAGGTGTATCTCGGTGCTATCGAGACGATCCCCGCGCACTTCTCGAGCGAACTTGCCGAGCTGCTCGGCTGGGCGGATGAGACGGCCGACCTCAAGGTATTGGCCAACGCCGACACGCCGGACGCCGCCAAGACCGCTCGCGAATATGGCGCAATGGGTATTGGCCTGTGTCGCACCGAGCGCATGTTCAATGCGACCGATCGCCTGCCGATTGTTATCGACATGATCCTTGCCAACAACGCAGAGGACCGCAAGAAAGCGCTGGAGCGCCTGATGCCGTTCCAGCGCGACGACTTCGTACAGCTCTTCAAGGAAATGGCGCCCGATCCAGTCACGGTACGGCTGCTGGATCCGCCGATGCACGAGTTCCTGCCAACCGAGCACGACCTGCTGGAACAAATCGAGAACCTCGAGGTGTATCGCAAGATCGTACGCGGACGACAGACGGCGATTGCGACGCTGGATCATGACGTGCAGCTGCCCGCCGCGTTCGAAGAAATGAACGAGGACTTCGTCAACAACGCGCTCGCGCACAAGGAGCGTATGCTGCGCAAGGTTCGCGAGCTCGACGAAGTCAACCCGATGCTCGGACATCGTGGCGTTCGCCTGGGTATTACCTATCCGGAAATCTACGAGATGCAGATCCGCTCGATCCTCGAGGCCGCGATGCAGTGTGCGGAAGACGGCGTCGATGTCAGGCCGGAAATCATGGTGCCGCAGGTGATCACGTTGCAGGAAATCGTGCACGTGAAGCGCACGGTCGACGAGATCGTGCAGAACCTCGAGCAGGAACACGGCAAGAAGCTCGCGTTCAAGTTCGGCACGATGATCGAAACGGTACGCGCCTGCACGCGTGCCTGGCATCTCGCCGGTGTTGCCGAGTTTTTCTCGTTCGGCACCAACGACCTGACGCAGGCGACGTTCTCGTTCTCGCGTGAAGATGCCGAGAACAAGTTCCTGCCGATGTATAACGAGGCGGGGGTCCTGCAGGACAACCCGTTCGAGGTGCTCGATACCAAGGGCGTCGGCAAACTGATCAAGATGGCCGTCAAGGGTGGGCGCGAGCAACGCGAAGATCTCAAGATCGGCATCTGCGGCGAGCAGGGCGGTCACCCCGAGTCGATCCAGTTCTGCCACGACGTGGGCCTGAACTACGTATCGTGCTCGGGACCACGCGTGCCGGTCGCAAGGCTGGCGGCAGCACAGGCGAAACTGCGAGGTGGTAAAAATACTTGATCTGAAGGTTCCGCCAGTCGCTCAGTTCCTGGTGTGCGCCGTGCTCATGTGGACTCTGTCCGCGACGTACACGGGCGGCGCATTCGTGTTGCCCGGTGCGGCAGCCGCCTTTGCCGTTTGTGCGGTGCTTGGTGGCGGTATAGGCATCGCCGGCGTGGCCGCATTCAGGCGCCACAGCACCACGGTCGACCCGACTGCGCCGGACAAAACGAAGGCCGTCGTCACGGACAGTATTTACAGGTATTCGAGAAACCCCATGTACCTGGCCCTCGTGGTAACGCTGGCCGGCTGGGCCTTATTCCTGCAAAACGCCGCTGCCCTGGCCGTACTGCCCGTGTTTGTCGTCTACATGACGCAGTACCAGATCAAGCCTGAAGAGCGGGTCTTGCAGGCTAGGTTCGGACCTGACTATGACGAATACATGGCCACTGTGCGGCGCTGGGTTTAGAGACGCCGTGAAAGCTAACGAATACGATTAACGCAACCCCTGGAGTCAACGCAATGTCCACGCGACTAGACCTGTCAAAACTAAGCCTGATGGATGCTCTCGACCTTGCCAAGCTGATCGAGATGGAGGCATGCCATCGTTACCAGATGTTCGCCACCCAGCTCGGCCGCACCGGCGGGTTCGACGCAGGCGCTTTTTTCGCCACGATGGTCGAAAACGAAGCCAAGCACGGCCAGGAGCTGGAGGCTCGGCGTAACAAGCTGTTCGGCGACACGCCATCAAAGCTGACGCTTGATGATCTTTACGACGTCGAAGCCCCGGATATGGGTGCGCCCCGTCGCGGCATGTCCACCGTCGAGGCGTTCGAGGTCGGCCTCGCCGCCGAGAAGAAAGCCTATGATTTCTACGACATGGCGTTGCCCGGCATCACCGATCCCGATGTCATCGAGCTGTTCACCGAGCTACGCGACGAAGAACTGGAGCACGTCGAGATGCTCAAGGAGGCAATGGCCAAATTGCCCGAGAGTGCGAGCTCGCAAGTCGAGTTCGACGTTGACGAGACGCCGATGCTCTAGGGCAGGCCGGCGGTCAGTCGGCGACCGTCCTGGGACAGTCGCCCCAACGGCGCTTTAGCTCTGACATCGTGCTCGTGAATTGTCCCGGATTCTCAAAATGCGGGAAGTGAGCGGTTGCTCCGAATTCGAACCACTCCTTTAGTGGGGCCTCAATTCGGTCAAAGTACACCCGCGCGAGCCGTGTTGGCGTGACCATATCGTGACGGCCCATAATCAGCGCAACAGGAACATTGAATTGCCACTCATTCGTCAACAGGTCTCGAGGCATGTCGTAGGTCATGTGGCGTGATGAGAGCGATGAGCCCTTCGCAACGTTGAGGCTGTCGAACAGGCTGTATTCCGTCGCCATCAGGCCGGACAGAAGAAGCGGTGCGAAAGACGTCTCGGCAAATAGTTCGCTGCCGCTTCTGAATAACAGGTCTTCCAGGTTGGCGGCGTCAATGACAACGTCCTGGTTGAGTCCCAGGGTCTCCCGTCGCTGCTCAAGAAACTCTTTTTGCAGAGCAAAGACAGGCCCTGTCGGACTATTGTCGACTACCTGACCAATGCCAACGAAAGCACACACGTTCTGCTCGTAGCGGCGAGCGTAAAGAACGCCGAGATAGGAGCCGTGGGAGTGGCCTGCGAGCCATAGCCGATCGGCTCCAAACCTGTTGCGGAGGTGCTCGACAACAACATCCATGTCGTTGAGAAGCAGGCTGGTGCTCAGCTGTTCGGGGTCGGCATCGGCTTTGAAGGATTTCCCCGACCCTCTCTGGTCCCAGTGAACCACAACAAACCGGGTTTCCAGCTCTCGCTGGAAATCATGCGCCAGGTACATCGCTGGCATACCCGGGCCACCGTGAATGAACAACAAGACAGGAAGACGTTTGTCGGTTCCTCGTATGAGCAGGTATTGCCTGTCGCCGTTGACGTCCAGTTCCCTGAGTTCGGCGATCGCATTCTCGGCAAAGATGGGTGGGGTGAATGACTTGATCGAATAGGCGACGGCGAGCAACAGCAGTGCGCCTGATCCAAGCAGTACAGCCTTGCGTCGCGTCATCCGCATCGTCTTCACCAGTTTGCCGCTGTCACCCGGGTGTTGTGTTCGGGCAAGAACGTGTCGAGAATTATTCTATCAGGCGTTGCTGGTGTTCTGTCGTAGCAATGTCCGCAAAGGGACTTATTCAGCTTCGCAAGACGTATTGGCGAGGATGTATCGAGCGTTATTGCGTTGATCAACGAGCACGCAGTCAGTGCCATTGATAAAGAGCCGAAGCTGGAACGGCATTTCCATGTTGCGGCCCTGCGGGTTCGGGTTGTCGATCGTCGGCCGTGGACTACGTTCAATCGTTAACAGGCTGCTGTCAGTCAGTGCATCGTCTGCAAGGGTGACGTTCGTGCCGAACGCAGTGTTCACTGCATCCTGCAATGCGGCACGGCTCGCATCGTCGGGATTGACGATACGAGCCGGCGTGTCGACGTTACTGCCAAATGTCTGGCAGCCCAAAGTCGTCAATGCCAGCGATGCGGCGATCAGGTTGCGCGCCTTCATTGCTGTACTCGCATAATGATGTTGGAGTCAAATGGCGAGCGGAGGATTATGCCGTCGGTCGCATCCAGCGCCGGTCGGGATTTGCTTATCAGGTCAGATCCGACGCTGACGGGAGTAATGCAGCCCATTCCTGCCTGGTAGGCCAGCGCTACCTCAAGCCGGTTTTCCCCTGTATCGCCCAATGGCTTGGTGTAATCGTCGGCAACTGAACAGCCAAGCACGTTGGCCATCCCGTCATCGACCGACGAGGGAACAAAACCGTCGGCATAATCGCCGAAATTCTTCGCATTTACACTGCGAAACTGGATGGGGAAGTAGCTGGTGCCACAGTTCGGCTGTTCATAAAATCCATAGGGCTTGCCGCAGGTCGTCGAGCCAATTTGGATGACCTCGATGTCGGCGCCACGAAGCCCGTTGATGATGAGTTCACTGGCTGAGCAGGTCCCCGGCCCGGTCAGAACGAAAACCCGGGAAAGATCGAGGGCTGGCAGCGGATCGCCCGGATTCAATGAGAAGCCGAGGGTCTCATCATAGAAGGGGTCTGGAGCGAGCGCCTGGCCGGTAATCGGGTTAGTAGCCGGGTGTTTGTCGTTGAACTGCAGCAAGTCGAAGTCCTTGCCGGCGGTATTCGCTGATCCGGCGATCATGTAGGCGAGCTGACTGGCAATTGCCCCGAAACCACCACCGTTATAGCGAATGTCGAGCACGAGGTCGTCCACTCCGGCCCCCGCGTTCAGCGTATTGATCGCATCCACCAGTTCCGCCTCGGCCGGTGCACGGTGATAGTTGAAGGTCAGATAACCAACGCGCCCGGTTTGCGTATCGTACACCTGCGTGTTCTGGACCATGGCATCGGTGATCGTGTCGGAAACGATCGTAACCGTGCGACTGGCCGCGGCGCCGACATCCCGTACTTCAAACGTATGCGACTCACCCAGCCCGCCAGGAAAGAGGCCGGCATTCAGCGCATCGACACCGGCTTGCGTATTCGTATCAATGTCAAAGCCGTCGACTGACAGGATAGTCGTTCCTCGCAACAGGGCTACTCCCGGAGCGGTGGCCGGGGAGTTAGGTTCGGTATATGCCACAACGATCTCTCTCGGCACGCTTGGCGAGATAATTGCGAATGTCGCGCCATAGCCGGCCGATACGCCTCCCTGAAACAGGTTGAACCATTCCAGCGTGTCGAACCAGAAACTGAATTGATCTTTTGATGCCCCACTCGGCGTTGTCCCAAAAGTTCTCAACTGCTCAAAATAGTCTTGAGTATTGGTGAAAGTGCCCGGGTCGAGATCCGTAATTTCGTCGTACCATAGATACGTATCATTGGTGAAAGACCGCAGGAAATTGTTTTCATCGGTCGTCGTTCCAGGCGTGTCGGGATAAGGCAGGTTGTTGTTGGTCGGATCTTGCCCTACGCGCGGTACCGCGCATTCATTCTGAAATGTCGACGCGTCCAGAAAAACGCCCGGCTGCCAGCCGCTCGAAGGAGGAGGGGGTGGCGGTATGAACCCACCATCGCCGCCACCGCCGCCGCCGCAGGCGGCAAGCGAAAAGAGAACCGAAACTATCGAGGCAAAACGCAAAATTGATTGAGTCACATCCATTCCTTGGGGCGGGTGGCATCCCAGCGATGCGGAGATGATACCGGGTTCCGCGACCGGGAAAAACTGATCCTCGTCACGCAATGCGAAGATAAGCATTCGAGGAATGGGTCACTTAACTTAAACTCGCCGCAACGACCGATCATGCGACAGTGGCCAAGCCTGTCGTCCTGAGGTAATTTGCCTGCATTCAGGCGGAGACATGACATGGCACAAGTACTTCTTCTCTATTCGACGACCGACGGTCATACGATAGAGATATGCAAACGCCTGACGGCGGTGCTCGAGCGGGCAGGCGACAGCGTGGAGATGCTCGACCTCAAGGACGGCCCGTCGCTCGAGGGCCGCAGCTTCGACAAGGTCGTCATCGGCGCCAGTATCCGCTACGGCAAGCACCAGCCGGCCGTCTACAAGTTCATCCGCGATAACCAGGCCGCGCTCGAGGCGCATCCCAATGCGCTGTTCTCAGTGAACGTCGTGGCACGCAAGCCGGAGAAGAACACGCCCGAAACCAATCCGTACCTGCAGAAATTCCTGAAGCAGATCGAGTGGCAGCCGCAAAACCTCGGTGTGTTCGCCGGCAAGATAGCCTATCCGGAGCTCGGGCCATTCGACCGGACGATGATCCGCTTCATCTTGTGGATGACGAAAGGCCCGACGGACCCGACCCAGACCTACGAGTTCACGGACTGGGACAAGGTCGACGAGTTTGGCCGGATGGTCGCCGCGCTATAGATAGTCCGCGTAGGCGGAGACGTACTTCGCGGCGTTGTCGCCGGAGATAACGACGGCGGTGCCCTTGTTGGTCTTGCCCCACTCAGTGGCGGCATGCAGCAACGCACCCGTTGTCGGGCCGACCATGACACCGTCGCTGCGGGCGACCCGAATGCCGGCGGCAAATGCGTCTTCGTCGCTGACTGAGACAAACTCGTCGACGACGCTGCGGTCGAGGATCTCCGGGAAATGCTCTTCGGGCAGCCCGGTGACGCGCTTCAGCCCGGACAGCTTGTGGTGGCGGTTGGCCGGTTCCACACCGATGATCCTGATATTCGGATTGCGTTCCTTGAGGTAGCGGCCGACGCCCGTAATGGTGCCGCCCGTGCCCACACCGGCGAAGAAATAGTCGATTCGACCGCCGGTCTGCTTCCAGATCTCGGGGCCCGTCGTGTGGTAGTGGGCTGCGACATTCAGTTTGCTCTCGTACTGGTTCGGGCTGACGTACTTGCCGTCATACGCTTCGCTTTCCACCATGCTCTTGACCACGCCGCGAGCACCCTCGGACGGATAGATCGGGCACAGCTCGTCCTCGACCTCGATGAGCTCGGCGCCTAGGAAGCGCAGCAGCGCCTTCTTTTCTTCCGGTACGCCTTCAGGGACGGCGATCTCGATCGGGTTGCCCTGGGCGTTGGCAAGTGCGGCCAGTGCGATACCCGTGTTACCGGCCGACGGCTCGACCAGCGACTGATCTTCACCGAGCTGCAGCCCGCCGAGCATGAACGCTGCCGTACGGTCCTTGATCGAGCCGAACGGGTTCATGCCCTCGAGCTTCACGATCAGGTCGAAATCCGCCTGCGGATTGAAGCGACGGCCCAAGCGCACCATGGGCGTCGGGTTATTGGGCCCGGGGATCAGTTCCGCGATGCTGTCGTGGATCGAGTCCTGGTCGGGAAATAGCGTTTCGACGTTTGCATTCATATGACTGTCGAGTCTATATAGAGCGCCATGGAGGACAAGACGATCGCCAGACGCTTTCGTTATACCAGTATGCAAATAGTGCATATGTGCCTGGTCCTCCTGGGCCTCGCAGGAATGACAGCGCTGGCGGGGTGCGCGACGCCCTACGCTGGCGAGGGGCCGTTGCCGGACAAGGGCCACCAGTACGCGCAGGCGACCGGCCATGTCGTCCGCAGCCACTCGACCGGGTTGCTCCTGCGACCGTTCTCCTCGTTGTTCCGGCTGACCTTCGTTACGCTAAATACGATCACCACCACGATCAAGCCGGCGTATCCGCGAAACGTGGAAAAGCTCCCGATACCCCCGATAAACGACGGCCCGGGCATGGACCTGGTTGCCTGGGAAGCCTACCTCGACAGGACGACGCGCCCCGCCACGCGAGGCACGATCGACGTCGTCATCGATGGCGAGGAATTTTTTACGCGCTTTGCCGATGCCGTCAATGCGGCCAGGGAATCGGTTTCGCTGCGCATGTACATTTTCGACAACGACGACTTCGCCGTATCGGTCGGTGAAATGCTCAAGCGCCGGTCCAATGAAGGAATCGATACCAGGGTGTTGCTCGACGGCTTCGGCACCATCATTTCAACCATCGAGGAACAGGAGAACCTGCCGGCCGACCATGAGCCGCCAAAGAGTGTTCGAAGGTTTCTCGAGCAGGAGTCGAATGTCGATGTTCGTCAAACGCAGAATCCGTGGTTCACGGGCGACCATGTGAAAACCGCGATCATCGACCGGCAGATTGCCTTCACAGGCGGCATGAATATCGCGCGCGAGTATCGCTACGACTGGCACGACCTGATGATCGAGCTGCGTGGGCCGATCGTTGACGTCATGCAGCACGAGTTCGACAAGGCCTGGGCGCATGCCGGGTTCCTGGGCGATCTTGCCTATGCGCGGGTGGCGCTGCGCGGCACGCCCGTGGTGGCTGACGCTGTCGGCTACCCCGTGCGCACGCTGTTTACCCGGACCGAGAACGCGGAGATCTACCGGGTGCAGCGCAAGGCGATCCAGCGTGCCCAGCGGTACGTGTACGTGCAAAACCCGTACTTTACCGACGACGTCATGCTCTTCGAGCTTGCGCGAGCGCGTAAACGAGGGGTCGACGTGCGCGTCATTATTCCGCTCGAAACCGACCGTGGCTTGATTACGCGCAACAATGCTCTCGCGGCCAACGCGCTGCTGCGCAACGGCGTTCGCGTCTTTATTTACCCGGGCATGTCGCACGTCAAGGCGGCGCTCTATGACGACTGGGCCTGTCTCGGATCCGCGAACTGGGATCGCTGGAGTTTCTATCTCAACAAGGAGCTCAACATCGCGACGTCGGAACCGTCGGTAGTGCGTTCGTTGCGGAGAGATGTGTTCGAGAAGGACTTTGCCACGGCGGTGGAGCTGACGGAGCCCATTCCCGAGCACTGGGCCGACTACTTCTACGAATTGTTCGGTGACTACTTCTTCTAGCCGACGCTCAGCTTTCGAACAGGATCTGGTTGATGTAGGCGTACGCGTCGTCCGAGTTTGACTGAGCGAGCCAGAACAGTGCGTCTTCCCGCACGTCCATGCCCAGGTCGTCCGACTTCGCAATGTCGAGCAGCATGGTGACGCTATCCTCCAGCGACATCGTTCCCATGTCGGTGACCTCACCGCTGACGCCGCGCGCCGTGTTGCCCCAGGGCTGGCATTCTTCGGTGAAGACGCGAATACGGTTCGGCTTGTCGTCCTTCTTAAGGATATACAGCGTCGCGGATCGCTCGTCGACCTGCCACTTGTACCAGCCGTCCGCGTCCCCGATCGACGGCGTGCTCCACAGTAGCGCGAGCCCCAACAATGCCAGCGCGATGGTTTTTGCAGCACGCATCAGTCCGACCCTTCCAGCGCACTATCGATCAGGTCCCAGACGGCCTCGTTGTCCATCATGACCAGGAATTCGAGAATCTGCCGTTTCTCGGCGGCATTCGACGCCTCCCGATACAACTCGAGCATGCCTTCGTCATGGTCTGCGATCATGAGTCCTTCGAGGGCAGAGTCGCGGATCTCTTCGGATTCGGCGTTCTTGTAGATCTCAACGAGCTCACTGGCGAATTCCGGGTCGCCCGAAATGGCGTAGGCCTCAATCAACGTCTCCGACAACCCGGCGCGTCCACGCAGCTCGCGAAGCTGCTCATGTGCTCCCATGGCACCTAGCATCTCAACGGCGTCCTCAAACTCGTTTTCGTCCTCGGTATTGGCGGCAATTTCAGAGATCGCAGCCGCATCATCGGCGATCAGGTATGCCTCGAGCACCGCTTCCCTGACGCCGGCATCGCCGCTTCGATAGATGTCGCTAAGACTGGCCAGCGCCTGCTGGTCACCGCCAATCCCGATCATGCGAATGGCCTCGGTCTGGAGCTCACCCTGACTGTCATTGGCGAATGTGAGTAGCCGTGCCTGGGACTCCGGCGTTTCCATCTGGCTCAGGAGAAACAGTGCTCGTTCCTTGAGGTCGGTGCTGTGATTGCCGGCGAGCACCTTTTCAACAATCGGCAAAGCGCGCTCTGGCGGTGCCGAGATCAGCGCTTCCAGGGCACTCATCCGAAAGTCTTCATCATCGGTCTGGGCCGGGCTGTGAGTTGCAAGCAGTAACAAAGCGGCGGCTACGGCCAGCTTGAAAATGTTGTTCATGGGTTGGTCCTTACATCATGTGGTGTGTGAATCATCTGATGACTCAACACTGAGTTTGGTTAGCATTACGTTCAGCTCGAACGCGAGTTGGGCCTGCAGGGCCTGGGCGTCCTCGGGTGCGAGATCGTCTGCCGCGAGCTGCAGTAGAACCGGCTCGAAAGCGCGCAGGACCCGCGCAAGCTTCGGCGCATCGCTATTCCTGGCCGCGGTCTCAAAGAGCCGGTTCTGCTCGATAATTCGCAGTACCAGCATCGTGGGATCGTCCGCCTCGGGCAGGCTCATGATCTGGTCACGACTATCGCGAAAGTGCACCTGCAGGCCGCGTGACAGGGCGCCCGGC